>JAMLGM010000005.1 GCA_023957975.1 Microthrixaceae bacterium | reverse complement strand
TGGTGACCGATCACGTCGGGGAGTACCCGTCGGAATGGCAAGCGATCAAAGCAGTCGCTACCCGTTTGGGGATGCATGCCGAAACGTTGCGGAACTGGGTTCGTCAAGCACAGGTCGATGGTGGTGAACGGCCAGGCGTGACCAGCGAAGCCGCCGCAGAGATCCGCGAGTTGAAACGCAAGAACCGTGAGCTCGAAGAAACGATCGAGGTGTTGAAAGCTGCGACGTCTTTCTTCGTGCGGGAGAGCGACCCGCGCTCACGTCGCTAACAACGTCCGAGCTCTGCGAGTTCATCGCAGCCCATAAAACCCGTTTCGGGGTCGCTTCGATCTGCCGGGCGCTGAACGCGTCTGGTGTCAAGATCGCTCCGAGAACGTTTCACGCCTGGGCGGCCAGAGCGCCTTCGAAACGGGCGTTGTGGGACGCCACGATCACCGAGATCCTCGCCGGCTATCACGAGCCTGACCACACGGGGCGGCGTCGCCCTGAAGCGGTGTATGGGTCGCTCAAAATGTGGGCTCATCTCCGTCGCGAAGGGATCCCTGTCGCAAGGTGCACGGTTGAGCGGTTGATGAAACTCAACGGTTGGCACGGGGTTCGACGCCAAGCCCGAGTACGCACCACCGTTGCGGATCCGGCTGCGGTGAGGGCTCCTGACCTTGTGGACCGCCAGTTCCGTGTTGACGCCCCGAACCGGCTGCTGGTCGCTGATTTCACCTACGTGAAACTGGTTGATGGCCGTTTCGCGTATGTGGCGTTTGTGATCGACGCGTACGCGGGTGCGATCATCGGTTGGGAAGCGTCGATGTCGAAGCACACGTCCTTTGTCGAGGCCGCGATCCGCCAAGCCGTCGCGTTGCGTCAACGTCAGGGCCACAGCGTTGCGGGGGCGGTTCATCACTCCGATGCCGGGTCCCAATACACCGCGGTGCGCTTCGGTGAAACCCTGGTCCTGTCGGGGCTTCGACCATCTATCGGCACGGTTGGTGACGCATACGACAACGCTCTGGCTGAAACCACGATCGGGTTGTTCAAGACCGAGTGTGTCCGAGCTGATTCGCCGTTTCGACGCGGCCCGCTACGAAACGTGTCTGATGTCGAGCACATCACTGCGGACTGGGTTGGCTGGTTCAACAACGACCGGCTGATGCACCGTCTCGGACGCGTGCCCCCAGTCGAGGCTGAAGCCGCGTATTATGCCGCCCAGAGGTCCAACGAAACCGTTGGCACCCAATAACCCGAGGGTGCATCAAACCCGGGATGATTCAGCTACGTCGACAACGGTGTACAACGCGTTCGGTGACACCGACACGGTGATCGACGCGACGAACGTGTGGAACACCGCGACCTACGATCAAGCCGGCCGCCAACTCAGCGCAACCCATGCCGGAACCGGTGGCGCAGCGACACCGTTGATGACCACGTTCAGCTACGACAAACGAGGGTTGCGTACCAGCACCGTCACACCCGAAGGCGTGCAAACCGCTGTCGGGTGGGACGCTGCGGGGCGGATGAGTGCCGTCACCGTCGGTACCGGTGCTGCGGCAGCGACAACGAGTCTGTTCTATGACCCGGCCGGGAACAACACTCGGGTTCGTAACGGCCGCGGCTATGACACCGTGTTGGACTATCAATCCTGGAACCTGCTCGAAGCGAGGATCGAACCCGAAACCAGCTCCGGTCAACCCGCTGTCGATCGCACGTGGGGTTACCGCTATGACCCTGCGGGGTTGGTGGTGTCGCAAACCCAGCCGGGCTCGGTCGCGTTGAACCGTACCTTCGACGAAGCTGGCCGTACCCTCACCGAAACCGGTGTCGGCGCTACCGGTTCTCGAACATTCGCGTATGACACCGAAGGACGAATCAATTCGATTTCACACCCCGCCACAGCAGTGAGCGTCACCTACGACGACCGCGGACTGCCCACAACCGTCACCGGAGGTGCCGGTACCGCAACCTTTGACTGGGATGCCCGTGGCCAACTCGTCACCCGAACCGATTCCACCGGTACCGCCGTCTACACCTACGACGACGCCGCACGACTCCTCACCGAAACCGACCCGCTCACCGGCGGTCAAATCGAGTACGGCTACGACAACGCCGGGCGACGCGTCTACCAAGCAAACTACGACTCCACCCTGGCTCCCTGGCCCGACACGCCAACACGATGGACCGGACACGACACCTACGGACGCGTCGAATGGGACGTGTTCGTACCCGACTCGAACGGAAACCCCGAAACCTATGCCCGGTCCTACGGTTTCGACGGCGACAACAACTTGCACACCCTCAACGTGTGGGGAACCTCCAACCCCGCCGATACCGGGTTCCAATGGTTCAACTATGACACACTCGGCCAACTCGCCGAAGCATGGACCTCAGGCACCCCGACCTACTACACCTACGACAAAGCCGGAAACCGCACCAGCGCGGGTGGGGTCTCCTACACCTACGACCCCCAAAACCGTTTGACCTCCGGCGGGGGCGCGACCAACACCTGGAGCGACCGTGGCACCCTGGACGCTGTGACCACCACCTCCGGCACCACCACCTCAACATTTGACGTGTTCAACCAGAACCTCACCAACGGCACGGTCACACTCACCTACGACGGACTCGGACGTATCGCCACCCGCAACTCCACCGCGTTCACCTATACCGGCCTCACCCTCGACCCCACCACCGACGGCACCTGGACATTCAACCACCGTCCCGACGGCACCGTGGTATCCCTCGAACAAAACGGTGGCATCAACCCCCGCTGGGCCGTGCTCGACGCACGCAACAACCTCGTCGCTCTACGCGACCCCAACACCGGACACGTCGACAACACCACCGACTACACCCCCTACGGCGAACCCCGCGCCACCACCGGAACCCTCACCCCAACCATCGGCTACCAATCCGACTACACCGACCCCACCACCAACGAAGTCTGGATGGGCGCCCGCCACTACCAACCCACCACCGCCAACTTCACCTCACGAGACACCCACAACGGACGCCTCGAACAACCCATCAGCCTCAACCGCTACACCTACGCCCACAACAACCCCCTCACCAACTGGGACCCCAACGGCCACGCACCCAAGCAAGAAGACTTCGACCGCTTCGACAGCTACCTCCGAAAGGTCGATGCGGCAAACTACCAGAACACCGCTGCTGGAAGAGCCGCCTACGAACGAGACATCCGACAACAAACCGACGCATATCTCGCCGGCGAATACCTTCGCATCTACGCGGTATTCGGCCACCTCGGAAACGAAGCCGTCAACGAACTCGCCAAATACCACGCCGCAAGCGTCACCACCCCAGTCATCACCCGCCGCCTCGACCTCATCAACTTCGCATGGGCAAAAGCACACCCACAAACATCAACACGCAACGTACCCACACGCAACCCAGACTCCAACCAGCGAGATCAAACTCCAACAAATACTGTCAAATGTCTCGACTGGATAACGCTGTATGGATCGTGCGTACCAGCGAACGGTCCAGTCGCGAAACCTAAGACATACGGCGAGATATATCGTCATTCATGGAACTTGTTTGAGGGTGGAACTGCTGACGCAAAGGCGCAGGAATCACGCATCAAATCGAACCCAAACGACTACTTTCCATTCCGAGTCGAAGTCAAGACTTGCGCAACAACATGTGACCCTCCAATCTCAGTTGGTAATGTACTATACCTCACGGGTTCGAACTACGCCCCGGGCTACGTACAGGTGATAGCTGCGACCGAATACTCATTCACTTTCGTAGCCCTCGATGATCACATTGCTCGTGGTGGAGTCGTGAACTTCAGTTTCAACATCCGGTCAGAGGGAACCAAACGGTTTGTATACCTCGAAGTTGCCGCACAAGCGGGCAGCGGAGGTATCGAGAATACTGCTCCAACATTTTTCTCGTCGTTCGTCGGACGAATGACGTGGTCACGCATGGCTGCCGCTATGCGCTGCGAATACCTCTACCGCGGACGGGAGGAATTTCGCAGATGCTAGATAGCCGGGACGATGACAAAGGTAAGTCATCCATACTCACGGTACTGGCCATCCTAACGGCAGTCCTGCACCTCGTGCTGTCTCTTCGAGGAATCCTCATCGTCTCGCGCACACAGGTAAACTCGACGGTAAAGTCTTTCTACATTAGCATTGTAAGTACAACGATTCTCGTTGGGTTTATATCTGCAACTGCATGGGCCTCGAACGCTCGGGTAAAAGGCGCAGCAGTACCATTGTTCGTTTCCTCTACATTGGGCGTCCTAATTTGTCTGATTCTATTTGGCGTATGAGTGAACAGAATCTAGCGTGATTTCGATTGCGAAAACTACTCCCACGGCAACGTGCGGATCAATATTGGCTAACCTTGATTCTTCACGGGGTTGATATGGGTTGAGAGTTTCGAAACGCGACAAGTGCCCTGCTGGTGGGCTTTTCTGGGTGTTGCGAAGCAACCAGAGGGGGGACTGTCAGATCTGCGGTGTAACTGGTCTGGCCTGACACGCTGAGCGGCTTTGCTCGGCGAGCAAGGACAGATGTCAGATGGCAGACCATGATGTGATGGTGGCGACGCCAGCGGATGAGCCCGGTGAGGAGCGGCCCGATAGTTCGCTGGCCGAGCAGCTCGTTGAGCAGGCCCGTGCCGATGGCAAAAGCTTGGTGGGCCCTGGTGGCTTGCTGAGCGATCTGACCAAGCAGGTGCTCGAGACGGGCTTGGAGGTCGAGATGGATGAGCATCTCGGTTACGCCAAGCACGCCGCCGAGGGTCGCAACCACGGCAACTCCCGCAACGGGACCAGGTCCAAGACGGTGATCACCGAGATCGGCCCGGTCGAGCTCAACGTCTCGCGTGATCGTGACGGCAGCTTCGAGCCGGCCACGGTGCGCAAGGGTCAGCGTCGCCTCGACGGGGTCGACTCGATGGTGATCGCGCTCACCGCGAGGGGGCTCACGACCGGTGAGGTCGAGGCCCATCTGGCCGAGGTGTACTCGACGGACATCAGCCGCGAGACGATCTCCAAGATCACCGACCGGGTTATCGGCGAGCTGGCCGAGTGGCAGAACCGGCCTCTCGATCGCGTGTATCCGGTCGTGTTCATCGACGCGATCGTCGTCAAGATCCGCGACGGCCAAGTCTGAGGTTGACCCGGTTCAGGCACGCGCCACCCCACGAACCAACGAACGTGCATTTCACCCCAGCCCATAATCCACCATGACCGCCAGGCTGCCGTACTGGTCATACGCGTAGGTCGTGTCACCATACGACGGCGAACCCGACGTTCCAGCGATCGGCACCGTCTTCTTCTTCAACAACCCCGGCGGCATCGTCCCGCCACCCACCGCCGTCTCGCTGCCAGTGGTCCCACACGCATGCCCTTGAGCTGAGGCTCAGGCACTGCGATTCGGCAGGGGGGCACTGATCCCGTCGATAGACTGCCGAGACCTTGCATCATTGAAGGAGGCGTGCGCCATGGCTGCAAACGTCAGAGGTCGCTATCGACGTCGAGTAGCGGTGTTCGCGATGGCGATAGCCTTGACGTCGTGCGGTCAGGTCGACGAGGAGGGCTCAATTCCTGGATCGACATTCGAGGCCGGAGGCCCGACGCGTATTGTCGTGGATGGTGATCGACTCCTAGCGATCAGCGATGTGAGAACAGCGGTCGCTGTTGCCGAACTGGCGCCCGAAGGACAGAAGGAGCGACTCCGCGAGCCGATCAAAGGCGAGATCCAATCACTCGGCGCTGTGGCCACACCGGGCGAATCGCGCCTCGATGTGCTTGTAAATCATTGCCTGACTTCCTTGACGACCGACACGGACGGGGATCGGTACTGCGAAGGAGAGGTTGCGTTGACGCGTCTCACGTTCGACACCAAGCGCTGGAAGATCACACGTACCGCCGAGCTCGCGCATCTCGGTGTGCAATGGGGCGCCGACCTGCGCGGGGGAGTGCTCGACGGGGTTCCGATGATTCGCTCGGTCGGTGCGGGCGGGTTCCTGTTGCGCCCGGACTCGGAAGTGGCGCTGCCGGACGCATGTCCGGTTGGGTCGATCCTTTACGCCGCGGGCATGGCGCCGATCGGAGCGACCAGCTACGGGGCAGACGTGAAGCCGCAGTCGGACGAGCCGCAAGTGGTTCGACGCTACGGTGCCGACGGCGGCGACTTGGACGCGATCACCGCCCCGGCAGTCGGGCCCGACGAGGTTGCGACCGGTTTGACCGTCTCTTGCTCGTCCGACGCTCTCTATCTGGAGCGCAGCATTGCAAATCCAACTCAAGGGACCAGCCGGTTTCAGTGGGATGTGCTGGACGGTGAGGGCTGGCGTACCGTGCTCATGGCGAGCGTCGGTTCGTTCGTTCCAAACGAGTACACCGATCCATCGGTGGTCGTCAAGGTGCGCGGTGAGCCCGGTGACAACTCGGCGGTCGAGCTCGTCGCGTTGGAGGGTGGGAGGACGACTGGCAAAGTCGCGAGCGATGATTCGCGATTCTCGTCGTACCGCGTCATTCGACTAGGCGATCGTCGAATTGGGCTCGTGGGTGCGGCTGAAGACTCCACGTTCCGCTTCGAGGAGGCGCCATGATCCGATGTCCATGGCGTACACGAGCGGTCGCCGCTGTCGCGATCGTTGCGGTCGTCGCGGTCGCTGGCGGCGCAACCCCGGCGAGCGCGGGGATTCCGAGCCCTGCGGTGAAACCAGGCGCCAACATGGTGGTGCACATGAACCTGTGGGGGGCCAAAGGCAACCCGGACGGCGGTTGGAACCCCGACATTGCTCAAGCGGTCCTCAACTCGCTCAAGGCGCGAACCAACCCCTATCCCCTTGTCGTGTCGTTCAATGAGATTTGCGAGACTCAATGGCTGAGCCTGTGGAACAACTACTTCGGCCTGCACAGCTACGTCGCAGAGGCCCACTGGGGCACCTCCGTTTCAGGCACATGCGGGCGATTCGGGAACGTCGTCGCTGTTCGTGGCTCCGCGGCGATCCGGAGCCACGGCTCGTTCAGTAATCAGGCAACCAACCAGACGGGAGTCGGTTGGGTCTGTGTCGCCTCCAACCTCTTCAACCTCACCGGCTGCTCTGCTCATGTGACTGCCCGAAGCGCCCCGCCCAATATCCGTCAGACGCAGATGTGGGAGTACTCCGTCGTCGCGAACCAATACCTGACCCAGAACCTTCCGGTCTGGGTTGCCGGTGACTTCAACTTGGAGTACGCCGAGAACCAAGGCGCATTCGACAGCTGGTGGTACGCGGTGTTGGGTGAAGCAGACGCCGTATCCCTCGCCCGAGCGAACAAACGGAAGACAACCGCAAGTCGCCGCATCGACTACATTTTCACGCGATCACCCAACGTCATCACTGACGACGCGTACATCTACGACAGCCCGTTCTCAGACCACCACTGGTACCAGATGTACAACTGATGCCGGGCGGTGCGCGTGCTCGCTCGACGATGGCGCAGTGAAGCCACCGTCTGGCGCCCGCGGCGATCAGCCGAACCGAACGGCTCCGGTTCCGAAGGCCGAAAGCTCGTCGTCGGGGTTGAACAGGGCGCACGCATCGAGTGAGAGGCATCCGCAGCCGATGCAGCCGTCGAGGGTGTCGCGTAGCTGTTCGAGTCTCGCGATCCGCTGATCGAGCGACGCCCGCCAGTGGCTCGAAAGGCGCGCCCAGTCGCGAGCGGTTGGGGTTCGTTCCCGCGGCAAGGTGGCCAAGGCCGCTGCGATCTCGGCGAGTGAGATCCCGACGCGTTGCGCAGCCCGAATGAACGCGATCCTCCGCAGCACGTCTCGGTGGTACCGGCGCTGGTTGCCAGGAGTCCGCTCACTCGTGATCAGCCCCTGCTGTTCGTAGAAGTGCAGCGTCGGCACGCTGACTCCCGACCGCTCGGCGATGAACTTCGGCGTGAGATTCTCCATTGACCTCAAGTGTACTTGAGGTTGTACCGTCGCCTTATGGACACATTTCCAACGCCCACCGTCGACCGTCCGGTATCTCCCGAGAGTCAGCGATCTGATTCCGCAACCATGCTGGATCGGCTGCTGACCGAGGAACTCCGCTATTCGCCCGCCTTGGCCGGAACCTACAGCCTGCATCTGGCGATGAGTCTGGTGGCCCTCTACCAACTCGGGGCGACCTCGCAGCGTCTCCAAGACGAGTTCGACCGCCATGGCGACGGCAGTGCGGAGGCTCGTAGCGATGTCGCCGAACTCCACGAACGCGTCGACGAGGTGCATGCGCTCGGTATCGCCGAGGTGATCCGACGGCGTGCTCCATCGCTCGTCGACGGACCTGCGACGGCGCTGTTTCATCCGCTGATCCGTCTCGCCTACGGGATCGAGGCAGATCATGGTGGGCAGGTCGCGGCCGCGCTTCTCGATTGGGAAACACGGTTTCACGTGCTGCGTCACGGCACGCTCGACGCGGGCTCGCGACGTCCCATCGAGGTGCTCCGCGCACTGGGGAATTCGGAGGTCGAGTCGCCGACGACGTGGGATCTCGATGCTGTAGCGCGTCGACCGGAGTTCGGTGCCGCACTGGACGGCCTTGCGACCGAGAACCTCACGATCGACGACGTGGCAGAGTTCGCGCTGATCGCACACGGTTCGTCGGGGTCGTTCGTCACCCTCCATCTGGTCACCGCGGCCAGGGCGGCACGTAGCGTCGCGAGTCTCCTCGACGACGGGTCGCAGCGGCGTCTTTGCCGCGCGATGGTCGTCGAGTCGGCCGTGGCCTACGCCGCGACCGGCGCTCCAAGGGTTGCCACCGTCGAGGAACTCGACCAGCGGCGGGGTGCCGCCTTGCCGTCACGCGAGGCCATTGCCGCTAAGGCGATCGCCAGCAGCGATCCTCACGTGATCAAGCTTGTCAACGTCGCTCTATCGGAGGAGTTGCGCACCGGCGACTTGCTGTATCGCGACTTCGCAGCCCACGCCGTGGCGGAATGACCGCGATGCATCTGTCGTAGTGGCGGTGACCACAACCACTACGACAGACACTCCGGGAGGGTGAGGTCAGCGTGGGCGGGAGGAGCGGCCGGCGGCTGTTGGCTTCTTGCGCGTCGGTCGTCCTGGTCCGGTCGGCCGCCCAGAACCTGCGGGTTGGCGGTCGTCCCGGTGCCGGGAGCCAGCCGAGCCACCGTCGTGGCGTGATGCCTGTGCGCCACCGTGGCCAGTGCCGGTGGTCGGCTTCTTCGTGCGCTTGCGACGCTTGGGGGAGCCGTCGGCCGTGCGATCGCCGGAGCCGTCGCCAAGGCCGCCGCGTGAATCTCCGCCTGAACCACCGCCGTTCCTCGCGGCCAGCTTTCGACCAGCGGTCTTGCCGGCGGACCTCCCCGAACTCTTCCCGCCCGAACCCTTCCCACCGGATTTCGCGCCGGGCTTCGTGGATGCCGGCTGAGGAACGGTGAACGGCAACAACTCCGCGATCTCCTCGCGGGTGAAACGCCGACGTTCGCCGGGCGCCAACTCGGCGATGATCGGATGATCGGGTGTCGCGTTGGTCGTCGTCGGCGAGATCTTCGCCTTGCGGACAAGGTCGGCGACATCGCCGCGCTGTTCGGGCAACACCAGGGTGACCACGGTGCCGTCGTTGCCGGCCCGCGCCGTGCGGCCCGACCGGTGCAGGTACGCCTTGTGCTCGACGGGCGGGTCCGCGTGAATCACGAGAGCCACATCGTCGACGTGAATGCCTCGCGCCGCGATGTCGGTGGCGACCATCGTCGTCGCACGGCCATCGGAGAACGCCGCGAGGTTTCGTACTCGGGCGTTCTGGGCCAGGTTCGAGTGCATGTCGACCGACGGGATGCCGTTCTTGTTGAGCGACCGGGCGAGCGCCTTGGCCTTGTGCTTCGTGCGCGTGAACACGATCGTCTTGCCGGGGGTCGACAGCAACTCGATCAGCACCGCCATGCGGTTCTCCGAGGTCACGTTCAGCAGATGATGTTCCATCGTGGCGACCGGGGACTCGGCACTATCGACACTGTGAGTGACGGGATTGCGGAGGTACTGCTTGACGAGTCCGTCGACTCCGCGATCGAGCGTCGCCGAGAACAGCAGTCGCTGTGTGCCAGCGGGGGTTCGGTCGAGCAGCCGCTTCACCGACGGGAGGAATCCGAGGTCGGCCATGTGATCGGCCTCGTCGAGCACCGTGATCTCGATGCCCTGAAGGGTCAGCGCCTTTTGCTGCAGCAGGTCTTCGAGGCGGCCAGGACAGGCGACGACGATGTCGACACCCTTGCGGAACGCTGCGATCTGCGGCTTGGCGGGAATGCCGCCGTACACCGTCGCGGTGCGAAAGCCGAGGGGGCGGGCGATGCCGTCGACCGTGCGGTAGATCTGGCTCGCCAACTCCCGGGTGGGGGCCAGGATCAGCGCGCGTGGACGGCCGGGCTCACGCTCGCGGTCGTTCGCCATGAGGCGGATGACGACGGGAAGCGCGAAGGCCAGCGTCTTGCCGGACCCGGTGCGGCCACGGCCGAGGACGTCGCGACCGGCGATGGAATCGGGAAGGGTCGCGGTTTGGATGGGGAAGGGGGTGTCGAACCCGCTGTCGGCCGCTGCGGCCGCGACGGATTCGGGGACGCCGAGATCGGTGAAACCGAATTCGGCGAACGGGGGCGCGGACGTGTCCGCCATGATGTTGCTCCTCGCTGAGGGGTCCGCCGAAGTCATCGGTCGAGGTCGATCATGTGGCGCAACCAATGTGCGCCGGTGACCTGCGACGGCGGTTCAGCGGGGTCGCTCACTCGAACGACCCGGATACTCTACCGGACCGATAGCGTGCACCGCACACACGGCACCGGCGACATCGCCCGTTTCGTGTGGAGGGGAACCACGCCTGAAGGGGGAGCCATGTCGCTGTCACCGAAGCCTGCCGCTCGTACCGTCGAGGCGGTCGATGAACTCCTGGCGGAAATGGCTGGGTTGCGCGCCAGGATGGCCGAACATCCGGACCTGGCTGACGAGTTGTCCCAACTCGAGGTCAACCGGTGGATCTTCTCGATCACCCAGGTGGCGCTCGACTGCTTCGTCTGGGCCGACGTCGACGCCCCACGCTTCGTCGACATCGTGGGAACCACAAAGAAGTGGGGCGGCGACAACGCCGATGCCTTCTACCAACACGCCCCGATCGGGCCCGGCCGCCGTTACCGCGTGAGTGGCTGGCGCGGCGACGCGGCGTACATGTCGCTCACCGTCTATGCCGGACCCGACGACGGTCACTACTCCGAACGCATCGTCGGCACCGTCAACGACGAGCAGCTCGCCTTCGACGAGGAGGGCCGCTTTTCGTTCTGGGTGGCGCCCGAACCCCTCGACGACGGGCCGGGCATCATCACCGACGCCGAGTCGGTGGTGGCCCTCACCCGTGACTACCTGGCCGACCCGGTCGCAGGCCGCCGCTGCACCTGGCGCATCGAATGCATTGACGACGCGCCACCATACGAGTTCACCGACGACGATCTCGCGCGCCGTTTCCGCGCTGCGCTCACCTGGGTGCGAGACCAGGCGGCGATTGTGCCGGTCGGCGATATGGACAGCGTGAACGCGGTCGCCGACCCGTACCCGGTTCCCACGGCGACCTTTGGATGGGCTGCGGGGGATGCCGCCTACGCCATGGGATCCTTCGAGCTGGCCGAGGGCGAGCAACTCGTCATCCGGGGACGTTCCCCGAAGTGCCGATTCTGGAATCTCGTGCTGTGGAACCCGCTGTTGCACACCTACAACTACGACCGCGATCGCGTCACGATCAACGGTGCGCAGGTGCGCTACGAACCGGATGGCAGCTTCGAAATCGTGGTCGCCGCGAGCGATCCAGGTCACCCGAACTGGGTGTCGACCCAGGGGCATCGGAGGGGGAGGATCTGGCTTCGGTGGTTCCTGCCCGAACACACACCCGAACCGTTGACGACCTCGGTCGAACCGATCGGAGCCGGGCCGGTCGGAGCCGGGTCGATCGGAGGCGGGCGATGAGCGCTGCCAACGACCTGAATACGCCCGAGCCCGTGCGCATCGACGATTACGCAGCACCGCGGTTTCCGCCCGAGGTCGCCGAGGCGATCGAGGGAGCCAAGGCGCTCGACGACCTCCTCGACTACAGCGTGGAGGGGGTGGTCGCCCAGGCGAGAGGGGAGCTTCAGGCGGCGGGGATCGCCGAACCCGACGCGGGCCCCGACGACTACCTGGGGAGGATGCAACTGCTCTTCAACGCCTTCTGGGAGCATCCGCGACTCAGCCACATGGGGCGCATCTCGCTGCACACCATGTTCGTGCAGATGACCCGTAACCGGATGCTGCTGGAAGATTTGCTAGCCCGCCATCCCGAGATCCACGACATCGAGATCGACCGGCCCATCGTCATCGCCGGGCTACCCCGCACCGGCACGACCCATCTGCAACAGCTTCTCGCCGCGGATCCCCACCTGCGGTCGTTGCCGTACTGGGAGTCGCTCGAGCCGATCCCGATGCCGACCGACGTCGCCCGCGCCGACGGACGAGATGGGCGCTGGGATCGCACCAACGCCGCGTGCGAGTTCATGGACCTCGCCATGCCGTATTTCAAACGTATGCACGAAATGAGCGCCGACCACGTGCACGAGGAGATTCAGCTCCTCGCCGTCGACTTCAGCTCGATGTTCTTCGAACCGCTCGCACCCATCCCGCGGTGGCGCGACGACTTCCTCGCCCGCGATCAGACGCCGCATTATGAGTACATGAAGACGGTGTTGAAGGCGATGTCGTTCCTTCGCGGCGGATCGAAACGGTGGATGTTGAAATCGCCCCAGCACCTCGAACAATTCGTGGCGCTGCGCAACGTGTTCGGCGACGCCACCGTTGTGGTGACTCACCGCGATCCGGTGGCCGTGACCGTGTCGATGGCGACCATGGCCGCGTACGCCGCCCGGATGCAGATGGATCCCGTCGACCCCGTCGAGATCGGCGACTACTGGTCCGACCGAGTCACCCGAATGCTCGGTGCCGCCGTGCGCGACCGCGACGTGTTGGCGGCCGAACGCAGCATCGACGTGCGTTTCGACGACTTCATGGCCGACCAGTGGGGCATCCTCGAGGCGATCTACCAGGTCGCCGATCAGCCTCGCTCGCCCGAGACGGTCGCCGCGCAGCGCGCCTACCTCGACAGCCACGGGCGGGCACGGCACGGTTCGGTGATCTACGAGGCGGACACGCTGGGGATCGACCCCGACGCGCTGCGAGGCAGCTTCGCCGACTACACGGCCAGGTTTCTCGCGTAGTTCCCGCCAGCGCTGCAAGGCCGCAGCGGCGTGCCGCAACGCTGGCGCAGCGTGGCGTTCAGCGTTCAGCTCGGGTGGCGCGAAGTAGCGGGTCGGCGACGTCGAACAACCGGCCCGCGGTCCGGTAGGTCCAGCCGCTCGCACCCGGTGAGTCGGCCTCGACCAGATTCGCCATCACCTCGAGGGTGATCTTGGAGATGGCATCGGTCGACGCGGCGAAACGAAGGCCGGTGCGCAGGATCCACGGGTGCCCCACCAGGAACGAGAAGCGACGACCCATGTCCATGAACGGCTCGTAGCGCGCACGCACCCCGCGGGCGTACCGCGCGGGGGCATACAGCGGGTCGTCGAGGGCCAGATCCGCGGCGAGGATTCCCGATTCGAGGCCGTAGTCGATTCCCTCGCCGTTCATCGGGTTGACCAGGCCAGCCGCGTCGCCGACCACGACCCACCCTGGACCGTGCGTCTTCGTGACGCTCATCGGAAGCCGCCAGGCGCGGGGCCGTTCGAGATCCGGTCCGAGTTCCCACTCCTCGGCGACGCTGGCGCGGTAGATGTCCTGGAGCTTGTTGAGGTTCAGCTTCTTGAACCCCTTCATGGTCGACAGGGCACCCACACCGATGTTCACGGTGCCGTCGCCGACCGGGAACATCCAGCCGTAGCCCGGGATCGGGGCGCCGTTGTCGTCGCGCAGGGTCAGGTCGGCTTCGAGGAACGCGTCGGTGTCGCGAGGCGTCGCCGCGTAGGTGCGAATCGCCAGGCCGAAGGGTTCGTCGGGATTGCGATCGGCCCCCAAACCCTTGGTCACGGCGTTCGGTGCTCCCGTCGCCACGATCGTCATCGGGGCATGCCAGCGACCACCGTTGGCCTCGACCCCGACCACCCGGTTCCCGTCCATGATCGGGGTCGCCACGTGACTCCACAACACCTCGGCCCCGGCTTCTTCAGCAACCTCGACCAGGTGGGTGTCGAGACGACGCCGCGGCCACACGGCCCCCCAGTCGGGGAAGGCGCCCCCAGGCCAGTCGAGCTCACGGGCGTTGCCGAACGCCTTCATCCGAAGGCCACGGGTGCGATGGATTCCGGTCAGGTCGATGTCGAGTTCGAGCAGCGCTCGAATGGCGCGGGGCGTCAGGCCGTCGCCGCAGATCTTGTCGCGCCCCGGAGCGCCCTTTTCGAACAGCGTGACCTTCGCGCCCGCTCGTGCGGCGCGGATTGCTGCTGCCGATCCACCGGGGCCTCCGCCGATGACGAGCAGGTCGCGGGTGTGGCTCACAGACGTCACGGCCTCAACCCTGACAGCTTCGTGACCCCGGCGACCAGTCCGCGCCGCGGCACCGGCGCCGCTGGTCGACGGAAATCCACGAAGGCTTGTCCCCGAGTTCACCCCCAGGTCGCTTCACGCACAGGTTGGCTCCGTAGGTTGCCGATCGACACCACCACATGTCGACGCCCCAACGCAGTGAGGAGACCAGCTGTGACCCGTTCCACCTCCCTCGAACCCATCCGCCAATCGTCCGATCGACGAGGTCATCGCGACGAGATTCTCTCGCCGGAGTCTCATCGGCGGCGGACTCGGTGCCGCGTCGCTTGCGGGAATCGGCGCGCTGACCGCATGCTCGCCGGAGTCACCAGGCTCGACCACGACGACCACCACCACGACGGTCCCGGCCGGTCCACTCCTTGGATTTGAAAGCGTCGCGGCCAACAAGGCCGACCGGATCACCGTTGCCGACGGGTACGCCGCCGAGGTGCTGATCCCGTGGGGCACCCCCCATCTTGAGTTCGGGCCCCGCGTTTCGTACCGACGCCTCGAACACCGCCGCCGACCAGGCTCAACAGATCGGCTTCAACCACGACGGGATGCACTACTTCGCGCTCGGCGAGGGAGCGCAAGCAAGCCGCAAGGGCCTCCTCGTGCTGAACCACGAGTACGTCGACATCACGCAGATCTACCCGGCGTCAGCCGGTTCGCCGTCGGCCGAGCAGGTCGCAAAGGCACTGGCGGCCCACGGGGTCTCGGTCGTGCAGTTCGAGCTTCGCGCCAACAAGTGGCGCCTGGTCGATTCGTCCTACAACCGTCGCATCACCGGGTCGACCCCCGTCATCTTCTCGGGTCCAGTCGATGCGTCGCACCCCGCCGTCGCAGGGTCGCTGCCGCCCGAGGGAACGTTGAACAACTGCGCCAACGGGTTCACGCCCTGGGGCACCTACCTCACGTGCGAGGAGAACTGGAACCAGTACTTCGGCACAGCGTCGTCGGGGTACACCCTGAGCGACGATCAGGCTCGTCACGGGGTGACCAAGAACTCGTCGCTCAAGTGGCACGAGTCGAACCCGCGTTTCGATCTCGCCGCGAACCCTGACGAGACAAACCGCTTCGGCTGGATCGTGGAGATTGATCCGTTTGACCCGAACTCCACGCCGGTGAAGCGCACCGCGCTCGGTCGGTTCAAGCATGAGGGTGCGACCTACGCCGAGACGGCCGGAGTCGCCGTGTTCTACTCGGGTGACGATGAGAACAGCGAATACATCTACAAGTTCGTCGGGTCCGCCCCGTGGCAGGAACTCATCGCCGCCGGCCGCAGCCCGCTCGACGAAGGAACGCTGTATGTGGCGCGTTTCAACGACGACGGCACGGGCGACGCCGATGCACCGTCCGGAATGGCTTGCGGTGAGCCCGGTGTCGAACACCGTGTTCTGCACACTCACCAACGGGTCAGGAAACCAGAACGCTGCGAATCCACGTGGCACCAATCCGTACGGCTCGATCATGAGCTGGAACGAGACCGGCGATGACTTCCGCTCCCTCACCTTCGACTGGAACATCTTCGCGCTGTGTGGCGACCCCGCCTACCCGGCGTTGTCAGCGGCCGGAAACATCGTGGGTGACATCTACGGGTCGCCCGACGGCATCATGGTCGACGACGACGGCCGCATCTGGATCCAGACCGACATCTCGAACTCGTCGCAGAACCTGGTGTCGAAGGCCTACGACAACATCGGCAACAACCAGATGCTGTGCGCGGACCCGGTCAGTGGTGAGACCCGTCGCTTCCTCGTCGGCCCGCGCGGCTGCGAACTGACCGGCATCGCCATCACCCCGGACCAGCAGACGATGTTCGTGAACATTCAGCATCCGGGTGAGTCGACTCCGGCATTCGGTTCACCGACCAACGCCAACCCACGAGCGGTGAGCAACTGGCCGGACTACGACCCCGACGGCCGGCCGCGCCCGGCGACGGTTGTGATCCGCAAGATCGGCGGCGGAAAGATCGGCTCCTGATCGGTTCCTGATCGGTTCCTGATCGGTTCCTGATCGGCCACGGCAGGAATCGTTACTGCCGGGGAATTGCGAACACCTCGCTGGTGCCGTCGTCGAAGCGGCGAGCGATCGATGAGGTCGACCGTCACGGTGGCCTCGGGGTCGAAGCAGGCAGCGACCTCGTCCCATGCCTGGCGGGTGACGGCGTCGCCGTAGCGGCGTTGCAGCCGCTCGATCGCGCAGTACGCAACGGTTTCGGCGAGGTCGGGGTCGAGGTCGCTGCGGGAGCCGTCGGTGGGGGAGCTGTTCTGCATCGGCTCAGTTTCGTCGCTGCGGGCCGACCCTGCCCGAATCGCCGAAGTGCCGGGCACCCCGATACGGCGCGCTCGAGTCGGGTCGACCGCCCCGCGAGGTCCAACGCCAGGTCATCGAGACCCGCGGCTCGCTTGCGTCGCACTTTGGAACGGCGTGGAGCCAGTCCTGTTGGGCCCGACCTCCCATCACGATGAGGTCGCCGGAGTTGAGGTCGATGCGGTGGTCGTGTGTGTCGTCGTCGCGGCGGGAATGGACCGGCCGGAAGGCGAACGGTCGGGTGGCTCCGAGGGACACGATGGCGATGAGGGTGTCGTCCAACCAGCGCATCTCGCGGTCGCGGTGAAAGGCGACCGAGTCGCGGCCGGTTCGATACTGGATCAACGCCGGGCCGCTGAATCGCCGCCGATACGTCGCCGCAAGGTGCAGTTCGATCTGGCGCACCGCAGCGGGAAGCGATTCGCCGCGAGGGGTGGCGATGAGGCGTGGCGAGGTGATCGTGACCTCGTAGCGGAACTGTTCGTCGGGGCGCCACACGACGTCGTCGAGCAGCGAGGCGGTGAGGGTCGCTGGTTCGCGCACGAAGCGGCGCACGACGTCGACCCAACTGGTCTCGTCGAGCCATAGACGCTCGACCACAGCGTGGCGGTCGATGGTGAGAGGCGCCCGGTTGGTCATCGCAGCCCCTACCTTGCCAGTTCTGTAGGTAATCGCGGTGGCCATAGCCGCCGCGATTACCTACAGAACGCGTGGTTGGGACGTGGGTGGGCGTGCGTGGGTGTGCGTGGGTGTGCGTGGCGGTCAGGGGGCGAGCGCGGCGAGGATCGGATCGAGCACCCGGTGCAGCGCGGCGCGGGCGGTGTCAGGGTCGTCGAGGGGGAAGGTCGCGGATGGCGTGAGCACCAGCGAGATGGCCAGGCGCACGAGCACCTCGACGAGCGTAGCGGTCGTGTCGGCGTCGCTGCCGACGCCCGCCTGAGCGGCGAGGTCGAGGAGGAACTCGCGGGCGGCGTCGATGATCGCGCCCCCGTCGATGGTCAACAGTGCCAAGAGCTCCGGCTCGGAGCGAACCATCGCGGCGAGCAACGACGTCTCGCTCGATGCGAGGCCGTGTACGAACGACTCGACCACGACGTCGTTGAAGCGATGCAAGCCCGCCGTCGGGGCGAGGATGGATGCGAAGAACCGGCGAACCTCGCGGCCGATGACCGCCTCGAGGATCTGCTGGCGCCCATCGAAACGGCGATAGATGGTGGTGCGCCCGAGCCCGCTGCGTTCGGCGATGTCCTCGACGCTGCACCGGCGCGGCCCGATGGTGGCGTACAGCTCGGCGGCGGCGTCGAGGATGCGCGTCGTCGTGTCGTCCGCATCGTCGTCGACCGGGCCGTTGGCGAGGGAAGCGACGACCCCGTCCGCGTCGACCGTGAGGCTACGACGCATGGGCCAGACTCCGACGTTCGTTCCGGACGCGATCCTTGCCCGCCAACGCGGTCGGGGCGTACCGGAGATGTCGGGGGACGAAGCGCCAGTTCTGGCGCACCCACAGCTCAAGCCCCTTCATCTGGAGTTCCTCGTGGCGACCCCACGGCAGGTCGAATCGTTTGCGGACGGTACGAGGGAGTCCGCCGATGGCCGTCAGGCGAAGCAGCGGTGTCAGAACCTCGCGTTGTAACGGGTTGCTCCAGCCGGGTAGTCCGGGCATATCGGACACCTTTTCGTGAAGGGCCATGTCGAGGGAACGACTCGAGGCCACGTTCAACTCGAGGACCTCGCGGCAGTAGTACTCCCACTTGTCCACGAACTCGGCATAGGTCGGCGGCACCGGGTCCATGCCCATGCCGTAGCGCCGGTACCACTCGATGCCATCGAGGTAGAGCGACTCTCGTTCGGCGTCGGTGAGGCGGTGGTTGTCGAATCGGTCGATGAGTTGGAACACCGCCCATTGGAAGGTGGCATGTGCCCACCAGAAGGTCTCGGGGCGTAGTGCGCTGTAGGCCTCGCCGTGCTCGGTCTTTCCCTTGATGCCCCGATGAAACTCGCGCACGGAGTTGCCGGTGTTCTCCGCATCCTCGTTATAGATGACGCCGAGGATGAGCGGCATCGATCGTTGAATTCGGTCCCACGGCTCGGTGAAGAACGCCGAGTGCTGGGCGACTCCCGCACCGATGCCGGGGTGCATGAGCTGCAAGATGCCGGTGGCGAGGCCGACGAATCCGAGTCGTTGGTCGCCCGCATAGCGCCACAGGAGCGAGTTTGGTCCGATCGACCGGGGTTCAGGCTGGAACATAAGAACAATAATTGTTCCATCGGTCCGGGCTGTCAACGGTGGGCGTCGAATTCAACCCTCCGGGGGCAGGTCGGTTGCGGCGGTGCCGCGAGGCGCTACCCCGGTAGGGCGAGGCGACAGATCTTTTTGACCACCGTTGCGAACTGCTTCGGCATCGACCCCGTGTTGTAGCGCAGGCCATAGCGGCCGCAGATCTCGCGGAGTTTCGGGGCGACCTCGGCGTAGCGATTCGCCGGGATGTCGGGGAACACGTGGTGTTCGACCTGATGGTTGAGGTTGCCGCTCATGATGTCCATGAGCCGCCCGCCGGTGAAGTTGGCCGAGCCGGTGATCTGGCGCAGATACCAATGGCCGCGACTTTCGTCGATGGCGTCGGCCTTATCGAAGATGGCGACGCCATCGGGGAAATGGCCACAGAAGATCACGCTGAAGGACCACACATTGCGGATGAGGTTCGCGGCTGCGTTGCCACTGAGCACGGCCACCGCCGATGGTGCTCCGAGTGGTGCGGCCAGGGCAGGAAACGCCACGTAGTCCTTAAGCCACTGACGGCGAATCTTGCGGGCGGTCTCCATGAGTTTCGGCTTGCGCCACGCCCAGTCGGCGCGTTGGCCCTCGGGACGCCCGGCATAGGAGTCCTGGTATCCGACGCCGTATTGGAACAGCGCCGCGAGCGCGACGAAGATCAGCGGCTGGGCGGCGTGAGCGGGGCTCCACTTTCGTGTGGGGTCGACGCGAAACACGCCGTAGCCCAGGTCGTCGTCGAGGCCGCGCACGTTGGTCCATTGGTGGTGAACGGCGTTGTGGTAGTGCTTCCACTGCGAGGAAGGGCACACGTTGTCCCACTCGTAGGTGCTTGAGTGCAGGTGCGGGTCTCGCATCCAGTCGTACTGGCCGTGCATGACGTTGTGGCCGATTTCCATGTTCTCGAGGATCTTCGACGCCGCGAGCATCGCGACACCGGCCACCCACATCGGCGGCAGCACTCCCGCCATCAGCGAGGCGCGCCCACCGACTTCGAGGGACTTTTGCACCTTGACGATTCGACGGATGTAGTCGGCGTCTCGTTGGCCGATATCGGCGAGCAATTCGTCGCGCAACGCGTCGAGTTCAGCGGCGAGCTCACCGAGTTGCTTCTCGCTCAGCTCGGTGTCGCCGTAGGGGGCGATGCCCGGGTGTTGGGCGGCGGGTTCGACGGTGTGGGTGGCGAGGCCGACCGGCTCGTGCGACGTGAGCTGGTCGAGGTCGGGGGCGACGATGGTCATCGTGGGAACGTCCTGTGCTGTGCGGCGGCGGTGTGGCGATGGGTGGCGGTGGGGATGGGCACTGGGTTACAGCGCGAGCGTGAGGTCGGTGAGCGGAGCGGAGATGCACAACTGAACGTGCTGGCCGGCCTCGACGATTCGTCCGTCGCGCAGGTTGAGCGCGCAGCCGTCGATCACCTCGGTCGAACACGTGTGGCAGATGCCGTTTCGACACCCCGAGGGTGCGAGCTGCCCCGCTGCCTCGATGCTGTCGAGCAACGGTGTGTCGGTGCGCAGTTCGAGACGTGTCGCTGAGTCGGCGAGTTCGACGACGACCGACGCCGTCTCGGCGTGGCCGTCGCGCGGCGGCAGGACGCGGGTGAAGCGCTCGATCACGAGTTGCTCGTCGAGCGCGTCGCCGACGATGCCCCGCGCTGCGAAGGCGTCGGTTGCGGCGTCGAGGAACCCCTCCGGGCCGCACGCATACACCCGACGTTGGCTCCAGTCGGCGCAGTGCTCGTCGAGCAGCGCCGGGCTGAGGCGGGTGGTCGCCGACGCTGCGCCGCCGGAACGGGTGTCGACGAATTCGACACGCAGCCACGGGTGCTGTGCAGCGGCGACCAGGTCGTGGTGGAACATCCTCGAGGAGGCATCGGGTGCGAACGACAACGCCACGACGTCGGGGACGGCTTCGCCTCGATCGTGGCGAACCTCGAGTTCGGCGATGATGCTGCGGATCGGGGTCATCCCGCTTCCGGCACCGAGCAGGAGCAGCGGAGTCGTGTTGGATTCGTCGGCGGGCGACCCTCGGTCGGGTAGGACGAATTCGCCGGTCGGCGTGCCGAGGTGAACGAGGGTCGACGGCCGGGCCGCATCGATGAGGTGATTCGACACCAAGCCACCCTCGACCCGCTGAACCCCAAGCGTGATCGTCCCGGCTCCGGGTCGGCTCGACGGTCCGGTGATGGAGTAGGTGCGCTGCTGTCGCCGGCCGTCGATTTCGACACCGACACTGACGTATTGGCCGGCATGGTGGCCCGGCCAGGAGCGGGGCACCGAGATCGTGATCTGAGCTGCGTTCGGTGTGAGCGGCGAGATGGAGGTGATGGTGCCGGTGAGAGAACCGGTCCAGCGCGGATTGAACGCCGAGGTGAAGTCGTCGAGTGAGTGGGGAGAGGTGAGGGCCTCGGCGATGCGCCGGATGGGGCGGGGAAGATGGCGAGGCAGTCGGCGGGGGATGGTGAGAGCTGACACTGACAGCTAACACTGACAGTAACAGTGGATGCTGTCAAGGATTCTTGACTCGCGCCGGAGTGGCAGATGTCGCACCGACGCCGTCGAGCGGTCGAGCTGGCAGACTGGGCCGATGGCCTCCCGTCGATCAGCCTCCAAGTCCGACCCGTCGATGGCGCACCTCGAACTGGTGGCAGAGACCGCCGAGTCCGAGCAGCGGTCGGCCGGTCCGGCGCAAGGAGCCGACGCATCCGACGGCCAGTTGTCGGTCGAGTCGAGCGACGGGTGGCTCACGATCGAGGAGCTCTCCGAACGCACCGGCGTCGCGCCCCGAACGATCCGCTTCTACCAGGCGGAGCGGTTGCTCCAAAAGCCCGAACGAGACCGGTCAGATGGGCGTGTTGCCCGCTATGGGCCGGCTCACCTCGAACGCCTGGTCCTCATCGGCGAACTGCGCGATCGTGGGCTGAAACTGCCGGGAATCCGCGCGCTCATCGAGGAGGGCGACGTGTCCGAGCGGGTCGCGGATTGGCTCGGACTCGACACGCAGCTGCGCGGATCGTGGACCGGGATCGAGCCGCGCATCATCGGCAACAAGGAACTCAAAGAAGCGCTCGACGGCATGCCGGCGGGCAGCCGTGGTGCGCTGGAGGACGGCCGTCTCATCGTGCGTCAGGGCGACTCGTGGCTCCTGCCGAACCCCGCGTTGTACGACCTGACCCTGCGCCTCATCGCGTCGGGCGTTCCCGGCGACAGCGTGCTGGAGGCGGGCGAGATTCTCCGGGGCGCGCTGGCCGTGGCGGCAAAGGAACTGATCGAGTTGTTCGTCACGATGGTCACCCACGGGTACGGCCGCGGGATCGATCCGGCGACGTTGGTCAACGCCTTCAAACCTTCCGCTGGAGATGGTGCGCGCATCATTTTCGAACAGCAACTCGAGCATGCGATCGATGACCTGCTGAACGACACGAAGCGGATCTCCAGCCTGCGATCGAGCGCCGAGCGCAACTGATTCGGCTGCTCGCCGCGATTCTCGGCCCCGTGGCGGCCCCTGGCACTAGGGTCCCGGCGGCGGGCGCGTGCCGCACGCGAGCACCCCACGGGAAAGGACATCGATATGAGCGAATGGGGCCCATTGGCCGCGTTGGTCGGCGACTGGGAGGGAACCGGTGGACTCGACACCGCCTTCTCGCACAGCGAGGAACAGGTGATCAACACGCCGTATTTCGAGAAGGTCGAGATGAAGCCGTTCGGGCCCGTGGCCAACGGCGATCAGCAACTGTGGGGCCTCGATTATCACTCGGCCATGTGGCGGGAGAGCGAAGACATTCCGTTTCACACCGAGGTCGGTTACTGGCTGTACGACCCGGCGACCGGTGAGATCCTGCGCGGATTCGTCGTGCCCCGCGGAATCACGGTACTCGCAGGCGGCCAGGCCGATGCCGACGCCAAGCAGTTCACGATGTCCGCACGCGCCGGCGATCCGCTCTACCCGATCGGCGAGAACCGCTACCTCGCCGAACGCGCCTCGACCCGGCTGTACACGGTCACCGTCACGCTGAACGACGATGACACCTGGTCCTACGCCGAAACGACCCTGTTGCAGATGACGGAGATTCCGGGCGAACTGGCGCACAACGACGCGAACACCCTGCATCGACGCAACTGACACTCGGGCCCGCGAGCCCGAATGTGAACGAAATGCCGTGAAGGGCTTCCGCATGGGAGGTGGGTTTGGTACCGTCGACGGATCCGAGACGCCCAGTCTCGGCACTCGGGAGGGATTGCCACATGTCCAAGTCGCTGAGGCGTAATGCGCCGCTCATCGCATCGATCGCCGGCCTGGCGGTGTTCAGCACTGGCTGCACCATCGACGACGTGTTGACCATCGCCAAGATCGTCGCACTGTTCATCTAGGTTGCTTGCGGCAGTTTTGCCGCATCGCCATCCACGGGGCACTCCGTCAACTCGGGGTGCCCCGTGGCGTTTTTTCGGCCAGGGTGGTGGAGTCGGCGGCGAGTCCGACACGACGACGGCGCCTTCGGTGGGTTTGGATGGGCTTCGGTAGGGTGCAGCCATGTCCGCACTCGACTACACGCTTATCGGCCACGTTTGCATCGACGAGTTGGATGACGGCACCGACCGCCTCGGGGGCACCGTGCATTTCGCTGCGGGTCAGGCGTTGGCGCTCGGGTGTGAGGTCCGCGTGATCACCAGCGCGACCGCACGGTTGGCGCAACGACTTTTCGATGCCCACGACGGGGCGATCGAACTCGATCTGCGCGAGTCCGATGGCGATACGTGCTTTGGTTTCGACCCCACCGCGGATGACGGACCAGCCCGGCTCCTGAGCGCGGCCGCACCCATCGATGCCGGAGCGGTGGCCATGTTGTTGGCCGCCGCCGACCGGGGCACCGTGCATCTCGGCCCGATCGCGGGTGAGTTGGGTCCCGGTGTTGTGGAAATGGCGCGCGCCGGGTCCGATTATCTGGGCATCACCCCACAGGGAATGCTGCGAGCCTTCGCCGAGGACGGTTCCTTCGTCGTCGACCCGAGCGGATGGCACGACGCCGTCTTGAGCGCGGACGCGCTGGTGCTCAACGACGGCGAATACCGTCGCGTCGACCAACTCGGCCTGTTGGCCGGCTTCGACGGGTTGGTGTTTCGCACGCTCGGCCGCGACGGGGCATTGGTGATGCGCGGCGGAACCGTGTTGGCGCAGTATGCGTCCGCGCTCGGCGGGCACCTCGAGGGGGCGAACGATCGACCTCGACCGGTGAATCCCGACCGTACGATCGGTGCCGGAGACGTGTTCGCCGCGGCGGCATTCATCGCTCACGCCGCCGGGGAATCGCCCGCCGATGCACTCGAGGTGGCGGTCGAGCTGGCGAGCCATTGGGTGCATCGTGACTCCGAGACGCCGTGTTGGTTCGGCATCGACTCCTGAGCGCTACTCGACGGACAGCGACCGGCCGCTGAGTATGGTGCTGGGATGATCAACTGGATCAATCGACTTCCCCCCTATAGCGGCGCTGGGCTGTTGCTGGTGGCCGACGGAGGTGCGACGAACTGCCGAGTCGCGATCTGTTCGGCCGACGGAACCCTCATCGGATACCACAAGGCGCACGGTCGTCCGACGAACGCCCGGGTCATCGGCGAGGCCGCCGCGGGGGAGAACCTCGTCTTCACCGCGAACGCCGCGATGCGCTCCGCCGGGGTGTCGACCGCGGACATCGAGACCTGCCTGATCACGAGCGCCTCGGTCGACACGTTGGCCCGAGCGGCCAGCTTCGACGACGCGCTCGGCGCAGCCGGGTTGGCGCATGCGGTGAGGTCGACGGTGCCCGACACGATGGGGTGCTGGGCCTCGACCGATTCGCTGGGTCCGGCGGCGGCGATCATCGCCGGCACTGGCAGCGTCGCGGTCGCGGCCGACCGCGAGCGGCGGATCTGGCGTCGATTCGGAGGCTGGGACTTCGTGCTCGGCGACGAAGGGTCCGGTTACGCGCTGGGGCGTCGAGCCTTGCAGGAGACGCTCCTCGTACACGAGGGCCGTTCGGAGGCGTCGGCCCTGGCGGAGGCGGTTGTGCAACATTGGGGCGGGACCGACGTTGAAGGGCTCCCCGACGATGTTCACTACCCCACGATCGACAAGGCGTGGATCGCATCGTTCGCCCCCATCGTCACCGACCTGGCCGCGGCGGGCGACCTGCGGGCGCTCGAGATCATTGACGATGAGGTCACGGTGCTCGCGGAAGCTGCGCTCGCGGCGGTCGCGGTGTTGCGCGGCGACGAGCGGTCCGGCCGCACCGATGCGGTTCCCGTGGGGCTGTTCGGCGGCATTGCGAAGGACCCGGTCTTCCAGGATCGCTTTCGGGCGCTCATGGGCGAACGAAGTGACGTACCCCTGCGATTCGTGATCCCCGAACACTCCGCACTCGTCGGGGCGGCGGCGCTCGCGATGATCGACCGGGACCCGCAGCTGCGCGCCGAGGCGCTCGACCGGCTCGACGCCGCCGTCGATGTGGCGGTCGCCGCCGCGGACGCAGCGGCGCGCGGGGTGCGCTGAGGGCCACGGGGTCGAGAGGGTCGGGAACATTCTGAGCCGACCCGGCTGGGTCTCGGAGGGAGTTCCAAGACACCGCGGTCACGATGGTTTCGTACCTCGAAGGAGACGACGATGATTCGAAACGGAACCCGCCGAACGGGCCATGGCCACGTCGATTCGGCGAACGACGAGCACCACGGCGACGAGCTCCACGATGCCGGATTGTCCGCAGATCTTGGGCTGTTCACCCGACGCCGGGCATCGCTGACCCTGCTCGGAACCGGACTGGCGGCACTCGTCGGTTGTTCCGGCCCCGAGGCCGACAGCGGCGCTGGTGCCGGTCCCACCTCGACTGGCTCCGGTGCAACCTCGGCGAGTGGGGGCTCCATCTCGACGGGCTCGGGCGGCGACGCGACGGCTGCAGCCGATGCCGGTTCGTGCGAGGTGATCCCCGAGGAGACCGCCGGACCGTATCCCGGGGATGGCTCGAACGGCCCCGACGTGTTGAGCGAATCCGGGGTCGTACGCCAGGACATTCGCTCGAGTTTCGGTGCGTCGTCGACGACCGCGGACGGCGTGCCGGTCGAACTGGTTCTTCGCATCGTCGACACCAAGAACGGATGTGCGCCGCTCGCCGGAGCTGCGGTCTACGCCTGGCACTGCGACGCCGAAGGCAGGTACTCGATGTACAGCGACGGGGTGGAAGACGAGAACTTCCTGCGCGGGGTGCAGGAGAGCGACGCCGATGGTTACGTGCGTTTCACATCGATTTTTCCCGGGTGCTATTCGGGCCGGTGGCCCCACGTGCACTTCGAGGTGTACCCCTCCGTCGACGACGCGGCGTCGGCATCGAATCGTCTGCGGACCTCGCAGATGGCGTTTCCGGAGGACATCAGCACCGAGATCTACGGCGACAGCCGGTACCCGTCGAGCGCTCGGAACCTCTCGCAGATCTCACTCGACCGCGACATGGTCTTTCGAGACGGCGTGTCGTTGCAGATGGCGGCGATGACCGGCGAGGTGGCCTCGGGGCTGACGGCGACGCTCACCGCACCGGTGTAATCGACCTGCGGCTTCGGCCGGCGACAGCGGCGACAGCGGCCTCAGAGCCGAGGTCAAGGGGTCGGCGGCGTGATGAGATAACAACTCACCTCGGCCGCCTCCAGATCCGACACGATCCGACCCAGGTTGCGGTCCTTCGCGTCCCACACCACGATCGCCGCATCGCAGGCTTGGGTCAGCCATCGGTCGCGAGCGCCGCAAGCCTGTCCCGCCGCCTGCTTGGTGGCCGGCGCCGTCGGGCTCAGCGTGATCACCCTGGTGGCCGCGGCGGCGAGTGCGGCGAAGCGTTCCCGCGACGCTCGGGGCCACACCTTGTCCGGTGCCGGGTAGGCCAACACGGCGACCAGGTCGACGCCGGAATCGACCGCAGCCTGGGCACCGTACTGTTCCGCTCCCAGGCCGAGTCCGCTCGCGACGACGAGGTCGGGGTGGACCACGGCGAGGGCCTCGATGACCTCTCGCAGACGTGCGGTCACCGTTACCGCCGTCGGGTTGGTTTCGTCGTAGCCGCCGAGTTCGGGTGGACGGTGCCCGAACACCGCAACGACCCAGGGTCCCAGCTTCGATGCCGGCGAGGAATCGGCGCGGGCATCCGTGCTGCCGGGAGCGCTGCCGGCCGCGCCGTCGGGCTCGCCGAGGTCGGTCGGCGGTTCGTCGCCGTGGCGCGCACATTGGCTCTGGGCCGCCTCGATCGCGAGGCGGTCGACGAGATCGTTCATCTCGTCGCCGGAGTGTCCCTTCACCCATGCGAAGGTGATTTCGTCGCGGCGGTTGAGGTACTCCTCGATGAAGGGCTTCCACAGGTCCTGGTTGGCGACCGGCCGCTTCTGGGCATTCAACCAACCGCGGGCAACCCACCCTTCGTGCCAGCGTTTGTTGAAGCAGTCGACCACGTAGGTCGAGTCGCTGACGATGTGAAGCCGACCGGGATTGGCAAGCACCGCCTCGAATGCCGCGGTGACCTCCATGCGTTGGTTGGTGGTGGCTTCGTCGAATCCGGAGGCGTGCGCACCGCCGGGAATGGCCCAGGCCCACCCGCCCGGTCCCGGGTTGTTGATGCACGCGCCATCGGTGTAGATGACGGTTGCGTCGAGGTCGCGAGCTGCCATGGTGGATAACCCTAGATGGGGCCCGAGACGTAGGCCTGAGACGTCGGCTCGGCCATGACCATGGCCAATGCAGGCCGTATCACTCGTTGGGTCACGGGAGTTCCGTATCGTTTCGTCGGAGAAGCCGAAAGGCGTACCGGGATCGGTCGGCGGACGCCGGGTAGCGTGTGGCGATGCAGTATCCCGACCGAGTCGTCGCCGCCGCAGCCTGGGCGTTGGAAAATGGGCACCGCACGCTGTCGGCGCTCACCGGTGGCCGGTGGCCCAAGCGCCTGCTCGGCATGGAGACGCTCGAGCTGCACACGATCGGTCGCCGCTCGGGCGAACGGCGCTCGACGCTGCTCACCAGTCCGATGGCCTCGGATGATCGTGTCGTACTGGTCGCGTCCAAGGGCGGCCACTCCCGCCACCCGGCGTGGTACCTGAACCTCGTCGCGAACCCCGGCATCGAACTGACCCGCAGCGGCGTGACCTCGCCATGGGTCGCCCGCACGGCCTCGCCGGAGGAGAAGGCGTCGATGTGGCCCGACATCGTGAAGGTCTACGGCGGGTACGCGTCGTATCAGGCAAACACCGAACGCGATATTCCGGTGGTGATCTGCGAGCCGGCGTCGTTGGCGAGCTGATCCGAACCGGCCTCCGTTCGGCTGGATCCGGGTCGACGTGATTCAACTGGGCGCGCCGCATGTGTAAACTGCTGCGACCATGCGACTCCGCCTTGGCACGACGGAGGGCGTTGGACGTCCCGTTTCGGCCGTCGCTTTCCGCACCGACCTCTATCACGGGAGCGGTCCGTCATGACGGCGCTGTTGGCGCTTCACCTCATCGGCGGGCTCGGCATCGTCGTTGCCGGCGACCGAATCGGACGGCGCGGCTTCTACCTGGCGTTGGCCGGCCCGCTCGCCGTGCTGGCGTGGCTTGGGACACAGATCGGTTCGATTCTCGGCGACGATGCGGCGGCGGTCACACAACACGTCGAGTGGGTCCCCGCGTTGGGCCTGAACATCGACCTGCGCCTGGATGCATTCGCCGCGCTGATGGTTCTGCTCGTGTCCGGCATCGGGGTCCTGGTGTTCCTGTACGCCACGAGATACTTCGGCGACGGCGCAGGGGTGGGGCGCCTGTGCGGACTGCTCGTGTTGTTCAGCGGGTCGATGCTCGGCCTGGTGCTCGCCGACAACGTGTTGTTCCTTTACACGTGTTGGGAACTCACCGCCGTCACCTCGTTCCTGCTGATCGGCAACAACCACACCGAGACCGCGGCGCGCGCTGCGGCCTTGCAAGCGATACTCACCACCGCGCTCGGCGGGTTGGCGATGCTGGGTGGATTCATCGTCATCGGCAACGAGGCTGGAACGTTTCGACTGAGTGCGATTCTGGCCGATGTGCCGACCACGACCCCGGCCCAGATCGGGCTGGGTCTGGTGTTGGTCGGCGCCGCAACCAAGAGCGCTCAGTTCCCGTTCCAGTCCTGGCTGCCCGGCGCCATGGCCGCGCCGACCCCAGTGAGCGCCTACCTGCACTCGGCGACCATGGTGAAAGCCGGCGTGTACCTCGTCGCCCGGCTTTCTCCGGCGGTGCTCGCCGTCGGGTGGTTCCGCCCGACGGTCATCGCAGTCGGGCTGATCACGATGATCCTCGGAGGGTTGAGTGCGCTGCGCCCGACCGACCTCAAAGCGCTGTTGGCGAACGGCACGATCAGCCAGCTCGGATTCCTGTTCGTGATCTTCGGGGTCGGAACCGACGAGGCGATGTTGGCGGGTTCGCTCATGTTGCTGAGCCACGGGTTGTTCAAAGCGGCCTTGTTCATGGGGGTCGGAATCATCGACCACCAGGCGAAGACCCGCGACCTCGCGGAGCTCCCGGTGCTCGACGGCCGGTGGCGCCCCGTGCGGGTCTTCATGTCGATCTCCGCCGCGTCGATGGCGGGTATTCCGCTGGCGTTCGGGTTCGTCGCGAAGGAAACGGTGCTCGAAGCGTTGACCGGCAGCGGGATCGACGGCGGCTGGATCGTCGTGGCCGGCGTGGTGGTCGGATCCGCCCTCACCGCCGCCTACAGCATCCGCATCATTTGGGGAACCTTCGTGTGGCCCTCTCGTCGCGTCGCGGCCGAGGTCGCCGGTGGCGACGGGGCGACGAGGAGAGCGGCGCCGGCACCCAGCGCCGCATTCATCGCCCCCGCGTGCGTGTTGACGGCCTTCACCCTCGTGTTCGGTGTCGCGCCCGGTCTGCTCAACACCTTCGCCGGGTCGGCCCAAGCCAGCCTGCTTCTGCCAACCGGTCGAGCGGCCGCCCACGTCGTCGCCCACCTTTCGCTGTGGCACGGGTTCACCGCGGCGCTCGGACTCTCCGCGTTGGCCCTTGGGTTCTCGGTGGTCATGGTCATCTATCGCCGACCGATTGGTCGTGTCATCGCACTCGGGTCGAAACTCCCGCGCGGCACGACGGTGTATCGCGAGATCCTGCGCACCATGAACCGCAGTGCAGACCTGGTGACCGGCGTCGTTCAGAACGGTTCGTTGCGCATCTACACGGGTGTGATCGTGCTCACCGCGACGCTGATTCCGAGCATCGCGCTCATCCTCGACGGCCTCGAGATCGACTGGCCGAAGTGGGTGGGCAGCCCGGCCCAGGCCGTCGCCGCCGCGCACATCCTGACAGCGGCGGTCGCCGCGGTGTTCGTGCGGCGGCGTTTCACCGCAGCGTTGTTCCTCGGCCTCGTGGGCTACGGGATGGCGGCACTGTTCATCGTTCAGGGTGCTCCGGATCTGGCGCTCACCCAAATCGCCATCGAGACCCTGACCACGGTGTTGTTCGTGCTGGTCCTTCGTCGGCTCCCTGACGGGTTCGAGCGCAGCCACGAGGTGTACAGCCGAACGGTGCGTCTGGTGATCTCGGCCATCGTGGGGTCGACGGTGTTCGTGTTCGCGCTCGTGGCGGCAGGGGAGCGCCTCCCGGAACCGGTGTCGGAGGAGATGGTTGAGGGAGCGCTGAGCGACGGCCACGGGCGCAACATCGTCAACGTGATCCTGGTCGATTTCCGTGGCTTCGACACGATGGGCGAGATCACCGTGCTCGCCGCTGCGGGAATCGGCGCGGTGGCCCTCGCACGCGCCGGTCGACGGCCGGGCACGGCGATCACAACCGACGCCGACTCGGCCCACCAGACACAACTCCACTTCGACGTGTCGGTATCGATGATCTTCTATGTGATGATGGCGGCCTCGGTGTACCTGCTCTTCGCCGGACACCAACTCCCCGGTGGCGGCTTCGTTGGCGGACTCGTGGCCGGCGGCGCCATCGCGTTGCGGTACGTGGCCGGCGGCATCGACGAGGTGCGCCGTGTCAGCCCGCTCAAACCGTGGACGATTCTCGGCGCCGGCGTCGTGATGAGTGCGGTGACCGCGTTGATTCCCCTGCTCGTCGGCGATTCGGTGCTCGACAACGGCGTGGCCCATGTGCACGTGCCGGTCCTCGGCGACTATGAAGTCGCCTCCGCTATGGCGTTCGACGGCGGCGTCTACCTCGTGGTGATCGGCCTGGTGCTCATGGTGGTCGAGGCGTTCGGTGAGCGTTTTGTCGACGGATGGGACGTGTTATGACCATCACCCTCGCCGCGCTGGCCGCGCTCATGTTCGGCATCGGCACCTACCTGGTGCTGCAACGCAAGCTCAGCCGCATCATCATCGGCATCGGACTCTTGAGCCACGGTGCGAACGTGTTGTTCCTCGGCGCCGGCCGAAGCGGCCGTCCGCCGTTCATCAAGGAGGACACCGCCGCCGAACACGCGGCCCTCACCGACCCGTTGCCACACGCCATGGTGCTGACCGCCATCGTCATCTCCTTCGGCGTAACCGCGCTGTTGTTGGCCCTGGCGTACCGAAGCTGGTTGTTGACCGACGACGATGAGGTCGAAGACGACGTGTCCGACCGCGTCGTCGCCGGCGGCGGATTCCTCGACCGGGAGATTCGCGATGCCGACGCGGTCATCGCGAGCGTGATCGACCCGGAGGACGTGTGAACCTGCTGTTGGCTGTTCCGATCCTGTTGCCGCTGTTGGGCGCCGGGCTGTCGATGATCGTCGGTCGGAGTCGCGCCGCCCAGCGAACCGTCAGCCTCACGGTGCTCACCGTCGTCATGGGCTGCGCCATCGCGATCGCGATTCACGTCGATCGAGTCGGCCCGCTGAGCCTGCAAGCCGGCGGTTGGCGGGCGCCGATCGGCATCAGCCTGGTCGCGGATCGCCTATCGGCGACCATGCTGGCGGTGGCGTCGGTGATGCTGGTGGCGGTGATGGTGTACGCCATCGGCCAGCCCGGCGCTGAGCGCAATCACGTCGGGTTCCAGTCGGTGTATCTCATCATGGCCGCAGGGGTTGCCGGGTCGTTTCTCACCGGCGACCTATTCAACCTCTTCGTCAGTTTCGAAATGATGCTCGCCGCCAGTTACGTGCTGATCACGATCGGGGCCCGTAAGGATCAGGTTCGGTCCGGGATGAGCTATGTCGTGATCTCGCTGCTGGCGTCGACGTTCTTCGTCGTGGTGTTGGCGCTGGTCTACTCGGCCACCGGAACGTTGAATCTCGCCGACCTGTCGGTTCGCATGGGGGAACTGTCGCCCGGTCTGCGCAGCGGATTCTCGTTGATGATGCTGATCGTGTTCGGCATCAAGGCGGGGCTGTTTCCGCTGTTCTTCTGGCTGCCCGACAGCTACCCGACGGCACCTTCGGCGGTCACGGCGGTGTTCGCCGGGTTGCTGACCAAGGTCGGCGTCTACGCCATCATCCGCACCCAGACGTTGTTGTTCGACAACGACAGCCGGCCCGATCGACTGATCCTCGTGTTGGCCGCAGCGACGATGGTCGTGGGGGTGTTGGGGGCGATCGCCCAAGACGACGTCAAACGAATCTTGTCGTTCCACATCGTGAGCCACGTCGGGTTCATGGTGATGGGCCTCGGATTCTTCACCGTCGCAGGCCTGGGCGCGGCGCTGTTCTACATCGTCCATCACATCGTGGTGATGACGACGCTGTTCCTCACCGGCGGCCTCATCGAACACGTCGGTGGGTCGAGCCGACTGAGTCGGGTCGGCGGCCTGGTCCGTTCGGCGCCGGGGGTGGCGGTGCTCTTCGCGCTTCCAGCGCTCAGCCTTGCCGGGCTGCCGCCGTTTTCCGGGTTTGTCGCCAAGGTCGGGCTGATCGATGCCGGCGTTCGCAGCGAGCGCTACGCCATCATCGCGGTGTCGCTCGTCGTGAGCCTCATGACGCTGTTTTCGATGACCAAGATCTGGTCGGCGGCGTTCTGGGGTGAAGAGCCGGAGTTGTGCGCCGACGACCTCGACGTTCTCGACGAGTACGAGGGCCTCGGCCTCATTCCCGGGGGCCACGACGATCGCCCGCCCCTCATGGTGATCCCCACGGCCGTGCTCGCCGCGATCAGCATCGGAATCGCCGTGTTCGCCGGACCGTTGCACGATCTCAGCACCCGAGCGGCTGAAGGCATCATTGACCCAGACGCCTATTACGAGGTGGTGGAGCCGTGAGCCGGGTCACGCTCGGGCTCGGCCTCATCGTCGGGTGGATGATGCTCTGGGGGAGCGCGAGTCCGGGAACCGTGCTCGGCGGCATCGCCGTTGTCCTGGTGTTGTTTTCGACCTTCCCCAGTTCGCGACCGAAATTGCCGAGCGTGCGACTCGACCTCGTCGCCCTGGTACGCCTCGTCGGGTATTTCACCTCGGAGCTCGTGGTGTCGAACCTGCGCCTGAGCGTCGAGTTGGTCCGACCGACCTCGAGGCTTCGCGGCGAAGTGGTCGACGTGGAGATGCACACGACGTCGCCGTCGGTCATCACCGCGGTGTCGAACCTGGCCGCGATGTCGCCGGGAACGATGGTCGTGGGCACGAGCCAACATCCGCCGGTTCTGCGGATTCACGTGCTGGTCTTCGGCGGGCGCGAGGGCACCGAGGAATCGGTCGAGTCGATCCGGACGTTGGAACGACTCTCGCTCGAGGCGTTCGGGACCGAGGCCGACCGGAGCGCCTACCGGGCCAGCATCGGAGGTGCGCCGTGAAGACGATCACGTTCGTGGTGCTCGCCGCGGCCGGTGCACTGTTCATGTTGAGGACCGTGCGCGGACCGTCGTTGTCGGCGCGGGTCATCGGTATGGACGGCATGATCGTCGTGGGGGTCGGAGCGATCGCCGCGGATGCGATGTATCGCGGCGACGGCATCTATCTGCCGACCGTCGTCGTGATCACACTCGTCGGTTTCGTGAGCACCGCAGCATCGGCTCGGTTCATCGAACGTCGCGAACTCGACGCGGATGCCGACGCCGACGCCGATGGTGTGGCCGACGCCGATGGTGTGGGTTCGGCTGGTTCGGCGGGGTGTGAGGACCATCCGGAGGGTCGGTCGTGATGGCGCAGGTTTTCGTGTTGGCCGGGGCCGTGTTGATCCTGTTCTCGGCGCTCGGGGTGACGCGGTTCAACGATGTGATGGCCCAGATGCACTTCCTGTCCAAAGCCACCACGCTCGGGATCGTGGTGTTGCTCGTCGGTGCGGCGCTGGGAATGGACTCCGCAAACGACTGGACGTCGCTGTTGCTGGCGGCGTTCTTGCAGATGATGACCTCCCCGGTGTCGGCGAATCTCATCAGCCGGTCGACCTATCTGCGCGAGCGACGGGTGCATGAGGCCTCGGAGTCGGGTGCGGTCGACGACGTGTCGACGGGGCGGACGGAAATCTCGGGAAGTTGAGCCGAAGTGCGCCGATCGGCGGCGGCGCCTTCGTAACATGGGTCCCATGGTTTCCCCCCGAAACGAGCAGCCGATGGTGTCATCGGGGTGGATTGTCGCGAGTGACGAGGCGACGGCGAGCGCCGTGCGGATCGAGGTCGATGCGGCCACGTTGGCCATGTACCCGTTCAATCCCGACATTTTCGCGCCGCCCGACCCGAGTCCGGCTCCGCCGATCGTCGTGGCGCTTGTCGATGTCGTCGGCCTGGATCAGTTGGGTGCCGACGTGATCCAGCCGCTCGTCGAGTTCACGCTGGCGAACGGCGAGACGCACCGTCTACGCACGACCGCGAAGTTCCTCGATGAGATCGTCGCGGCGCTCGAAGCGTCGCGAACCGGCGACGCGCCTGACGACGATCTCGATGACGCCGATCTGGATGACGACGATCTCGACGCGTTCCTCGAGCCGGCCAAGGTGGTGAGGCAGGGACGGTCGGTCGAGCCGCTATCGCCGGCCTCCGAGCTCGCCTCGTCCACGGGTCCCTCATCGACTCCGGAGCCAATCGACGTCGCAAGCCTGGCCGAGCTACCCGAGGTTCCGCCGCCGAGTTCGAGCACCTCCAAGCGTGCGCTTCAAGGCGAGATCGAGGCGCTCCGCACCTACATCGCAGCGATGGGTGTGGCGCAGCGTTCGGCGTTGCGATCTGACGTGACGGCGCTCACCTCCGCTGTCGAACGGCTGACGGAGCATCGCGCGGAGGTCTTCGAGCAGGTTCGAGCAGCGACGGCCGAGTTGCGGGATCTACGCAACGACTATGTGGAGGTCGCACGGGAAGGCCGGCTGCAACTGCTTGGCGCCTTCCGATTCGAGCGACCGGTCGATCACGTGGTCCCGCCGAGCGACGAGTTGGTAGAGGTGCGTCGCCGAATCGAACGTCGCCTACTCGACGATGCCGCTATTCGAGTCCGACCCGACCGCGCGTCGAGCGCCGCGTCACAGGGCGCGTCGTCTCGTGACCTGGCGATGTTGCTGTTGCGCACCTACAACGCCGAGGCGGACCTTGTGGTGCGAGGGCTGCAGCCATTCGATCTCACCGTTGCAAGCGAACGACTGGAGGCTGCTGCTCAGGCGGTGCTTCGGCTCGGCTCGGATCTCGAGTTGGCGATTGACCCGGACTTTCACCGGTTGCGTCTCGAGGAGTTGCGTCTCGTCGCCGAACAGCATGCGGCAGCTGATGGCACCCACTCGGGCGCATCCGCTCCGACCTCGCACTTCTGAGCGTCGGGTGGACGTTTTCGAGAGTCCGTTCGGGCCGCTGAACCTCGAACGGACCCCGGGACGCTGCAGCGAGCTTCGCGGCTGGAACGCCGCCGAGGAGTATGTGTTGGCGCATCTCATCGATCGCTTCGGCTCGGCAGCGCTCCCTGGGCGCATCATCGTGGTCAACCCTGCAGCCGGCGCGGTGCCGCTCGCACTTGCGTTGGGTGGGGCATCGCCGGTCGTGGTCACCGACAGCGCCGTCGATGTGTTGGCGATGCAGGCCAACGCGGTTTGCAACGGCATCGATCCGGACCGATTCACGGTCGTCGCCGATCCCCGGACCCTCGTGGAGGTCACCGGTTGGGGCGAGCAGGCGGCCGACGTCGTCGTCGTGATGGTGCCGAAAGGCCAAGCGTTGCTCGAAGCCCAGCTGCGAGAGATCGCCGGAGTTGTCGACGATCACACGGTCGTGGTTGGAACAGGCATGACCCGCCACGTCCACCGGGCAACCATCGACGCGTTCGCGGACCTGATCGGGCCGGCGACCACGTCGCTGGCGCGTCGCAAGGCCCGACTCATTCAGCCGACCCCGGACCCGACCCGGTGCGGTCCGCTCGCGCCGTCGAACGGTCGGCCAACGATCGAGGTGACCGACCACGATCTGAGGCTCGTCAGCGAGCCGGGGGTGTTCGGTGCCGAACGGGTCGACGCCGGCACACGGCTGTTGCTCGACCACCTTCCGCCGCTCGACCAGTATGCGGGCGGGCCCGACTCGCCGGTTCGGGTGATCGATCTGGGGTGCGGCAACGGCGTCATCGGCGCGGCGATCGCACGACGGTACCCAGGCGCGGAACTCACCTTGATCGACGAGTCCTACGCAGCGATCCGTTCGGCCCGCGCCACGTTCGAGGCCACCGTCGGGCTGGCGGTCGACGCGCAGCATCAGCCGCGGCGCCGACCGCCACGATTCGTGGTGGGCGACGGTCTGCGGGCGTTCGTGCCGGGCGACGACGCGACGCCACACGAGCCCGGTGCCGACGATATGGTCGCCGACGTCATCATCACCAACCCGCCGTTTCATCACGACCATGCCGTCACCGATGAGATCGCCTGGAGTTTCTTCCACGGTGCTCGCCGGGTGTTGCGCCGCGGGGGAGTGCTCGTCGTGGTCGGCAATCGGCACCTGAACTACCACAACAAGTTGAGGCGGCTGTTCGGCAACGTCGACACGATCGGCTCCTCAAAGAAATTCGTCGTGTTGGCGGCGCACAAGCGCTGAGGACGTTCGGCGGGCCGGTGTGGTTATGATTAGTGCAGGTTCGCGTATGACTCTGCAGTAACAGGTACAGCAGGTTCTCGTAGCATCATGCGGAGGAGGCGTCGATGGTTACCACAGTCACTCACCAGAGAGACCGGCACGGTGCTGCGGCCGTTCGGCAGGCCGTCCTTGCGTCGAAGGACAGGTTCTGGCGATCAACCGACCTGGCATTGTCCCAGTCCACCGCCTACCACCTGTTCGGCGACCTGGTCGCCCAAGGGGAGTTGCGGCGCGTGCGTCGAGGGCTCTACTGGCGTGGAGCGAAGACCCCGTTGGGTATGGCGCCGCCGCCGCCGGAGCGGCTCGTGAGTGAGTTGGCACCGGGCGTTGGCGTCGGACCGGCAGGGTCGACGGCAGCGAACGTTTTGCGACTCTCAACACAGGTACCGCGGTTCAGCGAGACAGCGGTTCCGTATCGTCCACCGACCGACGTGGGCGCTGTCCGATTCGTTTCACGGGCCGCTAGAACCCAGCGGCGTACGGCTCGACTCAACCCGACTGAGGTCGCAGTACTCGAAGTCCTCGACGCCTGGCCCGATGTCGTTGAGGTCCCGCTAGCGGACGCATTCGAGCGCCTCAGGTCGATCCTGGACTCCCCGCAGGTACGCGCCGAGCGCATCGTTGCAGCGGCGGCCACTGAGCCGGGCAAGGTGCGTGCACGGTTGCGAGACGTGCTGGAGCGAAGCGGCCGCGCCGACCTGGCGCAGCGGGTCCCGCCGTCCGACCAACGAACGATGGCGCATGCTCTCGTGGCCATCTCACCTGCGTGAGCGACCCGAAGCACCACTGGCGTGACGAGGAGCCGGAGGTGTTCCGCGGTGCAATCTTGACGGCTGCAGAAAACCTCAACATCCAACCGCTTGCCGTAGAGAAGGACTACTGGGTGTGCGAAGCCCTCCGGGCAATCGTGACGACGCACCCAGGTGAGATCGTGTTCAAGGGTGGCACGAGCCTCGAGAAGCTACGCATCATCCGGCGATTCTCCGAGGACCTTGACCTCCTCGTGGTCGGTAGCTACCCGTCCAACCGTGCACAGCAGAAGGCCTTACGCGAGATGCTCGCGGCGGCAGCGAACGCGACCGGCGCCGGGCCTTCCAGCGTCACCTCGGGCGGCAATCCAGGTAGCTTTCATCGAGCCGGATACCTGGAACCGCCACTGCGACATCGAGTCGAATCCGACGCATTCGCGGACCCTGCTGCGATTCTCGTTGAGCTCGGGCAGTCCGGAGGGCCCAATCCCCACCGGGTGCACGAGGTGGCCTCGATGCTCAGCCGCGAACTCAGGGCGTCTGGGTTCGACACCGACCGGTGGGTCGACCTCGCTCCGTTTGATGTGGAGATCCTCCACCCTGGACGGACGCTGATCGAGAAGTTGTTGCGCGTCAACAACTACACGTCCACCCGCGATGCCGATTCTGGAGATCACAACAGGGTTCGGATTGGACGCCAGTTTTACGATATCTGGGCGCTCCTCGGTGCGCCGGTGGTGACCGAGTTGCTCGGTGACCGAAAACTCGTCCGTCGGATCCTCGCAAGCGCGCAGTCGGTCTCAGCCTCGATCGGGCGCCCCGACCAGCCGGTGCCCACCGGTGGCTTCGCCCGTTCGGACGCGTTCAACCCCGACTCGCCATTCGCTTCACAGCTACGACAAGCACATGACCGTGCGATGCGCGTCCTGTACTACGGCACCGACCAACCTCCTACGTTCGATGAAGTCCTCGCCCGGGTCAGCGCTTGCTCAGACCTGCTCAATATCGCAATCCATTCGTCTGATACCTGAGGTGAGGGCGTATCGTGGATCGAGACGTGTCGTAGTTCGCGTCGAAGTCGACGGGGGGGACCGGATGGCAGAGTGGCAGGTAGCGAGGCTGATCCCGACTTGGGGGATCCAGAGCGATACAGAAGCTGAGATGCGAGCGGTATCGGCGACGTTGGCGGTCGTGTCTATCGTGCGGGACTTCTCTATCGCCCTCCTAGGTCCATTTGGGGCGTCGGCGGCGAAGAAGGCGCTTGTCGAGACGTTCGTTGAGGTGTCCTTCAAACTCGACGATGGCACGGTCATCAGGCCCGACGGGCTTATTCGGGTCACCTATGGAAAGAACACGTTCACCGCTCTCGTCGAGGTAAAGACTGGGCAGAACGTACTGAACTCAGCTCAGATCAACAGCTATTGGGAGGTTGCCAGGAAGTACGGCTACGACGCAGTGATCACGATCTCGAATGAGATCGCACTACCTGGACAACACCCGGCCGCGGGGTTGAAGGTTCGATCCAACTCCAAGGTGCAGGTGTACCACCTGTCGTGGTCGAAGGTGCTTTCCACTGCGATCATGTGCAAGGTCCATCGCGGAGTTGATGATGTGGAACAGGCGTGGATTCTCGGTGAGCTCATTCGCTACCTGGAAAGCGGAGCGTCGGGGGCAGTTGCGTTCAACGACATGGGGTCGAACTGGGTCGCTGTGCGGGATGGAGCGAAGGAGTCGACGCTTCGAGCAAATTCGGACGAAGTTCGAGAGGTGGCGCAACGCTGGGACCAACTTCTGCAGTTCGTGTCGATGCGGCTTGGTTCCGAAATCGGAGCCGATGTGCAGCAAGTGGTGTCGAAGGGCCAGCAGGATCCGAAGGTGCGGCTCACGCAGTTGGCCGACGTTCTGTGCGGTAGCGGGACGCTGGCAGGCGCGATCAAGATTCCGAACGCAGTTGGCGTTATCGGAGTTGAGGCCGACCTACGCGCTCGCCGCTTGACGACATCGGTTGATGTGCCTGCGCCGTCAGACCGAGGAAACAAGGCGCGGATGACGTGGCTGCTCCGGCAACTCGGCGAACAGTCATCCTCTCTGTCAATCGAAGCCTGGCCGCGCAATTCGCGTGCTCCTCTGGTCGCAAGTTGGAGTGAGGTCGCAGCGGACCCAGACCGGCTCACCGACTCGGAGGGCCGCGAGTTTCTTCGATTCCGCCTCGTGCTTCGAGCGGAGATGGGGCTTGCACGGAAGGCCGGTGGGAAAGCCGCTGGGTTTATCGACTCCGTCGATGGCCTCATCAATCGGTTCTACGGAGACGTGGTTCAGGGACTCGTAGCGTGGTCGCCGCCGGCGCCTCGGCTGCGACCGAAGGACGTGATTCCCGTTGCTGCTCCGTCGGTGGTCGACTCGCGTCCAGATGCTGAAGATGCCATGGACCTCGCAAGTGAGGTGGCAATGGAAGCGACAATGCGAAGCACTCCGATCACTCCGACACGGCATGGGCCAGATGCTGTTCGAATCGCGCCAGGGTCGGTCGACTAACTCGACGAACGGCGGGGTCAGGCAGGAAACGCTGCGCCTCAGGGCGACGATCCGATGGGGTGCCGAACCGCCATGGCGCAATTCCCGAGTGCGGGGCACCCTGCTGGGCCGGTGTCGACAACCGTGCCAACGCCTAACATCGGTCACACCTCGCGCCCGGAGATGTGCGGGGAGGGAGACGAGATGCCCGGAAGCGTACGGCTCGAAATCGACGGCGGTGTCGCCGTCATCACCAACGACAACACCGAGAAACACAACGCGTTCGATGACGCGATGGATGCCCAACTGTTCGGGATTCTCGAGCAGCTTTCGGGCGACCCGTCGGTGCGAGCCGTGGTGTGGCGCGGCGAGGGCAAGTCGTGGTCCTCGGGGCGCGACACCTCGATCATCGGCAACGCCAGCACCGACCTGACCCATCATCAGATGATGGTTCGCGGTCACCGCGGTATCCAACGGCTCTGGGAACTCGACGCCCCGGTCATCGTGGCGATTCAGGGGTGGGCGATCGGCGGGTCGTTCCAACGGGCGTTGCTGTGTGACATTCGCATCTGCACTCCCGACGCGAAGTTCATGTTGCCCGAGGTCGGCCACGGCGTGATCCCCGACACCGGTGGCATGGGTGTGCTCTATGAAATGTGCGGGCACGGACTCGTCAGCGACATGGTGCTCACCGGCCGACGGCTGAGCGCCGACGAGGCGCTGCAACACGGGATCGTGTCGCGCATCGTCGAAGCGGACGAACTCGACGCGACCGCGATGGAGATGGCGCAGAAGATTGCGGCCTCGCCGGCGGTCACGGTGAAGCTCGCCCGTCGGGTGATCTCGCATTTGTCGCGCCCCCAGATCGTGACGTCGATGGACGACGAGTTGATCTACCAGACCTTCCTCAACCGATCCGACGACTTCGCCGAATTCAAGGCGGCACGAGCCGAGGGGCGCGAGCCCCGCTATACCGGGAGCTGACATGGTCGACCGTTCTCAGTTCCCCGGCATCCCGGTTCCCCCCGCCGTTGGAGCGTCGGCGATGGCGCCCGGAACCTACGACGGTGAAACGGTGTTCGTCACCGGCGGCGGCACCGGCCTCGGCAAGGCGATCGCCTCGGAGTTCGCTCGCTTGGGCGCGAACATCGTCATCGCCTCGCGCAAGCCCGAGCACCTGGCGGCCGGCATCGAAGCGATCGAGGCCATCGGCGCCGAGGTGATCGGCGTCGAGTGCGATATTCGGGAGCCAGACTCGATCGCCGCAGCCTTCGACGCCGCCGGACAGCGGTTTGCGCTGCCCGGTGTGCTGATCAACAACGCGGCCGCCAACTTCCCCGTACCGGCCGAGGACATGTCGCCAAACGCCTGGCGCACGGTCGTCGACATCACGTTGAACGGCACGTTTTTCGTGAGCCGCGAGTTCGGTCGGCGACACATCGAGGCCGGGACCCCCGCTTCGATCCTCAGCGTCGGAGCGTCCTACGCCTGGACCGGCGGGCCAGGATTCGCTCACAGCTCTGCCGCCAAGGCCGGGGTCAAGAACCTCACCGAAACCCTGGCGGTCGAGTGGGGCCCCTATGGCATCTCGGTCAACTGCCTCGTGCCCGGGCTGTTTCCGCACGAGGACATGACCGCGGATATCACCGGCAACCTCGACCGCACCACCGACAAGGACGCCTGCCAGCCGGCGTTACGCGTTGGACATCGCCAGGAACTCGGGTGGGCCGCAACGTTTCTGGCGTCACCCTTCGCCCGTTTCATCAGCGGCCATACCCTGGTCGTGGATGGCGCGAACTGGCAGCGGCGCATGCTCACCAACCCGCCGGTCGTGCCGATCCGTGAGCAGATGGGTCGAGGCTCATTCGACCCCAACCCGCCAGCCCGGTAGCGGCCGGGTTCTGAACGCGGCGAGCATCAGCGCATCATCTCGCCGCCGTTGACCAACAGCGTCTGTCCGGTGATGCAACGTGCGCGGTCCGACAGGAAGAAGGCGATCGCGTTCGCGACCTCCTCGTCGGGCACGATCTCGCCGAGGGGGATGGCGGCTTCGAGCTTGGCCTTCACCTCGGTCTCGGTGATGTCGTTCGCCGTGGCCTGCCATTGCACGTAGGTCTCCACCGGCGGCCCCCACATCCAGTTCGGCACGACGGTGTTCACGCGAACGTTGTCGGGGCCGAGTTCCTTGGCCATGTGGAAGCTGGCACTCAACAGTGCGCCCTTGGACGCCGCGTACCCGATCTGTTCGATGAGCGGTGCCAGCATCGACTGGCTGCCGACGAGCACGATCGACCCGCCGCCGGTCTCGCGCATGGCATCCGCGGCGGCGGTCGAGATCCGCATCGAGCCGATGAGGTTGGTCTCGATGCTGCGTCGAACCTTGTCGAAGTCGGCGGCTCTCAGGCCACCCGACGCTCCGGTGTAGGCGGCGACCTGCGCCAGGCCGTCGACGCGACCGAAACGCTCGATCGCCGTGTCGACGATTCGCTGGCACTCGTCGGGCTTGGTGATATCGGTCGGCACGGCAACGACGCGCTCCCCGGTGGGATCGAGTTCCCGGGCGAAGGCCGCCAAGGTATCGCCCGAGCGTGCCCCGATGACGACGTTGGCCCCGTCGGCGAACGCCACGCGGGCGACTTCGGCGCCGAGGCCGGGACCGGTTCCGGTGATGACGACGGTCTTCGATTCGAGCAGCGGTCGAACGGGCATGAGGCCTCCGGGTGATTGCGAGTGCGAATGCGAATGCGGCACCTGCACCGTACCGCCCCCCAAATCGCCCGTTCTCCGATAACCAGTGGTCGTGATCACGACCACTGGTTATCGGAGAACGGGCTGGGGCGGGAGAACAGGCTGGGGCGGGAGAACAGGCTGGGGCGGGATCCCGTAGCCTGCAGGGATGCAGCCTCCGACGTCGTCGCGCCGGACCCTCCCACCACCGGCGATTCATCTGTACCGTCTCCACAACGCGCCCTGGGTTCTGCTGGCGGTCGTGATGGTGGTGTTCGGGGTGATCGCGTTCGTTGCCGACGAGGCGGTCCTCGGGGCGATCTCTATGACGGCAGCGGTCGTTGCGGCGGCCGTGTGGTGGGTATGGTCGACGCTGCGATTCCGAGCGGTGTCGTGGGAGCTGACCGAGGGCACCGTCGAGTCGCGGCTCGGCGTGGTTCGACGGGTCGAATCGGTGCTCCCACGCGGCAGGGTTCAGAACGTGACCAAGTCGTCGGGACCGGTCGAACGGGCGCTCGGGATGGCCACGATCCATGTTCATTCCGCCGGAGCGAACACCCCCGACATCGTGATTCCCCACGTGTACGAAGCCGATGCCGAACACCTTCGTTCGGTGTTGCTGCCACGAGAACAGACGGAGGGTTCAGCTCCCTCAGCGGTGCCGGAGTCCCAGCCCGATGTCGATGCCGACGTCTGAGACGAGTTCGCACCTCGACGATCCGATCGCGGCGTGGAGACACTGGACCCGAGTCGATCCGCGTTCGACGCTGCCGATCGCCGGCCCGGTCGTGGTGGTGTTGATCGTGTTGTGGCTCCAGCAGTTCGCCCCGACCTCCGGCACGGCAGGCGATGTCGCCGAAGCATTCGTCGAGGACTGGACGGGGCTCGTCCTCGCTGCAGCGTTCGCCGCAGGTGCTGCCGCTCGGTACCTGTCGACCCGGTTTCGAATCGCCGACGGCGTCGTGCAATGGCGCACCGGCATCCTCACACACCAGGCGAAGGAACTCGGCCTTGACCGAATCCAGGATGTGACGATCACGCGGCCGCTGGTGGCCCGAGTGTTGGGGCTGTCGAGGGTCACGATCAGTTCGGCTGGATCGGATGGTGAAATCCTCCTCGAATACCTCTCGGTGGAGGGAGCCGAGGTGCTGACCACAGCCTTGGTCGGCGCGTTGCGGCTTCGTGGTGCTGGCGATGGGGTTGCGGAGGGGCAGGGTTCGCAGGGGGTCACGGCGGAAGGTCGAGGCGGGGCGGAGTCGGTTCGTGAACTCCACCGTGTCGATCCCGGCGAGTTGGCGGGCGCGGTCTGGAACCGTTCCTGGCCCTGGGTGTTCGGTGCTGTGATCGGCCTCGTCGTGTGTGTGACCGCGGGTGTTGTGGCACAGGCCTGGCAGTCGTTGGTGCCGCTGATTGCCATGAGTTTGGTCGGGGTCGTCTCTGTTGTGGGTTGGACGCTGAACCATGCGCGCCTCACGGTGGTGCTCGAGTCCGGCGAGACGGTTCGGGCCACCGCCGGGGTGGCGACGATCCACCGTTCGTCGAGCCGATTGCGGCGAATTCAGGTCGTCTACGGGGAATCCGGTTGGATGCAGCGCCTGCGTTCGCGGGAGTCGGTGTGGTACGCCTCAGCCGATGCCACCTTGGACGCAGACGGGGCAGCGGTTCGGGGGCGGTTGGCTCTCGACATGCCGACAGGAACGTGGGCCGGGTTCGCTCACGACCTGATTGGACTTCCCATCGAGTCGCTTTCGCGCTTGGTGCAGAAGCCTCGTGCGGCGCGCTTCGCCGTGTTTGCTCGGGTGGCATCGATCGCCACTCCGGTGCTGGCCGCGCTCGGAATTGCGTTGGCGGTCCTCGTGGTCGGACAACGTCGCAGTGAGTGGTCGACCGGGTTGAGCTCCGCTCCGCTGGTGTGGGGCTGGTTGGCGATGGTCCTCGCAGCGATCGCCTTCGGCGTCTATCGGGGTTGGCGCCTTTGGAGGGTGGAGCGTTGGGGGCTCTCCGAAACTCACCTCGTGGTCGTACGCGGGCTATTGCGTCGCCGGGTGCTGGCCGCCTCGGTTTTCAACACCCAGTCGGTTCGCGTCATCAGCGGTCCGATTCAGCGGCGCCTCGGACTGGCGAGCGTGCAGGTGTCGCTGGCACCACCGGATGTCTCGATGTCGCCGCTGATTGCCGACATCGAAGTCGCCGAAGCCCACGATCTTGCGCGCCGACTCATCTCGTTCTGCGATAACGAGTGGTCGTGATCACGACCACTCGTTATCGCAGAACGGGCGGGGCAGGGGCGCTACTCGGCGATCATCGCGTTGCCGGCGGCGACCGCGTAGGCCAAGCCGCCCGCGCGTTCGTAGATGGCGCGGAAGTAGTGCTCGGCGAGTTGCTCGTGGCCGACGAGCGGCGGACTGCCCAGCGACAACACGACGGCGGCGGGGTCGGCGGCCGGGTGCACTCGTTCGTCGCCCTCGGGTAGGTCGTCGAAACTCCCCCAGAAGTCGCGGGTCGGCGCCTGAGCCCTCGCGCCGCGAGCGGCGCCTTGAGCCGCGTAGCGCTGGGTGCCCTGGGATCGTTGCTTGTTGGATCGACGGGATCGGCTCATGCGAGGGCACCTCCGGTGAGCAACTCGTTCTCTTCGGCCAACTCGGACTCCTCGGTGAGGATGGCATCGGCGTTGAGCCCCAGGGCCTGACGCAACTGATCGGCGTCGAGGTCGGACAGCGACGACGACTTGGGCAAGACGAGATCGGCGATGCGACGCTTGTCGGCCACGACCTCCTCGACCTTCTCGTCGACCGTGCCCGGGCACACGAGCCGGTGGCAGATGACCGTCTTGGTTTGGCCGATTCTCCAGGCGCGATCTCGGGCCTGATCCTCGACCGCCGGGTTCCACCAACGGTCATACAACACGACGTGGCTCGCGGCGGTCAGGTTCAGGCCGGTTCCACCGGCTTTCAGCGACAGCACGAGCGCGCCGGGCCCATCGGACTGCTGGAACTCGCGGATCATCTCGTCGCGCACCGTGCGGCTCAGTCCGCCGTGATAGCAGTTCACCTTCTTGCCGGTGATCGACGTCAGGTGCTGTGCCATGCGGCCACCCCACTCGGCGAAGTGCGTGAAGATCAACACCTTCTCGCCGACGGCGAACACCGAGTGGACGATCTCCTCGAGGCGGGCGAGCTTGCCGGATCGGCCCGCGAGTGGGCGGCCGTCGTCCTGGTAGGCGGCGGGGTGGTTGCAGATCTGTTTGAGCGCGGTGATCGCCGCGAGCACCTCACCCTTGCGCGGTTCGGCGTCGTCGGAGCTGTGGGTCACGAGCCGGTCGAGCACCGCCTGATACAACCCGATCTGTTCGGGGGTCATCGAGCAGTGATCGAGGGTGTCGACGCGATCGGGCAGTTCCGCAGCGATCGCCGGTTCCGACTTGGTGCGGCGGAACACCAGGATGCCGTTGAGCGTGCGCAGTGCGCTCTCGGCTCCTTCGGCCCCGGCACCGTTGGTGGCCTGAAGCGATGCGATGAACTGCGACCGTGCCCCGACGAGGCCGGGGTTGGTGAAATCGAGAATCGACCACAGGTCGCCGAGGCCGTTCTCGATGGGAGTGCCCGTGAGGGCCACCTTGCAGCGGGCGTTGAGCCGTCGAAGCTGCCGTGAGGTGTCGTTCGCAGGGTTCTTGATCGCCTGTGCCTCGTCGAGCACCACTCGGGCCCACTCGATGTCCTCGAGATCGGCAATGTCGCGCACGGCCGTGCCGTAGGTCGTGATGATGACGTCGTTGAGCGCGGCGATCTGCGCGATCTGGCGGCCCTCGGCACGGCTCGGGCCGTGATGGACCATGATCTTGAGCTTCGGGGTGAACTTGTGCGCCTCCGATGCCCAGTTGCCGATCACCGCCGGCGGTGCGATGACGAGCGCTGGGCCCCCCTCGCTGGTCTGCGCAAGGTGCGCGAGCATCGTCGGGGTCTTACCCAGCCCCATGTCGAGCGCAAGGCAGCCGCCAAGGCCGGCTTCGTCGAGGAAGCCGAGCCATCCGAGCGCCTCCTTTTGATAGGACCGCAGGTCGCCGTCGAACTCGGGTGGGGTCTCGACATCTGCGGCCGACACCGCCCCCGCCGCCGCAAGCAGGTCGTTCGCCCAGCCGGAGCCGGCAAGGCTGATCCCGCCCGACAGCCCGCCTCCGTCCAAGCCGAGCGCCTGGCGCAGCATTTCGGCGCCGGTGAGTTGAGTGGTCGTGGAGCGTTCGGCGAGGGCTGCGGCGGCATTCGCCAGGTCCTGGTGGTCGATCGCCACCCAACGGCCGCCGGATCGCACGAGCGGCCGCGCCTCCTGGGCGAGGCGGCTGATGTCGGCGGCGGTGAGCTCGACATCGTCGAAAACCGCCGACCACCGTACGTTTGCCAGTTGATGTGCCCCGACGACGCTGCCCGTGGACTCGGAGGTGAGCCGCAGCGAGGGGGTCGCCTTCCTCGTCGACAGCGCCGGCACCCGCACGTCGTAGCCCGACATGGCGAGTTCGGGCCCGGTCTTGCTCATCAGCTCCCAGGCCTCGTCCTGGCTCAGCAACACCTCGCCGCGCCGGTTGGACCCCGGGCGCAACAGCACCGGAAGGAGCCGTTCGAGCCGCACGAGTTGGTCTTCGATTTCCCGACGCCGCGCGCCGGCATTGACGAGCGCAACCTCGACCGAAACGAGCTGCCCATCGGGATCCTCGGCCAACACGATGAGGTGCCAGGCGTTGGCGGTGTCGGGCGGATCGAGTTGCAGGATGAGTCGGTTGGGGTTGCCGTTGACGACCGGTCGCGCCCAGCGATCGATGCGCCCCACGAGTTCGTTGCCGCAGTGGGTCGGCGCGTCGAAGTGGCTGCCGTCGAGGCTGGCGAGGAAGGTCTCGGCAGTGTCTCGCGCATTGCGCACCTGGGGCGGGGGAGCGGGTACGTCCACCATCGATGCCGCCATGCGACAGATGGCATCGACCATGCCGGTGAGCGCGGTCTTGACGACTTCGCGGCCGTCGGTGGCCGGCGAGGCCGCGGTGCACGCGCCCGGCATCGTCTCGGCGAAGTACTCGAGGCGCTCGTTGTCGATGAGCGTCGGGGTCCACCGCACCGAAAAGGCGCTGAGGTTCGGATCGTGGTTCTTCTTGTTGCGGCGACGTTGACGCAACAGCGGCACCATCGCTCCACGCGCCGCGAGGTCGACCGCCCACACCGCGACCTGGCCGAGCCATCGCCCGGAGGGCCCGACGAGTGGGCTGGCGTCGTCGCCGCCGAGGCTCACGAGCCAGCCGAGGAGTTCGCTGGCGGGGATGGCCAGTGCCTCGGCGCTGGTGCCGTCGGGGAGTTTGATCGACGGGTGTTTCGACCATCCCGAAGCGGAGGCACCGGCCTGGGACAGCAACTCTGCGACCCGGTCGAGGTCTGCGGCCCCGACGGTCGGGCCCGCGGCCCAGGCGATGACCTTGCCGGGCTCCCAACTGAGCTGCAACAGCACCGCCGTCGGATGGCCGAGGCCGGCGTGGTTCGGATCGATGTCGAGGGCCTCGACGTCTCCGGTGAGGCGGGCATAGGCCGAGATCAGATGCCGGTGCTCGGTCTGGAAATCGGCGAGTGCCTGGAAACGGTCCTCGTCCTGGGATGCCTCGAGAACCTCGATCGTGTTCTCGGTGTCCTCGAGGAGGTGGATGAGCATGTTGGTCCAGCGGCGTTCGTCGGCCTGCAGGATCTCCATCTGTTCCGGCGTTGCTTCGCCGTACGCGTGCGCCTCGACCGCCGAGCGGAACTGGTCGTCGGTCGCAGCGGCTGTGGCAGCGGAACTGTTGTGTGCGTCGGCCATAGGTGTGGCGAGCCCCGTCGATGCATCGATGAACCATCACCGTCGAGCATCGACGGCGGTGAGGTGTTGGAGAATGGCTGCTCGCGAAGGCGATGAAACGTCGTCCGCAAGACGTGGGGTCGACCGTCTGGCACGTGACCCCCTGCGGAAGGACCCGAACCGACGCCGAGGCGAGGGGCCGGATGAGCGGGAACGCCCCGCCAACCGCAGGACCAATTGTAGCCCAAGGGGATCGGAGTCGTGCACACCCGCGTCTGCGGGCCGGTCGTCGCTGACCGCTGACGTTGGACAGCGTCGAGTCGGCTGTGGTCGAGTGGCCCGATGTACCTCGATGCTTCAGCGGTGACCCGCCTCGGGCGGACTCCACACGAAGAACAACCCGACTCGACCCGTTGCCGCGCCACCATCCACGACGGGTGGGACATCCTCGGCAACACCCACGGCGGCTACCTGCTCGCAATCGTGGGCCGATCGATCGCCGAGGTCACCGGGCGGCCGGATCCGATGACGATCACCGCGCACTACCTGTCGCCGGGACGGCCGGGTCCCGTCAGCATCGATGTCGAAACCGTCAAGGAGGGGAAGCGTTTCTCGACGGCACGGGCGACGATGCTCAACGCCGACTCCAAGCCGGTCATCACCGCGCTCGCCACCTACGGCGATCTGTCCGAGCGCGGCGAGTTTCCGACCTGGATCGACGGCGCCGCACCCGACGTGTTGCCACGACAGGAGTGCGTTGAGATGGGGGCCCAGGAAACGACGCCCGAATTCATGCGTCGGGTCGACCTCCTGATCGACCCTCGCGACCTCGGTTTCGTGTTCGGTGAACGCACCGGTATGCCGCGCTATCGCGGGTGGTTCCGTCTCGGCGACGGCGAGCTGTTGACCACTGACGCACTGCTCGTGGCCATCGACGCCTTCCCTCCGACCATCTTCAATCTCGACCTGCCGATGGGGTGGGCGCCGACGGTGGAACTCACCGGCCACATCCGTGCCGTGCCCGTCGACGACTGGCTCTGTTGTGAGGTACGGACCCGATTCGTCAGTACCGGATTCATGGAGGTCGATGGCTGGTATTGGGACGCTGCGGGCACGTTGGTGGCCCAGTCGCGCCAGTTGGCATTGTTGCCACGGGGTTGAAGCGGGCGGTCTCGCGGGGACTGGGCGCGCCAGCGGGTCACATCCGACCCGCTAGCGCGCCGAGTCCTGTGTCGCGATGCGTTTGGCGCAACCGCTATTGCTGGTTGAAAACTGGACAGGTGTCCAGTAGTGTCCTGGACACATGTCCAGTTCAGCAGTCGCCGCACGCTCCGAGCGCCCGTCTCCCCGTCAGGTCGAGACGATCAATCGTCTGGTCGACGCGGCTGTCGACGAGATCCGAACGGTCGGCTTCGCCGGGCTGACGGTGCGCAACGTCGCCGCCCGGGCGGGGGTGGCGGCCGCGACGGCCTACACCTACTTCGATTCCAAGGAGCACCTCGTGTCGGAGGTGTTCTGGCGTCGACTCAAGGAGTTGCCGCTCCCACAGTCCAACGACGACCGCCCGGCCGCTCAACGCGTCGCCGACGCTCTGCGGTCCGTGTCGAACCTGGTGGCCGACGAGCCCGAGCTCTCCGCGGCGGTGACCACCGCACTGCTGGCCCATGATCCGCAGGTGAAACGACTGCGCGACCGCATCGGCGCCAACATCCGCATCCGACTCACCAACTCGCTCGGCGCGGACGATCTGTTGGTCGTCCACTCGCTCGAACTGCTCTACGCCGGAGCCCTGCTCCAGGCCGGCACCGGCCACCTGTCGTACGACGAGCTCGGCGACCGCCTCATCGAATCCGCAACACTCATCTTGGGGGGACGCACATGACCGTTCACTACAGCCCGTACGACTACGAGTCGCACGAGAACCCGTACCCAATCTACGCCCGACTTCGCTCCGAGGCGCCGCTCTATCGCAACGACGACCTCAACTTCTACGCGCTGTCGCGCCACGAGGACGTGGGCGCGGGCTTTCGTGATTCGGCACGGTTCTCAAGTGCCGACGGCGTTTCCCTCGACAAGGAGGCCACGGGCCCCCACGCCTACAAGACCATGTCGTTTCTGGCCATGGATCCGCCTCGTCATACGCGAATGCGCGCCCTGGTCGCCCGCGGATTCACCCCCCGGCGAGTCGTCGAGTTGGAAGGTCAGATCCGCGAGATCGCGATCGACTACCTCGACGGCGCACGCGACGGCGAGCCCTACGACATCATCAAAGACTTCGCCGGGCGCATGCCGATGGACGTCATCAGCGAGATGATGGGGGTGCCGAAGGCGGACCGCGACGAGATCCGCCGCCTCGCCGACCTGCTCGTGCATCGCGAGGAAGGGGTCGAGGGGGTGCCCGCAGCCGGAATCGAGGCGGCGATGACGCTGTTCGGTTACTACGACGACATGGTCGCCCAGCGGCGCAAGACGCGTACCGATGACCTGACGAGTGCGTTGATCGACGCCGAGATCGACGACGAGAAGCTCGCCCACGACGAGATCGTCGCCTTCCTGTTCCTGATGGTCGTCGCCGGCAACGAGACCACGACCAAACTGTTGGGCAACGCGCTCTACTGGGCTTGGCGCAACCCGGATCAACGCGACGCCGTGTGGTCGGGGCAGCGCAGCGTCGAGGAGTGGATCGAGGAAACGTTGCGTTACGACACCTCCTCGCAGGTGCTGGCACGCACCACGACCGAGGATGTCGAGATCGCCGGCGGTGTCATCCCGGCCGGTTCCCGGGTGCTGTTGCTGGCGGGCTCGGCCAATCACGACGAGACGGTGTTCGATGCCCCCGAGGAGTATCGCATCGGGCGCGACACCAGCCAGATCCTGAGCTTCGGGGTCGGACGGCACTTCTGCATGGGCGCCTCGCTCGCCCGGCTGGAAGCCAAGGTCGCGCTCGAAGAATTCGTCGCCAGGGTCGCCGGCTACGAGCTGGACCCATCGGGTATCGAACGGGTGCACTCGGTCAACGTGCGCGGGTTCTCGGCGCTTCCATCCACCTTGGCGCTGCGGGCCGCCTCCTGATGGCACGGTTCGAACCGCACCCGACCCGCCGTCCGGTCCTGGTCACGGGGGCCTCGGCCGGCATCGGTGCGGCGACCGCCCGCGCCTTTGCGGCGATCGGGCACCCGGTGGCGATCGCGGCGCGGCGCCTCGACCGTCTCGACGAACTCGCCGCCGCGATCCGCTCCGACGGCGGTGAGGCGGTCGGCGTCGCGATGGACGTCGGAGACCTCGATTCCATCGACGCCGGCGTCAGAGCCGCCGAGGCGGCGATCGGCGAGATCGACATCGTCGTGTCCAACGCCGGCGACAACGAGCCGTCGACCGTACACAGCGATGACGCCGCACGTTTCGCCAGGCACTACGACGTCAACGTCTTCGGTCCACAGCGCCTCACCTCCGTGATTGGCTCGGCCATGATCGAGCGAGGTCGCGGCGACATCGTGTACGTGTCGTCGATGAACGCGTCGGTCCCGCGGGTCATGTCGGCCGCCTACAACTCCTCGAAGGCTGCGCTCGAGGCCTACGCCCGCACCGCGCAGATGGAATTCGAGGGAACGGGCGTGCGGGCCTCGATCGTTCGGCCCGGACCCACCCTCACCGAAATGGGTTGGGGCTGGGACCAACAACTTCTCGACCACACGATGCGCGAATGGCAGCGCTGGGGCGTGTTGCGCCACGGCGGGTTCATCGACGCCGACGACATAGCCGCGGCCATCGTGCACGTCGCCACGGCGCCGCGGGGAATGCTGTGGTCGCTCGTCGAACTCAACCCGGAGGCGCCGCTGCCGCGTCGCAGCGACACCTCCGACCAATCGGAAACGAACTGACCGCAACGGTCTCAGACCAGGGGGAACCGTCATGACCGACACCGACACCGCCAATGAGCCACGCATCCCGGAGTTCGTCTCCGGCGGCGACGACACCACCGGCCATCTCGAGGAGTTGCGCCACGACCCGATCGGCCTCATGGCCAGAGTCCGCGCCGAACACGGCGACGTGGGCGCCTTCATGCTCGTCGATCGCCCGGTGGCACTACTGAGCGGCTCCGAGGCGAACGAGCCCTACTTTCGGGCACCCGAATCGGCGCTCGATCAGGCCGAGGCCTACCCGTTCATGAAGCCGGTGTTCGGAGAGGGCGTCGTGTTCGACGCCTCGGCCGAGCGGCGTCGGGAGATGATGCACAACCAGGCGCTGCGCGACAAATACATGCGCGGCCATGCGGAGAAGATCCACGCCGAGATCGACCGGATGTGCGAACGCTTCGGCGAGGCCGGCCAATTCGAGATGCTCGACTGGTTCGCCGAACTCACGATCTACACCTCGACCACCTGCCTCATCGGTCCGCGGTTTCGGGAGGACCTGACCGCTGAGTTCGCGGAGCTCTTCCACGATCTCGAAAAGGGCACCGATGCCCTCGCGTTCGTCGACCCCTACATGGACATCGCGTCGTTTCACCGACGAGATGCGGCCCGCGAGGAACTCGTGGCCCTGATCGATGCCATCCTGCAAAAGCGCCTGGCCGAGCCCGCGCCCGAAGGCGACGACCGCGACCTGGTCGACGTGTTGTTGAGCATCAAGAACGAGGACGGCTCGCTCGCTTTCTCCGCCGACTACATCACCGGCATGTTCATCTCGATGATGTTCGCCGGCCACCACACCACCTCCACCACCCTGAGCTGGACCCTCATCGAGTTGCTGCGCAATCCCGAGCATCTCGCAGCGGTGCGCGGCGAACTCGACGAGTTGTACGCGGATGGCCGCTCGGCCTCCTATCAGGCGCTGCGGGAAATGCCGATCACCGAAGCGGCGATCAAAGAGACGTTGCGCCTTCACCCGCCACTCATCCTGCTGTTGCGCGTGGCCAAGGAACCCTTCGAGGTGGCCGGCTACACGGTTCCCGAGGGATGGCTGGTCGGTGCCACTCCGGCGATTTCGAACCGGATCGAGGAGTCCTTCCCCGACGCCGACCGCTTCGACCCGGGTCGCTACCTCGACGGCCGCGCCGAGGACCTTGAGAACCCCTGGAACTGGATCCCCTTCGGCGCTGGCCGCCACCGTTGCGTCGGCGCACAGTTCGCGATGATGCAGCTCAAGGTGATTCTGTCGGTGCTGTTGAAGGACTGGGATTTCGAGTTGGGTGCCCCGCCGGAGTCCTACGTCAACGACCACTCGAAGATGGTGGTGCAAATGAAGTCGCCGACGACGGTGAAGTACCGTCGCCGCCAGGACTGAGGGGGCCCGATCATGGCATTTCGTATCGAGTTGGACACCGACCTGTGTCAGTGCCACGGCGTGTGTGAGGGCGAAGCCCCCGACGTGTTCGAGGTGCGTAAGCACGAGTTGCACATCCTGATCCCCGAACCGGGCGAACAGCACCGGAGCGCGGTGCAGGCCGCCGTGAAGTACTGCCCGACCCACGCCCTGTCGATCGTCGACCTCGACTGACCCGGTGTCGGCCAACAACGCACCTCCGCAAGAAAGGAACCACGTGAGTTTCCACGAACCCAAGTTGCTCATCGACGGACAACTCGTCGACGCCACCGGCGCAGCGACCTACGACAACACCAACCCCGCCACCGGCAAGGTGATCGGCCAGGCCCCCGACGCGTCGCTTGCTGATATCGACCGAGCCATCGCCGCGGCACGGCGGGCCTTCGACGAAACCGACTGGTCGACCAACACCGAACTGCGCGTGCGGTGTCTTCGCCAGCTTCACGATGCGTATCTCGCCAACTCCGAGGAGATCCGGGCGATGACGGTGGCCGAGGTCGGGTGCCCGGTCGGGCTGACCTATGCGGCGCAGCTCGACATCCCCGTCAGTTCCATCGCCTACAACGCCGACCTGTTGGAGGGCTACGAGTTCGACACCGACCTCGGCGAGGCGGTGCCCCTCGGCATCAAGACCCACCGAACGATCGCCCGCGAGGCCGTCGGGGTCGTCGCGGCGATCACGCCATGGAACTTCCCGCACCAGATCAACCTGGCCAAGGTGATCCCCGCGCTCGCGGCGGGCTGCACCGTCGTCTTGAAGGCTGCGCCCGCAACCCCGTGGGCGGCCAACAACCTGGCGCGCCTCGTGGCCGAACACACCGACATGCCGGCGGGCGTGTTCAACGTCATCACCTCCCAGGAAAACGCCATCGGCGAGGTGTTGTGCACCGACCCCCGCGTCGACATGGTCAGCTTCACCGGCTCCACGGCCACGGGACGCAAGGTCATGGCGGCCGCCTCGGCCACCCTCAAAAAGGTGTTCCTCGAACTCGGCGGCAAGTCGGCGTTCATCGCGCTCGACGACGCCGATCCGATGGCCGTGGCGATGGGCGCCGGATTTCAGATCATGGCGCACGCCGGCCAGGGCTGTGCGATCACGACCCGGCTGTTGGTGCCGCGTGCCCGCCAGGACGAGTTCGTCGATGCGCTCGTGTCGATGATGCAGGGAATCGGGTGGGGCGACCCGACCGATCCCGGAAACTTCATGGGCCCCATCGTCAGCGAGGTCCAACGAACCAAGGTCCTCGACTACATCAACACCGCGGTTGACGACGGAGCCGAACTGGTGCTCGGCTCGGGCAAACCGGCCGTGCTCGAGGGGGAGTTGGCGGGCGGATACTTCGTCGAACCGACCGTGCTCGTCAACGTCGACCAGAACTCGCGCATCGCCCAGGAGGAGGTGTTCGGACCGGTGCTGGCGGTCATCGCCCACGACGGCGACGACGACGCCGTGGCCATCGCCAACAACAGCCTTTATGGACTGTCGGGAGCGGTGACCTCCAACGACATCGAACGTGCCCGCTCGGTCGCACGGCGAATCCGAACCGGCACCATCAGCGTGAACGGTGGGCTCTATTACAGCCCCGACGCTCCGTTCGGTGGCTACAAGCAGTCCGGCATCGGCCGCGAGATGGGGGTCGCCGGGTTCGAGGAGTACCTCGAGCTCAAGACGATCGCGGAAGGCATCTGATGGCGGTTGCAGGATTCGTCGGCCTTGGCAACATCGGAGCACCGATGGCCAAACGGCTGTTGTCCAACCCCGACGGGCTCGCCGTGTTCGACCTGTCGGCCGAAGCCACCGCTCCGTTCGCGGAGGCCGGTGCGACCGTCGCCGACTCGCTCGCGGCGCTCGGCGAGGCGGCGGAGGTCATCTGCATCTGCGTGCGCGACGACGCTCAGGTGCGCGAGGTCGTCGGTGGACTGTTGGAGGTCGCCCGGCCGGGACAGGCCTACGTCATCCACTCGACGATTCGGGCCACCACCGCCGAAGACCTCGCCGAAATTGCCGCTGCCAAGGGGGTGTACGTCGTCGACGCGCCGATCTCGGGTGGGGCGATGGGCGCCGGCGACGGCCGCCTCGCGATCATGGTCGGCGGCACCGACGAGGCCCTCGAGGTCGCCCGTCCGGTCCTCGAACTGATGGGTTCCATGATCAGCCATCTCGGACCCGTCGGTGCGGGAACCCGCACCAAGTTGGCGCGCAACATGATGCACTTCGTGAGCTACGCGTCGGCGCTCGAGGCGAGCCGCCTCGCCGAGGCCGCCGGGATCGACATCGAGGAACTCGGTCGGATCGTGCGCCATTCCGACCAGGTCACCGGCGGCCCCGGGGCGATCCAGGTGCGAAACACCACCGCCCAGATCGACCCCGACGACTGGTGGTACGGCGTGATGGAGAACGTCTTGTCGCTCGGAGGTAAGGACCTGAGCCAGGCGATCGAACTCGCCGACGAACTCGGCGTCGACGTACCGATCGCCCGCCTCGGACTCGACCAACTGGCCTTCGCTCTCGGCGTGGCCTCCTCACCGCTCAACACAGGACGAAACCAATGACCGATCACGTAGAACCATCCCCCGAACGCAGCGCGAACCTCCAGCGCATGGGGGAGGTGTACGGCTGGGAGATGACCGACGGCACCGGCGACTTTTTCTCCTACACCGTCGATCACCTCTTCGGTGAGATCTGGAATCGTCCGGGCCTCGACGATCGGGCGCGGCGTCTGTTGCTCATCGGCCTGCTCATCGGTTCGGGCCAAGAGGATGTGCTGGATATCCAGTTTCCCGCGGCGCTGTCCAGCGGCGACTTCAGCACCGAGGAGCTGCGCGAGATCGTGATCCTCGCGTGCCACTACGCCGGGTGGCCCCGCGGCGGGCGAATCAACACCCAGGCCGAAAAGGCCATCCATCAGTTCGAAAAGAAGCAACAGGCTTCCTGATCCCAACGGGGGACATCCACGATGCAATCCGAATCCAAACAGTTCGACGGCAAGGTCTCGATCGTCACCGGCGCCGGCCAAGGCATCGGCGAGGAGTACGCCCACGCGCTCGCCCGCGAGGGTGCGGCGGTGGTGGTCGCCGATCTGAACGAGGAGAACGCCAACAGGGTCGCGGCCGACATCGTCGCCGACGGCGGCCGGGCGCTCGGCGTCAAGGTCGATGTCTCCGACCCCGAGTCCTGCGTCGCCATGGCCGAGGCCGCGGTGGCCGAGTTCGGCCGAATCGACCACCTGGTCAACAATGCGGCGATCTACCACGGCATGGAGATCAACGGCCTGTTGCGCATCGACCTCGACTACTACCGCAAGTTCATGGACGTGAACATGAACGGCGCCGTGTATGCGACGCGTGCCTGCTGGCGCGAGATGCGCAAGAACGAAGGTGCCGCAGTGGTCAACCAGACCTCGACCGCGGCGTGGATGGCCTCGGGTTTCTACGGGGTCGCCAAGGCCGCGCTCAACTCGATCACCATCAACCTGGCGGCGGAGATGGCATCGCTCGGCATCCGCGTCAACGCCATCGCCCCCGGCCCGACGAACACCGCCGCGACCCAGATCCTCACCGGTGGCGAGGAGAACTTCGACATCTTGTTGACCGACGTGATGATCAAACGCCCGGGAACGCCCCTCGACATGGCGAACGCACTCGTGTTTCTCCTCAGCGACAAGGCGAGTTGGATCACCGGCCAGATCATCGCCGTAGACGGCGGTCAGTCCAAGCGCATCTGATCTCGGCGGACTCAGGCGTTCGGAAGCGCCCAGACGAACTCGCCGTCGGCACCAGATTCGTCGGCGGCAAACGCGCCCCTGAATTCCTCGGTGAACTGGCTGGGGTAGAAGAGGCGCCGGTGCTTCGTCTCCGAGATCGGCCCCGACACCGCAATCCGTTCCAGGCGTTCGTCGACGAGTGCTGCGATTCGCTCGGCCTCGCCGTGGACCGCCCAGGTCACATAGGGCCGGTCCTCGTAGAACTCCACCGGCAGCCCGTCGACCAGCAATCGGCGGGCTGCCTCGGTGACGATCTGATGATCTCGGTGGTCGCCGACCCCGAGCGGGGCGATGATGCGTTGTGCCCCCTGGGCCCAATCCCGCACGACTCGTTCGACCGCGTCGACGATCGGGTCGTCGCCGATCTGAGGATCGCGGACCAGGTAGGTGGACGGGCTCAGATCTCCGGATCGAAGCACCGTCTCCTCGAATCCACCGAGGCGGAGCCGGTAGCGCAGACGAATCGAGGCCAACGACTCCTCGCTGAGTCGGATCGCGGTGGCGAGTGGCCAGCGCCGCCGTGTCGGGTGAAACCACCGGGTCCAGTTCGAGTGCGAGAAGACGACGCCGACGGTGACGCGCTCACCCGCGAGGCGGCCATCCAGCATCGACTGGCCGAGACTGAGCGGGGCGTCATCGAAATGTGGAGACAAAACGAGGGTCCTCATCGTGGCGTCAGGCTACCGGCGGATCAGGCTGCTGCTGCGCTGTTCGACGACCGGCAACCCCGGACCAGCGATGGGGGATCGACCCATCGCCACTGGTCCCGGACACCTATGGGTCGCGTGCACTTCGATCCGTAGCGTCAACCAGCGTGTTGTTGTGCAGCGGATCTCGCCCCGCCTCGCGTCCCGGTGGCCGCACCATGCCAAAGCGGTTGGCGATCGCCTGGGCTGCGGTATTCCTGGCGGCGGTATTCCTGGTGTCCGGCTGCGGCGGCGAACCCTCGGCCCGCAACGGCGATGCCGATGGACTCGTTCCTGTGGCTGGGTCGGATGCCGCCGACCGTCCCACGTCGACCGACGCCCCCGAAGCGACCGCGACCCCACCGGTCGACGACGCCGCGCTCGATGACACGGCGCCCGGCGACGATACGACGGTGACCCTGCCAGCGCGCGAGGCTGAGGTCGCGCCGGAGCACGTCTTCGTCGTGGCCGCCAATGGGTTGGCCTGGCAGGAAGCGCTCGACGCGCTCGCGGCCCTCGATCCGTCGGCGGTGAACGCGAGCGGGAAGATGACCGAGGAACTGGCGGCGGCCTGGGTGGACGAGATCGAGCGGTGGCGCGAAGCCGGCGCGGTCAGGACCGAGGAACGACGCGCCTCGTGGCGACGGGTTGAGTCGGTGATCGAGGTGGAACCCGGGGTGGTGGAAATCGAGGCCTGCCAGTTCGCCGGGCTCGCCATGTACGGCGCTGATGACGCGGTCGTGTGGCCGGGCAACGCCGCGGCGTCGCGCGAGGTGGCCGTGATGGTGTCGACGCCCGACGGCTGGAGGTGGGACGACACCTACCTCGACTCGGCGGACGGCACCTCGCCGGTGAACGATTGCGCGTGGCCGTGATTCGGCGACTCGGCAGGCGCCCGTCGTCGCGCACCTCGGGGCGGACGCGTGTTGGTTTGGTCGCGCTTGTGGCGGTCGCACTCGTGGTCGGCGCCGCCGCGACCATCGCAGGGTTCCCCGCCGAACAGGCGTCGGCCGACACGACCACCGGCGGCGCCTCAACCGACAGCGGGGCAGCGGTCGGGATCTCGAAACGTCGCGCTCCCACGAAATCGAACCGCCGATACTCGACCCGGTGCGACATCTATGAGGTGCTCGAATTGAATCCGAGCAACCCCAAAGGCCCACGAGGCCCGCGCCTGAATCGCAACACGGTCCTTCCGGGGACCCTGGTGTGGCAGATCTGTCGAGACATCCGCAGCAACGCCATCGTTTCGGGTCCGCGTCTCGTGCCGCTGCGCGCCCCGGGCGGAACCCAGCTTTCGTTGGCGACCGTCGACGTTCCCGATCCGGCCATCCAGTTCATGCCGCCGGAGTCGACCCTGCCCGGGGTGCTCACGCGCCTCGACCTGTCGGGTCCGATGATCGTGAGTGCTCAGGCCTCCATCGGCGTCGAGACCGTGACCGTGTACGCCGCCCTCGTCGATACGACCTTCGCCGTCGAGTCGACGACCTTCGTGTGCGAGGCCCCCGGTTGGTTCGCCGAGACACAGGACATCAAGCCGTGCACCCATCGGTTCGCCGGACCCCGCCGCGAACTGACGATCGACGTGACCGCCCGCTGGGCGATGTGGTGGGTCGACGTCTCGGGGGCGATCGAATTGCTGCCCGACCATGTCCGCCGGGTGCAGGTGCCGTATGCGGTCGGTTCGGCGACAACTCGGGTGGCGGGCACCGGTTGGGTCGAACGGTGGATGGCCGGGGTCACCCGGTCGGAGGATCGCTGACTCCGGAGTCGAGCGACGCGTCGGCGATCGGCAATTGCATGACCACCCGGAGGTCGCTTCGTCCCGCGGGAATGAGCTGTTGGTACTCGACGCCGAGCACTCCGAGGGTTGGGTGGTTGAACCGTCGGATCCTGGTTTCGAATCCGGCGACGTCGTGTCGGTCCCACCACTCGTCGAATTCCGGGCTCACGCGACGGAGTCGTTCGACGAGGTCGTGGACCGCCGGGTCGTCGCGCCACGGTGCGATATCCGCGCGGAACTGCGCCAGGGAACGACGCGCCTCGTGTTCCCACCCCACGATGAGGTCGCGCACCTCGGGGAGCGCGAACAAGACCCACACCAGGTTCCGTTCATTCTCCGCGAGCGTGGTGATCGGCGGGAACAGCTCCGCTTGGGCGCGGTTCCAACCCAGGTACTCCCACGTCGGTCCGAGCAGGTAGGCGGGGATCGGGTCGATCGAGTCGAGGAGCCGCTGCGCCCAGTCCGGCACGTCGACCCCGATCGGAGAGCCGGTGGGTCGGGTCCGGTGCCCGGCCAACTCGACGAGATGATCGCGTTGGGCGCCGTCGAGTCCGAACACGCGGGCGAGCGCGTCGAGCACCTCGACCGATGCCTTGATCGGGCGTCCTTGTTCGAGCCAGGTGTACCAACTCACCGAAACGCCGGCGAGCATCGCCACCTCCTCGCGTCGTAGGCCAGGGGTACGGCGGCGGCCCCGGTGGCCGAGCCCGACCGTCGACGGCTGGGTCGATTCGCGCAACGAACGCAGGTAGTCGCCGAGTTCGAAATCCGAAGTCACGACCACATCGAACCACATCGAACCGCGCCGACCCGCGCCGATACTGCGCCGAGGGTGGTGGTGGACATCACAGGATCGACGCTCACTGTTCGAGGCGCCGGACTCCTGGTCTGATTCAGCCATGACCACGCTGACCCGATGCTCGCCCTTACCTCCACGCTCACCTTCGCCTTCGCTGATGGCGCCACGGGTGGCCTCGCTGCGTTCGTCGTTCATCCGTGACCTGCTGGCGTCGAGCTGTTCGCCGGGGGTGCTGTCGTTGGCGGGGGGCCTGCCCGGAGACGACCTCATTCCGGTCGAAGCGGTTGATCGAGCAGCGAGGCGGGTGCTCGCCGGGGGGTCCGCGGCGCTGAACGCGTTGCAGTACGGCGCCACCGAGGGCGCGGCCGAGCTTCGCGATGTGTTGGGGGAGCGGCTTGGGGTGAGCGGAGGCGAGGTGATCGTGACCACGGGCTCGCAACAGGGGATCGACCTGGTGTCGCGTTGCCTCCTGGAAGCCGGCGACGTTGTGGTGGTCGAGTCGCCGACCTACCTGGGTTCGTTGCAGGCGTTTCGCGCGCAGGGGGCACGCGTCGAGGCCATCGAGGGCGACCGCTGGGGCCTCGACATCGGTCGGCTGGCCGATGCTCTGAGCGCCGGTCTGCGCCCACGGCTCGTGTCGGTCGTGTCCGAGTTCGCCAATCCGTCCGGTGCAACGTTGAGCCCCGAACGCCGGCGTGCGCTGGTCGACCTCGCTCGTCGCTACCGCTTCGTCATCCTCGACGACAACCCCTACGGCGAATTGCGTTGGAGCGGGACGAGTCCTGTCGGGCTCGAAGAGATCGCCGCGACCTCAGCCGATGACGGACGAAACGATTGCGTCGTGTCGCTGGGATCGGCCTCCAAGATTCTCGCTCCGGGTCTTCGGGTCGGGTGGTTGCGCGCCCCCGAGGAGATTCGGCGCTCGGTGGTGACGCTGAAGCAGGCGACCGACCTCCAGACGAGTTCGCTCGACCAACGCCTCGTGGCCGAGTTGCTGGGCGACGCCGACTGGATGGACGCGCACCTGGCCACGGCGCGGGAGACCTACCAACGCCGCTGTTCGGTGCTGCTCGATGCGGTTCTTGGCGGCTTCGGCGATGCAGTCGATGTCGATCAACCCGACGGTGGGATGTTCCTGTGGGTGAGGTTCAACCGGTCAAAGATCGACACGATGGAACTGTTTCGCCGATCGATCGAACTGGGGGTTGCGTTCGTGCCGGGGGAGGCGTTCGGCAGCCGCAGTGGCCGTTCCCACGCCATGCGGCTGTGCTTCGCGACGTTGAAATCCGAGGAACTCCGCACGGCGGTTCGGCGGCTGGTGAGGGCGGCCCAACCGATGTTGTGACGACGGACCGCTCAGGTGAGGGGCGCGACGGGCCTCGGGCGCCTACACTGTCTGAAGCCCTCGCATCGGGGGTCGCATTACGAAAAGAGAATACGTTGGCAACTGGCACGGTGAAGTTCTTCAACCAAGAGAAGGGCTTCGGTTTTATCTCCCGTGAAAACGCGGACGACATCTTCGTCCACTACTCCAACATCCAGGGGTCTGGTTTTAAGACCCTCGAGCCAGGCCAGGAGGTCGAATTCGACACCGCTCCCGGCCGCAAGGGCGAAGAAGCTCAGAACGTTCGCGTTCTTTAAGAGTCACGGAGCCGTGTGCAGATGCCGCCGACGCAAGTCGGCGGCATTGCCATGCATAGCGGGTCGATTCGATCGACCCGTTCGAGAACAAGAAGGTCCCCATCATGGGCGTACAACGAACAAGTTTCGGCAAACTGCAGCGAGATCGAGCCAAGAAGGCGAAGCAGGAAGCCAAGCGGGAGCGCCGCGCAGCGAACGCGGCGGCCGCTGAAGAAGAGCGAGACATCGAAACCATCCTCGGTGATGAGGACAAGGAGCTCTCGGCCGAGGAGCTCCTCGAGGCGATCGAGAAGATCCATCGCCAGTTTGAAAACGACGAGATCGATTTCGAGGAATTCGAGGAACTGAAGCTCGAACTCTTCGCCCGTCTCCCCGTCGACTGAACGGCGCCACGATCGTGGGGTTCGCATCGCGAGTCGTTCGTTTGGTATCCCGTAGCGCACTCGGACTGGGCGGGATCGGTCTGGCGGCGCTGTCATCGGTAGCGATCGTCGGGCATCGGGTACGTCGGCGTCACAACCCCGAACTCGATGCTCTGGCGCACGAGCCCACCTCGATTGTTCACCATCACCTTCGCACCGCTGATGGCGGCGTCGTGCACGTCGCCGAAGCCGGCACCGGCCGACCGGTGGTGTTGCTTCACGGCGTGACGCTGCAATGGTGGGTGTGGTCGCCGGTCATGAACCTGTTGAGCGACCGCTATCGCGTCATCGCCTGGGACATGCCCGGGCACGGCGAGTCGGAACTCGGATCCGACGGGTTCACGATGGAGACGTTGTGTCGAGATCTGGCGATGGTCCTCGACGAACTCGACGTCCGCGACGCCGTGCTCGTCGGGCATTCCCTCGGCGGGTGTACCGTCGGCGGGTTTCTCTCGCGGCAGCCGGAGACGCTGGCGGAGCGCGTCGGGGCGCTCATGTTCGTCGCCACCGCAGCGACGCTGGCGGAGGGCCTCGCGACCAAGGGCAGCCCCAGAACGCTGTTCGGGCTACCCGGCGGTGCGCTGCTCAGCGGCCTGCGCAAGCCCCGCCCGTCGAATCCCTGGACCGACAACGACCTCAACGCAGGGTTGGTCGCCATGGCGTTCGGGCCCGGGGCCACCGCTCGGATGGTCTCGTCGGTTCGCCGGATGATCGCCGAATTTCCAGCGTCGACGAGCGTCGCCGCAGCGCCGGTGCTGTTGCGTCACGACGCCACCGCGGCGCTGTCGTCGGCGGCGATTCCGACGACGGTGCTGGCCGGACAGTACGACCGACTCCTGCCTCCGGGCCACAGCCGGCAGATCGCGAACCTGGTGCGCGGCTCCCGACTCGTCGAACTCGACGGCGTCGGGCATCAGATCATGCAGGAGGCTCCGTACGAACTCGTCGCTGCGCTGGATTATCTCGTGACACGAGCTTCGACGCACTGACCGAGCCCGGATGGGTTGTGGGTGGCTGCGTCGCGTTGGCGTGAGCGCGCTCCGAGGTGTGCGCGGGGGTGTGCTCGGAGGTGCAGAACATTTGTTCTGGATTCGTGGGGTTTCGTCTTGCAAACCGAACTGTCGTTCGATACCATGAACACATGTTCGAGCACGACAGGGCATCCCAACACACCAACAACGGTGACAGCGGCGGTGAACGCGGCGGTGACGGTTGGGGTCTGCTCGACACCGCAACCACCACCGGCAACACCCTCGCCACACAACTCGAACAACTCCTCGACCACGTCCAAACCGGCATCGAGACCCTCAACACCACCCCAGGCGACACAACACCGTTCAACGGGTCAAGCGGTGGTCAACGCGAACACATCGCCCGCGAACTGTCCCTCACCGCAGCCCGCCTCAACCACCTCGCCCAACGCCTCCACGTCGCCACCGTCAAAATCGCTCAACACGAAAACGTTCACCTCCACGACCGCATCCCCACCATGGGCCACTGGCTCGCACTACACCACGGCATCGCCCGCCGCGACGCCAACCGGCTCCTACGCGCCACCTTGACCACCGAACGATTCGAACAAATCGCCACCGCCTACAACAACGGCACCATCACCCTCGGCCACCTCGACGCCATCTCCAAAATCATCCCCACCCGCTACACCCACCAACAAACCCTCGACGCCATCGAAGCCATCCGCAACGTCGAACAACTCCTCATCGACACCGCCACCCACACCAGCATCAACCGATTCGAACAATTCTGCGACAACGTCCGCGACCGCCTCGACCAAGACGGCCCCAGCGACCCCAACACCGAACCATCCCACATCACCCTGTCCAAAACATTCAACGGACGCTGGCACCTCCACGGCAACCTCACCCCCGACGACGGCGCACTCCTCGCCACCATCCTCCACGACCTCATCAACCGCCAAACCCACACCCCCACCAACGAAACCAACGAAACCGACAGCGGCAGCGACAACGACAGCGACAGCGGCAGCGACAGCGCACCCACAGGCGCCAGCCCACCCACCGAACCGGAGCCCGCCGAGCCCGGTGAGCCCGGACCTGAACCCGGACCTGAACCGGCGGAGCCTGACCCCGCCGAACCCGGTGAGCCCGGACCTGAACCCGGACCTGAACCCGAACCTGAGCCGGCGGAGCCTGACCCCGCCGAGCCCGAACCCGAACCCGAGCCGGCGGAACCTGCCGAGCCTGAACGCGGGCCCACCATGGCCCAACGCAGAGCCAACGCCCTACGCGACGCCCTCATCACCGCAGCAGGCGCCACCAAACCCGGCCGCGTCGGCACCTACCTCCACATCGACCTCGACAAACTCAACCGCGTCCACGAAGGCCTCACCGCACTGTTCACCCAACGCCACGGCCAACCCGACATCTCCGGACCCACCCACACCGAAACCAACCTCGACATCACCGACCAAACCCTCTGGGCCCTGCTCGCCAACGCAGACATCACCCCCACCTTCACCCGCAACGGCACACCCCTGTCCTACGGACACACCCGCCGCCTCGCCCCCGACATCTTGCGACGCGTCCTAGCCCACCGCGACCGCGGCTGCCGCTTCCCCGGATGCGAACGCCCCACCATCGGCTCCGACCTGCACCACCTCACCCACCACAGCAACGGCGGAACCACCGACCCCAACAACCTCACCCACCTATGCCGCTACCACCACACCCGACACCACACCGGCCACGCCACCATCACCGGCAACCCCAACCAACCACTCCAAGCCACCCGACCCGACAACACCACCATCACCAACACCCCCCGCCACAAACAACCACCCCAGCCATGACCTCAACCATGACCTCAACCATGACCTCAACCGATGAACTCAACGAGGGTCGATCCGGTGGACGTGTCCGGAGGTGGCGCTGAGGAAGTGCCCACTCAGCGTGCGATCGGCGCTTCGCATCCGCCAACGTCCGACGCGTTCGAGGCAGTCGATGAGCGCGTCGCGTGCGCCCGGGTCGCGGTAGTGGTTCACGGTGTGGTCGGGGTCGGCCTCGAGGTCGATGAGGATCGATGGCAACAGTTCCTCGGGCGCGGCGAACTGCACCAGTTTGTGGTGGCGAGTGCGCACGACGGTGAGCGAACACCACTCCGAGGGGATTCCAAAGAGCGACTCGACCCAGCGATGTTCCGGGTCGGAGAAATGCCATTCCCAGAAGACCTCGTCGCGCCATCGGTCGGGGGCTGCCCCGTCGGCGACGAACGGGGCGAGGCTCCGGCCGTCCACCGTGTCGGGAATGGAAACCCCAATCCAGTCGAGGATCGTCGGCAACACGTCGACCGACTCGGTGAACTCGTCGAAGTGTCGGCCGCGGCTGGCGTCGGCGCTTGGCCGGGGGTCGCGCACGATCAGCGGAACATGGTACGACTCGTCCCAGTACCCGAGCTTCTGAAGGAGGTGGTGGTCGCCGCCCATCTCCCCGTGATCGCTGGTCAGCACGACGAGGGTGTCGTCCCACAGCCCGCGGTCGCGAAGGTGGGCGAAGAGACGGCCGAGTTGGTCGTCGACCTCGGTTTGCATCGCGTGATACGTGGAGCGCTGTTGTCGACGATCGAGTTCGTCGTGTGCGGCGCCGACCCCGTCGAGGCCGATCGCCACCCCCGGCAGCGGGTGGAACGCCAGCTCCTCCTCGCGCGAAGCGAAACCGCTAAACGCCGGGACGTCGTCGGCGTCGTAGAGGTCGTGGTATCCCTCGGGGTTGCGATACGGCGGGTGAGGCCGGATGAGCGACAGGTGGATGAAAAACGGATCTGCAGCAAGATCCTGGTCGCTGCGTTGGTCGAGCCAATCGGTCACGCATTCGATCATGAACGCGGTCTCGGTGAGCTCCTTTGGGAACCGGGTGGGTGCCCACGTCTCGCCGTGGTTCTCCGCTCCGGCGTAGTCGGGGATCGGTGCGTAGTGCTGATCGGGGTCGTCGGGAAGGTCGATTCCGTGGTCTCTCACCCACGCCGCCCAGTGCCGCCGCCCGTAATAGTCGGGGTCGTTCATCCCCACGTCGAACCCGGGCAAAATGCCCTCGTAGTTGTACAGCCTCGGGTCGTCGGGGGCGACGGTTCGTGGGTCGACGGCGGAGTCGGTGTAGCCGAACAACGTGGGCGAATACCCCGCGGCCCGTGCCAGCTTCGCCACGGTTTGGTGACGGTCATCCAGCGGGGTGCCGTTGACGATGACTCGGTGATGGTGGGCGTACAGGCCGGTGTAGAGCGACGCTCGGCTCGGAGCGCACGGGGCGATGTTGGCGAAGTGGTTGGCGAACAACACCCCCTGGGCTGCAAGCGCGTCGAGGTTCGGCGTGCGCACCATCGGATGCCCGACGCATCCCAGCGAATCCCCCCGCCACTGATCGACGGTGATGAACAACACGTGGCCGGCGCGGCTCATGGTCGGGCCCCCCGGAGCGACTCGAGCGCGGCGGCGGTCTCGGCGATCGGGTCGAAGCTGGGGTCTCCAATCCAGGCCGTGAGCGCCGCCCGGGCGATGGCCATGGCGCTGCCGGCGACCAGCCGGGCCCGGAACGCAATCAGTGTGGCGTCGCCGGATCCGCTCCAGGCTCGGACGAGGTACTCGCTCAGTGCCGCCTCGTAGTCGAGGTCGTTGAGAGCGTCGCGTTCGCGGAGCGCGTCGACCCGGGAGATGAGGCGGTAGCGTTCGGTGCGCATGGGCGATGAGATCGTCGAGGTCAACCCGAAACGGACCTGTTCGAACACGATGTCGAACGGATCTCGATCCGGCGGGGTGACGGCGAGCAGCGCGGTGAGGGCCTCGACGCGTTCGTTGTGGTCGGGAAACACCGCGAATTCCTTGGTGGGGAAGTGGTGGAAGAACGTGCGCGAACTCACCCCGACCCGAGCGGCGATGTCGTCGACCCGGGTGTCGTCGTAGCCGCGTTCCGCAAACAGCTCGATGGCGGCCGCCGAGAGTTGTCGGCGGGTCTCCAGCTTCTGTGCGTCGCGCTGGTTCATCCACGCAGCTTACCCGTTGACTTCACAGAGTGAAGCGAAATAGCTTGAGGTCATGAGTGACGCCGACGACTTCCTGAATTCGATCTACCCGTACCGGACTCGTTTCGAGACCCACGCCGTGCTGCCCGCACACGGAGTCGATCGCGCCACGATCCTCGAACAACTCGGCGCCATGGCCCAAGAGGAGGACGCCAAGGGCGACCGGGGCCAGGTCTCGGGATCGCTCTATCACGGAGGCCACGACCACTATCACTTCCTCACCGAGGCGTTCGAGGCCTTCGCGCACGCGAACGTCATTCAGCGCGACATGTACCCGAGCGCCACGAAGATGGAAGGCGAGATCGTCGCGATGGCGCTCGACATGTTCGGGGGCGGCCACGCTGAGGATGCCTGCGGTGTCATCACCTCGGGCGGTTCGGAATCGTTGATGACCGCGGTCTACACCTACCGCGAGGCCGGACGGGAGCGCGGCATCACCGAACCCGAGATGATCTGGCCCGAAACCGCGCACGTCGCCCTCGATAAGGGTGCGTACTACTTCGGTGTGAAGGTCATCAAGGCCCCGGTCGACGAGAACTATCAGGTCGACGTCGCCTGGGTTCGCGACCACATCACCCCCAACACCGTGGCCATCGCGGCCTCTGCCGGCACCTACCCGCACGGGGTCATCGACCCGATCACCGAACTCGGTGCACTCGCACTCGAAAAGGGTATCGGCTTTCACGTCGACGGCTGTCTCGGCGGGTTCATCCTGGCGTGGGCGAAGGACTGCGGGGTCGAGGTTCCCCCGTTCGATTTCCGGGTTCCCGGAGTCACCTCGATGTCGGCCGACACCCACAAGTACGGCTACGCGCTCAAGGGCACCAGCGTGTTGATGTATTCCTCGAAGGAACTGCGCAAGCACCAGTACTTCACCGTCGGCGGCTGGCCGGGCGGCATCTACATCTCCCCGGGAATGGCCGGTAGCCGCTCGGGCGGAGTCATCGCCGCGACCTGGGCGGCCATGTTGAACCTGGGCCGCGAGGGCTATGTCGAGATCGCCAAGGGGATCTTCGAAGCCGCCGACAAGCTGATCGCCGGCATCGAGGCCATCCCCGAGTTGCAGATTCTCGGCAAGCCCTACTTCCTTGTGGCGTTCGCCTCGGCGGATCCGGATCTGAACATCTACCACGTCAACGATGCTCTGGCCGCCCGCGGTTGGCGCATGAACGGCCTGCAAAAGCCCGACGCCATCCACTTCTGCGTCACCCGGCCCAACACCGCACCGGGCCTGATTGAACAGTTCCTCGAGGACCTCCGAGCATCGGTGGACGAGGCGAAGGGCAAGGAGGGAGAGCCCGATTCGGGTGCGCTCTACGGCCTGTCCGGAACCGGCCCCGAGGGCGTCGCGGTGGTCGAGGACATCCTCGCCGGCGCACTCGATGCGTTCTACGACGTTCCGAAGGGCTGAGGTCGATGGCCGCTGCGTCTGACCCCCGTGCCGAGCGTTTCGTCCTCACCGTCGACCTCGGCACCGGGGGGCCCAAGGTCGGGTTCGTGTCGCTGCTTGGCAGCGTTGCCTTCGAGGAGCACTACGTTGCCGAGACCGAGTTCGGCGCGGACGGATTGGCATCCCAGGACGCCGAGACGTGGTGGCGAACGATCATCGATGCGGCCAAGGGCGCTCTCGATGCCGGGGTCATCCGCCGCGATCAGGTCGCGGCGGTCTCGATCACCGGACAGTGGGCGTCGACCGTGTGCGTCGATGCCGAGGGACTGCCGACCTCCCCGGTGATGATGTGGATGGACAATCGGGGCGGCCGCCTCGCACGCGAGGCGGTTGGAGGCCCGGTCAGCGGCTACGCGCCGAGGGCGATCGCCGAGTTCATCCGGCGATCCGGTGGCGCCCCCAGCCTCGATGGCGCCGATCCCATCGGGCATCGCCTGTATCTGCAGCGCTGCGAACCCGAGCGGTACCGGGCCGCGCGCTGGCTGATGGAACCCGTCGACTACCTGTCGATGCGTTTCACGGGCATCGCCGCTGCGAGCCCGGCGTCGATGGTCGGTACGTGGATGCTCGACACCCGCGATCCGAAGAACTACCGCTACGACGACACGCTGTTGGCGCTGACGGGCGGCGGGCGCGAGAAGCTGCCACCCCTTCAGCCGTTCGGCACCGTCATCGCCAACGTGCAGCCGTCGGTCGCCGCCGAGTTGGGCATCGGCGCCGACGTCGCGGTGGTGACCGGTGCCCCGGACGTGCACACCGCGGCGATCGGCTCGGGGGCCATCGGGCTCTATGAGACCCATATGGCGGTGAGCACGACCGGATGGATCAGCGCACCCGTGCCGAAGAAGAAGACCGACCTGTTCAACATGGTCGCGACCGTGCCCGGCATCGACGAGGAGAACTACCTCATCATCAACAACCACGAGACCTCCGGAGCGTGCTTTGCGTGGTTGCGTGGGATCCTCGGCGGCACGCTCGATTTCGAGGAGATGAACGACCTTGCGGGCGAGTCGCCGGCGGGCGCCAACGGGGTGATCTTCACACCGTGGCTGAAGGGCGAACGATCGCCGATCGCCGACGCCAACGCCCGTGCGGGTTTTGCCAACCTCGGCCTCCTCAACACCCGCTCCGACCTCATCCGCGCGGTGATGGAGGGCGTCGCGATCAACGACCGATGGTTGCACGACGCCGTCGAGAAGTTCGCCGGGCGAACCCTCGACAACATCCGTGTGATCGGTGGAGGGGCGCAGTCGGACCTGTGGTGTCAGATCCACGCGGACGTGATGGGCCGCACGATCGAACAGGTTGCCGACCCGCTCTATTGCGGTATCCGAGGCGCAGCGCTGAGCGCGGCGATGGCGATGGGCGAGGTTCGTCCCGACGAGGTGCGCGACCTGGTGTCGATCAAGGCGACCTATCGCCCCAACGCACTCCATACGGCGATCTACGACCGCCACTACAAGGAGTTCAAGGGCCTCTACAAGCGACAGAAGTCGTTCTTCCGCCGCATGAACTCGGCGGCCAAATCGGCGGCCAAATCGGCGGCTAAATCGGCGGCTAAATCGTGAGCGGGTCTGCCCTCGACTCCGTGGCGCATCTGCGGTCGGGCCGGGCGTCGTTCGAGGTGAAGCCGGCGGCACCGGTCCGCCTCGACCACGTCGACGGGGTGCTCGCCGGGGCCGCGAGCGTCGACATCACCCCGCCGCCAGGCATGCCCAAGGCCGGTTACAGCTCCAACGCCCACGACGGCGAGGGATTCCGGTCCCGCCTCCGCGCCCGGGTCGTGCACCTGCGGGCCGGGAGATCATCGCTCGCGATCGTGCACTGCGATCTGCTCGGTGGATCCTCGGTGCTGCAGTACCTGGTGGCCGATGCCATCTCGGCGCAGTGCGACGTGCCCCTCGCCGGGCTCATGATCGGCGCAACGCACACCCACGCCGGGGCCGGGCAGTTCAACGGAACGGACTTCTACAACCGTTTCGCGTCCAACCGCAGCGGCTTCGATCCGGCCTGGAGTGCGTTTCTCGTCGAGCGCATTGCATCGGCGGTCATCGAGGCCACCCAGACGCGGCGGCCGGCAAAGGTTGGGTTCGGCTCGATCGACGTGTGGGGAGCCACGCGGAACCGGTCGCTCGACCCACACGTCACCAACGCGACAGTGCGAGACAAGCGCCAGGAGCCACAACGCAAGTTCGCGGCGATCAATCCGCAGCTTCGCCTGCTGCGCGTCGATGACGCCGCAGATTCCACCCCGATCGGCGCCTCGGTCATCTTCAGCGTGCACGGCACCGGCATCTCCCAGCATTCCCGCGAGTACAACGCGGATGTGTGGGCCTACCTCGTCGACGAATTGGCCCACCACATCGAATCCAGCCGCGGTGCCGGCGGTGTCGTCGGGGCCATCGAGGGAACTCACGCCGATGTCGCGCCAGCGCTGTATCCCAACAGTGCGGGCTATCGCGACACCAAGCGGGTGGGCCGGGCGATCGGGCACAAGGCCGCGGAGCTCTACGACTCGCTCGGCGATCGGTTGAGCGAATCGGTCGAGTTGGGGTGTGCCTTCGAGGAGGTGTCGCTCGTCGGGGGAGCCAGGCGGCGGGCCAACGGCACCGTCGCCCAGCTTCCGAACCGACCGGCGGTGGGCGCAGCGCTGGCGGCGGGGGCGATGGAGAACCTCACGCCGGTGATCCACCGGCTTCCGCTGTTTCGAGCGGGCATGCCGCGACGGTTCCTGAAGAACGGTCCGCAAGGAGCCAAACACGTCATCGGCGGTCGATTGCAGCCGCTGGTGTTGCCGCTCAAGGCATTCCCACGATCGATTCCCGTGCAGGTGCTGCGCATCGATTCGACCGCGGTGGTCGGGTTGCCCTTCGAGGTCACGGTCGAGTCGGGGCGCCGTATCACCGCTGCGGTGCTCGACGCCGTCGCCGGGCCGGATGAGGGCCTGATCGACGACGTCGTGGTGTCGTCGGTGGCGAACGAGTACTGCGGCTATGTCGCAACCGCCGAGGAATACTCACGGCAGTTCTATGAGGGCGGCCACACCCTGTACGGACCCAACACCGAGCGATTTCTTGCGGCCTGCGCCGCGGATCTTGCCTCGGCCCTCGCCGCGGGAGGTGACGTCGCGGTGCAACGGACACCGCCGACGCGATCGTGGAACCTTCGGGTGCACCGATATCTGATCGATCCGACGACGGTTCAGCGATCTCCCCAGGTGGTCGTGGAGCCGCAATTTCACGACTACACCGACCGGATCGACGGGGCCTGGGAGGTCATCTGGAGCGACGCCGAACCAGGTGCGTTGTGTTGGCATTCGACGATCGTTCGCGTCGAGGTGTCCCGCGACGGCGGCGACACGTGGGCGCCCGCTCGTCACGACGGTCGACGTGTGGACGACGGTGGTACCGAGATGGAGGTTCGACACCTGGGGCTGTTCGACGGGGCTCACCGTTACGCGGCGCGTTGGTACGACCCGGCCTTCGGCGACGACCGGTTGCACCGCTTCGTGATCGTCGATGCCGACGGCTCGGTCCTGTTGAGCACCGAGGGATTCAACTGATTCCCGAGGAGCGATGGCACGAGTTCGTCTCGGAGCGGGGCGAACGGTGGCGCGTCGATCTCGGCGCGCTCGGGTCGGGATGGAGTTGCGGGTGGGGGTCGTGGTGCCGCGGCATCGGCGACGAAGCCGACCCCACCCACACCCAGGGGTGTTGCGTGCTCGGGGCGCAAATTGTCGACGAGGACGACGCCATGAACGTGGCGGCCCACGCCGCGCTGATCGACCCCGACCGATTCCAGTTCGCCGAACAGGCCGAACGGGACGGCGTCTTTGCGGCGCCGGTCGACGGGGCTGAGCGATCGGCGACGCGGGTGATCGATGGCGCATGCATCTTCTTGAACCGGGCGGGGTTCGCCGGCGGCGCAGGATGTGCCCTTCATCTCGGTGCGCTCGACTACGAAGATGCACCGCATGAGTGGAGGCCGTTGGTGTGTTGGCAGGTGCCGTTTCAACTCGACCGGGTGACCGAACCCGGGTCGTCGGTCGAGGTGTCGATTCTGCGGCGCAAGCGTCGCGTCGACTTCTCCTCAACCGGCGACGAGGCCGACGCCGTGGCGTGGATCTGCACCGAGGACCCCGCAGCGTACGGGGAGGTGACCCCGGTGTTGCTTCGCCAACGCGAGGAGTTCGAGGACTGGCTGGGAACCGATGTCGTCGAACACCTCGCCGAACGGCTCAGCTCGACGACAGCCGGAAACGCTTGATGGCGTCGAGGTCGATGTCGACGCCGAAACCGTGACCCTGGGGGACTGCGAGTGCACCATTGGTCACCGTGAGCGGCTCGGTGATGATGTCGTCGGCATAGAAGCGGTCGCTGCCCGACAGGTCGCCGGTGAGCGTGAATCCGGGAAGCGAGGCCAGCGCGATGTTCGCGGCCCGTGCGAGTCCGGTTTCCAACATGCCGCCGACCCACATGCCGACGCCGCGCTCGAAACACCAGTCGTGGATGCGCAACGCCTCGTGGTAGCCGCCGACGCGTGAGGGCTTGAGGTTCACGACGTCGCACGCTCCGACGGCGAGGGCGGTTTCCACCGACCGCAACGACACGAGCGATTCGTCGAGGCAGATCGACGTGTGCAGTCGTTTGGCGACGGCGGCGTGGCCGACGAGGTCGTCCGAAGCGAGTGGTTGTTCGATGAGCGTGAGGCCGAACCCGTCGAACTTCGCGAGGTGTTCGACGTCGGCGCGCACATATGCTCCGTTGGCGTCGATCTGCAGGGACATGGCGGGGAACTGTTCGCGCACCGCCTCGATGTGGTCGAGGTCGCGGCCCGGCGCAACCTTGAGCTTGACCCGGCGGTACCCGTTGGCGGCGAATTCGGCGACGGTGTCGACCAGGTCGGAGGGGGACTCGGCGAAGCCGATCGAGACCCCGGCGTTCACCGACTCGACCTCGCTGCCGAGGAATTCGGCGAAGGACTCGCCGGCGGTGCGCAGCTCGGCGTCGAGCACCGCCATTTCGAGCGCGGACTTGGCCATGCGGTGGCCGGCGACGGGGGCGAACAAGGCGCCGAGACCTTCGGAGGTCACCGATTCCGCAGCGGTCAGCAGCGGCGCAAGGCGGTCGCGAAGGACGATGTGGGCCGACGCGATGAACTCCGGTGTGTAGAACGGGGTGGCGAAGGCCGAGCATTCGCCCCAGCCGTCGGCACCGTCGGTGCGGACGCGCACCATCAGCACCTCACGTTCGGTCATGAGTCCGCCGATCGTGTGCCACGGCCGAAGAAGCGGGAGTCGAAGCGGGATGAGTTCCACCGTCGAGATACGCATTCCCACGGGTTTAGCGCACCTTTGCCGCGAAACGAACTAGAACAGGTTCCATGTTGACGATTTTGGACGATGCTCGTGTCCGTCTGCTCACCCTCGATCGCCCCGACGCCCTCAATTCCTTCAACGAGGCGCTGTACGACGCGCTGGCCGAGGCACTCATCGATGCGGCGAACGATGATTCGGTGGCCGTCGTCGTCATCACGGGGTCCGGCCGAGCGTTTTCGGCGGGGCAGGACCTGTTGGAGATGGGCGAACGGATCGCCAACCCTGATTTCGTCGAGGGTGCACACGGGTTTCCGGGTTGCGTCGATCAACTCATCGGCTTTCCGAAGCCGTTGTTGCTGGCGATCAACGGGCTGGGCCTGGGAATCGGCACGACGATCATCGGGTTCGCGGACCTGGCGTTCATGTCGACCGACGCCAAGCTGAAGTGCCCCTTCACTTCGCTCGGGGTCGCTCCCGAGGCGGCGTCCTCGCTGCTGTTCCCACGCCTGATGGGGCATCAGAACGCGGCCTGGGTGCTGTTGAGCTCGGAATGGATCCTCGCCCCGGAGGCGAAGGAACTCGGCCTCGTGTGGAAGATCACCTCGCCGGAAGACCTGTTGGAGGTGACGATGGATCACGCCCGGCGGCTCGCGGCGATGCCGATCAGTTCGCTGCAGGCGGTGAAGGCCACGATGACCGCCGGCCGAGCCGAGGAGACCCGCGCCGCCCGAGACCGTGAAGACGCACAGTTCGTCAGACTCATGGGCGGCCCGGCAAACATGGAAGCGTTGGCGGCGTTCGCCGAGAAGCGTCCCGCCGACTTCACCAACCTGGCACCTGGGTGGTGAGGGCCAGGCCCCGCGCAACTCAGCCCGGGTAGCGGGCGACGACGAAGCGTCCCGTGTGCGGGGGCAGGCACAGCACCGTGAGCGCGTCGAGTAGCCATCGGGCCACGACGCGATGTCCGAGTCCGGCACCGGGCACGACGACGAGGCCCTTGCGCGGGTGGTCGGCCAGGACCCGCCAGCCGTCGGGGATGGCGGCGACGGTGTCGGCGAGCGCGAACCTCGCGCGCTGGGAGGTGCCGTGGAGGAGCCCCAATTCGGTCGGCTCGGTCGTGGTCCAGGTGGCGAGGGGGACCACCGGGCCTCGCCGGGAAAAGATCGCGAGCGAGTTCGGTGTCGCCGGGACTTCGGTGCCCTCGGGGAGTTCGGGGACGATGTTGAGCCAGCCGGAACCGGTTGACTGGAGTTCCTCGAAGATGGCGACCAACTCCTCGGCGCGGTCGATCGTGGTGGTCGTCGGTGGCGTTCGCGGCATCGTGGCCAGCCTACGATCAGCGAGATGACAGCGGAGTCGACCCCCCGAGTTCGCCTCGATGCGATCGTGCAGGATCCAAGCGACGAACGGGTGGCGTCGTTCATGGGGCTGCGAGATCGCGACCTGCGCCTACGGGCGCGGGCGACCGCCGCGAGCGATGATCCGCAGGAGGCGGTCTTTGTGGCCGAGGGCGATCCGGTGGTCGAGCGGGCCGTGCGCGCCGGCTATCGGCTCATCACCCTGCTGGTCGACGCCACGCGTTCGCAGCCGCTTCCCGAGCCCATCGCAGAAGCGGTGGTGGAGGGCGGCGGCGAGGTGCTCGGTGCCGGACCTCAGGTCCTCGAACGCATCACCGGGCTGGGGGTGCATCGGGGGTGTCTCGGCGTGTTCGCGCGGCGCGACCTGCCGAGCGCGGAACAGGTCGTGGGCGGGGCGCGACGGCTGTTGGTGTTGGAGCGGGTCGTCAACCCCATCAACCTCGGGGTGATCGTGCGCAGCGCGGTCGGCCTCGGCCTCGACGCCATGGTGCTCGATGAGGCCAGCGTCGACCCGCTGTACCGGCGCGCGTCGCGGGTGGCGATGGGGGAGGTTTTCGACTTCCCCTACGCGCGGGTCCGCAGATTCCCCGAGGGCCTCGACATGGTGCACGCCGCGGGTTTCGTGACGTGCGCGCTCACCCCGGCGCCCGACGCCGTGCCCATCGATTCGCTGCGCTTCGGCGCCGAGGAGAAGGTGGCGCTGTTGTTGGGGAGCGAAGGCCCGGGGTTGAGCGACGCGACGATGTCTGCGTGCGACCACCGCGTCGTCATTCCGCTGTCGGGGCGCGTCGACTCACTCAACGTCGGAGCCGCCGCGGCCATCGCGTGTTACGCCATCACCCGGGCGTGCTAGATGACCCCAGCACGGCGATGACAGCGATGAGGAGGTAGAGGACGACGACGACCAACCCGGAAATGAGCGACCACTTGACGAACTTGCGGGCGTTCGCTGCGTGATCGTTCGCCCCGGCCACGTCCCCACGGTTCCACGCGCTGCCGGACATGACCGAGAACACGATCGCAACGATGCCGAGCGGTTGGCAACAAAACAGCGCCACGAGGATCGACTGAACGAGGTAGGCATCGGGCTTCATCCCACTCGGCTGCGTCGCGAACGGCGGGCCCGGAGGCGGATACCCGCCGTAGTTCGGCGGGGGAGGCACCCATCCCTGGTCTCCCGGTGGAGGTGGGAACTGGTCGGCCATGGGTGCCTCGCAATCTCAGTAGCGGATCGGTCAGGGTCGGATCGGGTAGGTCGCAGCGTAGCCCGCCGACCGGTTAACCGCGGCGGAGCAGTTCTGAAACCTCGAAGGCCAGATCGAGGGATTGGCGACCGTTCAGGCGTGGGTCGCAGATCGTCTCGTAGCGCAGGTGGAGGTCGTCGTCGCCGATCGCCTCGGCCCCGCCCATACATTCGGTGACGTCATCGCTGGTGAGTTCCACGTGGACGCCGCCCGCCCAGGTGCCCACCGCACGGTGAACCTCGAAGAACCCCCGGATCTCGGCGAGGATCGCGTCGAAATGTCGGGTCTTGCGGCCGCCGTTGGAGGTGAAGGTGTTGCCGTGCATCGGGTCGCACGCCCACACCACCGGGACCCCGCTGTCACGGACCGCTTCGAGGATGGGGGGTAGAACTTCCGCGATCTTGTCGGCCCCCATGCGGGTGATGAGGGTCAGGCGACCGGGGAAGCGGTCGGGGTTGAGCGCTGAAGCCAACGCGACGGCGTCCTGCGGCGAGGTTGTCGGCCCGATCTTGCAGCCGACCGGATTCTTGATGCCGCGGAAGAACTCGACGTGGGCGTCGTCGAGGCCGCGGGTGCGTTCGCCGATCCAGACCATGTGGGCGGAACAGTCGTAGTACTCGCCGGTGAGGCTGTCTTCGCGGGTGAGCGCCTCTTCGTAGCCCAACACGAGCGCCTCATGGCTGGTGTAGAAGTCGACGTCGTGGAGTTGCACGAGGTCGCTCGAGTCGAGCCCGCACGCCTTCATGAACCGCAGCGCCCGGTCGATGTCGGCCGCGATCGCTTCGTAGCGCGCCCCCTCGGGGCTGGAGGCAACGAACTCCTGGTTCCAGGCGTGAACCCGGGCGAGGTCGGCAAAGCCGCCTTTGGTGAATGCCCGCAGCAGGTTCAAGGTGGCGGCGGAGCGATGGTAGGCCTCGATGAGGCGGTTGGGATCGGGAATGCGTGCGGCCGCGGTCGGTTCCGCCGCATTGACGATGTGGCCCCGAAACGACGGCAACTCGACCCCGTCGACGAGTTCGACCGGTGACGAGCGCGGCTTGGCGAACTGCCCGGCGATGCGGCCGACCTTCACCACCGGAACACCGGCCGAATAGGTCAACACCACCGCCATCTGGAGGATTAACTTGAGCCGCTCGCGAATCGACACGGCGTTGAACGCATCGAAGGATTCGGCACAGTCGCCGGCCTGGAGGAGGAACGCCTCGCCGTTGGCGACCCGACCCAGGTCGGTCAGCAGCGATCGGCTTTCGCCGGCAAACACCAGTGGGGGATAGGTCCCGAGCGTCTCGAGCACCGAATCGGCCTGGCCCTGATCGGGCCAGACTGGTTGTTGATCGGCATGGTGGGAACGCCAACTCGATGGGGTCCAGGTTTCGGCCATAGACCAACAGTCTCGCGTCCGGCGCGGCCCTCACCCAATCGAGTTTCCGCCTGCCGCTACCGGCGGGGTGCGGGTGCTACGCGGCGTCGGTGGTGGCGAGGGCGGACTCGCGCACCGTGTTGACCGCACGCTTGACGAGTCGACGAGCGGCCTCCGCCGTCACCCCGATCTCGTCGCCGACCTCGCGGTAGGAGCGACGCTGGCCGTCGATGAGGCCGAAACGCTGCTCGACGGCGAGCCGCGACCGCTCGTCGAGGTGCGACAGAATCCGGTCGATGAACTCGGCGTCCACCTGGAGGAGGTAGGCGTCCTCGGGGTTGGGTGTTGCGTCGGCCAGCAGATCGACGAGTTCGTGGGAGTCGTCGGGTCCGACCTTCTGGTCGAGGCTGGTGGGGGTCGACAGGCGATGGAGGGTCACGTGTTCGAGACTGAGCTCATCGACGTCGCCCGACACCTGACGAAGTGCGGCGCGCAGCCCGGCCGAACGGTCGCCTGGCAGGCGGATCAGGCTGGCCTTCTGGTCGAGGGCCCGGCCGATCGACTGGCGAATCCAGAACGTGGCATAGGTGGAGAACTTGAACCCCTTGCGCCAGTCGAACTTGTCGACGGCATGCTCCAGGCCGAGGTTGCCCTCCTGGACGAGGTCGAGCAGTTCCATGCTCGGCGGCAGCGGGTAGCGTCGCGCCACGCTCACGACGAGGCGAAGGTTCGCCCGAATGAAGCGGTCCTTTGCTGCGGCCGCCGCGGCGATCTTGCGGTTGATCTCCGCACTGCGTTCGCCGGCCTCCTTGCGGGCACGGGCGTCCGCTCCGGCCTCGATGGCCTTCGAGAGCTCGATCTCCTCCGCCGCCGTGAGGAGGGGAACCGTGCCGATTTGGTTCAGATAGATACCGACGGAATCGCTCATGTCGTCACCTCGTGCTTCCACGCACGTGTTGCGACCGGAAATTTTCCGATCGCAGGGGTGGAAACTCGCTGTTTCACCCCTACGCTGAATGTCGAAGCGACGAATCGCCTCAGGTACCTATCGGCAATGTGGCCCAGAGGTTGAGGCGTTCGACGAACAGCTGTGGTGAATTTCTCGTCGACTCCTCCTGAGGAGCGCTTTGGCGCGCTGGCGGTGTGGCCGGGTCGATCGCTCTACGATCGTGCGGTGACCACCCAGCGAGTCGCCGTGTTCGGCGGGACATTCGATCCTCCGCACCTCGGCCACCTGATCGTCGCCACGGAGGTTGGCTTCCGCGGCGGATTCGATGAGGTGATCCTGATGGTGGCCAATGACCCTTGGCAGAAGTCGCCCCAACGTTCGGTGACCCCGGCGGCGGACCGGCTCGACCTCGTCGCTGCGGCGATCGCCGAGGACACCGATCGCTATTGCGGGTTGCGGGCCGGCCACGAGGAGGTTCGGCGCGGGGGAGCGACCTACACGATCGACACCGTCGAGGCGATGCGCAGGGCTCGCCCCGAGGTTGAGGTGTCGTTGGTGCTCGGCGCCGATGCGGCATCGCGGCTCGAGTCATGGCATCGCGTCGATGACCTTCGAGGACTCGTCGAGTTGACCGTCGTCGGCCGACCCGGCGCGCCGACCCCGGTGCTGGATCCTCGATGGCGTTGCACGGTGGTCGATGTTCCGCAGATCGAAATCTCGAGTACCGAGATCCGCCGTCGGGTCGCCGAGGGCATTCCCTACGCGCATCTCATCCCGGGGGCGGTCGTCCAACTGATCCGCTCCCGTGGCCTCTATGGTTTGGGTATGAGCGGTACGCAGTCATGACCGACGCTGTCTCCGTCGCGCCGCGGCCCGCTCCGCGCCGTCGCCGCGTGCTGAGTTCGGTGTTTCTTGTCATCACGCTGTTGGCGGTCGGCGGATTCGCCGGGCTGGCGTGGTACGGCGTGGATGCGGCTCGCAATGTGATCGGTGGCACCTCGGCGGAGGTCATCACCGACCCTCAGGCGCCGGGGTTTCTCGCCGTGGTGAACGAGACCCGGGTCAGCCTGGTCGTGCTCATCGGAGCCGACGGACAGCTCGACTCGACCCTGTTGTTTCCCGAACCCACCGACGATGGTTCGGCATCGGTGGTGTGGACCCTCGGCGACCTCCTGGTGGCCGGAGACGATGGCGAGGAACGCACGCTCGCTCAGATTCATGCGAATGACCCGGCCGAAGGGGACGGCGGCACCGACGGCACCGGCGGCACCGCGGCGGTGGCGGAGGCGATGGAATCGGTGCTCGGCTTCCGCATCAGCGACGTCACCGAGGCGACCGTCGAGGACATCGAGTCGATCGCCGCCATCCTCGCGCCGGTGACGGTGCGAAACCCGAGCAGCGTGAGCGTGAGCGACGGCTCGGAGACCACCGTGCGCTACCGAAGCGGTGAGCTCGAGTTGTCGGCGAGCGAGGTGGCGGACTTCGTGACGGTTCGCGGCGCGGGCGAGGCCCCGGAGGATCGTGGGCTGCGGGTGAAGGCGACGCTCGAAGCGTTGGGTGCGGCGCTGTCCGATCTCGGCCTCGAAGACACCGGCGAGGACCCGCGGGATCTGGGAGCGTTCCTGATCCGCTGGTCGATGGCCGACCATTCGTTCGTGTCGCTGCCGGTCGACCCGGTCGCGTTCGAAGGCTCCTATCTCTACCGTCCGAACGGGCTCGCCATCATCGACGAGTTGTCGGGGCTGGTGCCGTTCCCGGCGAGCGCGTTTGCGGGACAACGCCCGCGGGCGCGGATCCTCAACGGCACCACCGACACCGATGCCGCTTCGCGGGTGGCGTCGCAGGTTGCTGCGCTCGGCGCGGAGATCGCCACGGTCGGCAACGCCGCAGCGTTCGATGCCGACGCCACAACCGTCCTATATTCAGACGAGGCGTTTGCGCCGGTGGCCGAACGGATCGCCGAGTTTCTCGGTGCCGAGGCCACTCGCGTGGAGGAGGTCTCCGACGCCACGGACATCGACATTGAACTCGGTGCCGATCTCGCATTGTGAGTGTGTGAACCCATGACCCTTGAAGATCCAACCGCAGATCCGATCCGATCGATGGCGGTCGCGGCGGCCCGGGCGGCTGACAACAAGGTTGCGAGCGACATCGTGGTTCTCGAGGTCGGACCGATCGTGTCGATCTATGAGTATCTCGTGATCGCGTCGGCCACCAACCCTCGACAGGTCGCCGCGGTCGCCCAGGAGATCGAGGACGTGTTGGCCCTCGAATTCGATCGGCGTCCGAATTCGGTGGAGGGACGCGATACCGGCCGGTGGATTCTCGCCGACTACGGCGACATCGTCGTTCACGTGTTCCATACCGACGAGCGCGATTTCTACCGCCTCGAGCGCCTCTTCGGTGATGCGGCCAGGGTCGACTGGCAACCGGCACCGATCGGGCTCGGCGACCCCGCGTAGCCGACGCTGAGGCGAGGTTGAGCGCGGCGGTGCAGATCGACGGCTACCTGGTTGGCGAGGTGCTCGGCCGTGGCGGCTCGGCGACGGTGTATGACGCGGCCCGGGTTGGCGACGGGCGCCGGGTGGCGTTGAAGGTGCTCGACCACCGGGTGCGCCGGGGCGAACGCGAACTGGCGGCGCTGGTCGCGATCGGTGAGGTGCCGGGGGTCATCGAGGTGCTCGAAGTGGTCGAGACCGCGCAGGGCGCGACCTGTCTGGTCCTCGAGCGGATGCACGAATCGGCAGCGGCGCGGCTGCAGCGCGAGGGCCCGTTCTCGGTGGTGGAGGTCGTGCGAATCGGCCGGGTGGTCGGCGCCGCGCTCGAGGGGATGCACCGCCTCGGTGTGGCCCATCGCGACGTGAAACCCGGCAACGTCTTGTTGGGCGAGGGAATGGGGTCGGATCTTGAGGTGCGGCTCGCCGACTTCGATATTGCGCTGTTGATCGATGTGGAGGCGTCGACCGAGACCGTCGGGTCGCTCACGCCGCCGCATGCGGCACCCGAACGGTTCACCGGTTCGGATTCCGGCAGTCCCGCCGCCGACATCTGGTCGCTCGGTTCGACGTTGTTCACGCTGTTGCACGGTGAGCCGCCGTTCGGCGGGGCGCGGGACGACGGTGGGGTTGCCGGGTTGGCACACCGGGTGATGAGCGAGCCGTCTGCGGCGTTGATGCGCAGCGACGTTCCCGCCGGCCTCGTGGCCGTCATCGACCGGTGCCTGGCGAAGGACCCGCTCGATCGGTGGGCGAGCGCCGGGGACGTGGTGACCGCGCTCGATGGGCTCGATGGAGTCGATGGTGGCCGTGATGGGCCGGTTGAACCGGAGTCGTCGGTCCTAGTTGACGGCTCGACCACGACGACGGCGATGACCTGGGCGATCTGGGCCGCAGGAGTTGCCGTCGGGCTGTTCGTGCTTTGGTTGGCGCTTCGCTGAGGGCCGGTGGGGAGCGGTGAGCTAACCGGTGCTTGCGGCGAGTCGCTCGGCGTAGAAGTTTGCCAGGTCGCGCAGCGCGGTGGCACCGTCGCCGTGCCACGCGGGGCCGTGCATCAGCGCGAGGGTGTTGGGTTCGAGTTCCGCCAGCGCGGCGATGGTCGGCGCCGTGTTCGGGGTCAATGCGGTGGATCCGAACGCATCCTCGGCCGCCGCTGCGGGCCCGATCAGGTCGCCGTGGTCGATCGCCTCCGTGTCGCCATGTTGGGTGAACAGGTCTCCGCACAGGAGCGTTCCGGTCGTTTCTTCGAACATGACGCCGGCGTCCCAACCGTGGGGGACATGCGGCGTCGGCAGGAATCGCACGCGTTTGCCACCGAGGTCGATCACCTCGTCGTCGCCGAGGAGCCGCGGCGGCCGGTCTGCGAGGTCGTTGACCGACAGGACCGCCGCGAGGAACCCGACGGCGACCGTTGCCTGTGGCGAGGCGGCCAGCCACTCGTTCATGGCCCCGCTCTCGTCGGATTCCAGGTGACCCCAACTCACCCAGCGCAGCGAGTCGACGGGCTTCACTCGGGCGAACGCTTTGGACACGAGCGGAAACAGCGCTCGTTGCCCGGTGTGGAACAACAACGGCTCCTCGGCATCGATGAGGTACTGGTTGAATCGCATCCCGGCCATCTCGACAAAGGTCGAGATCCTGAAGATGCCATCGGCGATCTCTTCGATTTGGGTTTCCAAGGTCATCGCCTCCCCGGGGAGGCCGGAACGCGACGCTCCCGATATGGCGATGCTTCCACATCCGCGTCGCGGATGCGGGGGGAAGTCCGCATGGGGGATATCCCCCATTGGCGTCGTGGCCCACCCGTGCTTCGCTGCCCGGGTTCTTCGGAGGTCAGATGTTGGAGATCACCCTCGATCGAGCCGTCCACCGGCTCCACCCAGGCGATGTGCGCACGTTCGGTCGTGGCGGCGCGGGCGTCGACTACGTCATCGGCGACGACGACCGGCTCCATCGCAGAGCGGGCACGATCACCGTGAGCGAGTCGGGCTGGGATCTGCGCAACGACGGCCGGTGGCTCTTGTTGCGTATCGTCAGCGCCGAGCGGTTCGGCCTCGACGTGCTTGAGCCGGGCAATTCCTTGCACGTGCCTTGGAAGCGCGCTCGTGTTGAAGTAGTGGTGGGAGCTTCCACCGTGGGGTTCTCGGCCGAGTTCCGCGGTCAAAATCCGGAGAATGATCCGCGCCCCCCGTCGTTCGTGGGCGACGGAGACCCGGGAACGGTGACACCGACGTCCATCGAGCGAACCTCGGGAGCGTTCCGGGCGCTCGTGGCGCTCTGTGAGCCTCGGCTGCGCCAGCCCGGCACGCTCGAGGTCGCCACCGACCTCGAGATCGCCCGGCGGCTCAACGCTCAGGGAGACGAGCAGCGGCGCATCACCGGAAAGACCGTCGAACGGCGCCTCGACTATTGCCGTGGTCGCCTCGATCTCAAGTTGCGCGGACCGGGGGGATCCTCGATCGGTTCGGAACAACGCAATGCCCGTCGCCATCTCGCCGAGGTTGCCTTGATGACCGGAACGGTCACGGTCGATGACCTCGAGGTGTTGGACGCCACGCCGGACTCGTTCCGGTAGCCGGTGACGGAGCACAACGTGGTGGTGGCGACTCAACGCCGCGCCGCCGTCGTCGAGTTGAGCGTCTCGCAACGCGGGTCGACCGGCGATGCCGCGATCGTGAACCTGGGCGCCTTCCGTGTCGAGATCGATGCGTCGGCGACGGTGCTCGACTGGTGCCGGGCGGTCGAACGTCTCGATCTCGTCGCCGCCGTCTCGTCGGATGGCCATCCGATCCGCTGGCAGGGTGCGGTCGTCGGTACCGGATCGGCCTCCGAGACGCTGGTGCCGGAGTCGCGGCTCTGGAACCTTGCGCTCGCCCATGGCGACCCGGTGCAACTGCTGTGGAGCGACGCTGCCGAGGAGGAATTGCGGCCTGTCGAGGCTGAGGCCGACCGGAGATCAGCGTCTCCGAGCCACTGGTTCCTCGGCCACCCGTCCAGAGGCGACCTCCGGTGCCCGGACACGCTCGGCCGCGGGACCTACCGGATCGGCCGCGATCGAACCTGCAACGAGATCGTTCTCAGCGACCCGACGGTGTCTCGCCGTCACGCGACCCTGGTGATCGACGACGACGTGTCGATTCGTGACGACCGCTCGACCCACGGGACCTACGTCGGGGTCGGTGTGGGTGATCGGGTGGATGCATCGACACAGACTCGGGTCGACCCCGGCTCATCGTTGCGTCTCGGCGAGGTCGAGGTCACGGTGGTGCCGGTTTTCGGCGATGGGCGAGCGCCGTCGCCGGGCACCGCCGGCGGAACCGCGGCCGAACCCGATGGCCGGTTCGGTGCGCCGGTGGTGATCAATCGGCCTCCGAGGATGCTCGAACCGCTGGCCGAGGTCGCGATCGCGGCTCCGCCCCCACCCACCCCGGTCCCACAGCCGCGCCTCGCGTGGGTCTCGGCGTTGACCCCGCTGGTCGTCGGCCTGGTGATGATCCTGGTGATGCGGGCCGTGTCGGGCGGCGGAACCTATCTGGTGATGTCGGGAGTCTTCTTCTTGATGAGCCCGCTGATGCTGTTCGGCGGGTGGGTGGAGTCTCGACGGTCGGCCCGCCGCGAGCGCCGTGAGCGCATGGAACGATTCGAGCGATCCTTCGAGGCGGCCACGCAAGCGGCCGACGACGCACTCGTCCGCGAAGCGGCGCTGCTCGAGCAGCGGTTCCCGTCGACGGCGGCGCTCGAGGTCCGGGCGGTGCGTCGCACGAGCGAGTTGTGGGATGGCGCCGCCGACGACGCAGCGGCGCCGTGCCGGATCGGAACCGGAACCGTGCCGACCCTGCTGAACGTGGAGTTGCCGGCCGACCTACGCTTCGCCGAGACGGCCGAGGAACTGCGCGGACGCTACGGGTCGTTTCGCCGACGCTACGAGTATCACCTCGACGCCCCGGTGACGGTGGAGATGCAGCGATGTCGGGCCGTCGCCGTGGTGGGCGACGACGCAACGACGACGGCGTTGGCCACGTCGATGGTGTTGCAGAGCGCCACCCGGTTGCCGCCGAGCCGACTGTCGACGGCGGTACTGACCACGCAGCCACGGGCGACGAGATGGCGATGGCTCACGTGGCTGCGCTCGAACGCGCCGTCGACCTGGTGGGCCGGTTCGATCCTGGCGGTGGCGGACGAACGCGAGGCGCTGCTCGCCGAACTCGAGGAACTCGCCGCCGCCGGTGTCCCGGGGGCCACCGATGAGGTCGAGCGGCTGGTCGTCGTCGATGCCGACGCCCTCGGCGCGTCGGATCTTGCACGACTGCTGCGGGTGGCGGCCAGCGGGGTGTGTCGGATCGTGTGGATCGGGGAGCGGCGCGGCGACGCACCGGGCGCAAGCGAGGTCGTCGTAGTCTGCGAGGCGGCCGACAGCGAGGCGGCCGACAGCGAGGCGGCCTTCGGGGTCGTCAACGTGGTCGAAGGCGCCCAACAGATCGCGGTGCGGCTCGACACGGTGAGCCCGCGCCGGGCAGCGCGCTGGGCGCGGGCGCTGGCCCCGCTCGTCGAGGCACTCCCGGCAGCGACCTCTGCGGGTGCGTTGCCGCGCGCCGTGGGGCTCGATGAGGTGTTCGACACGGCGGTCTTCGGATCCACCGACGCCGTCGCTGAGCGATGGCGCACCTGCGGCGGTCGCCTCCGCACCCCGATCGGTCGGCGGGGAGAGGAGGTGGTGTGGTTCGACCTCGAACGCGACGGGCCCCACGGGTTGATCGCAGGAACGACCGGTTCGGGAAAGAGCCAGCTGCTGCAGTCGATCGTCGTCGGTCTCGCGGCGAGCGTGTCGCCTGAGGACCTGTCGATGTTGTTCATCGACTTCAAGGGTGGTGCCGCGTTCGCCGACTGCACGGCGTTGCCGCACTGCGTCGGGATGGTGACCGACCTGGATGGCCACCTCGCCGATCGGGTGCTGCGCTCGCTGGCCGCGGAGATCCGCCGCCGCGAACGACTGCTGGCGGCTCATGGAGCATCTGACCTGGCAGGCTACCGACAGCGCCCGGGGATCGACGCCTTGGCGCGGTTGGTGATCGTCATCGATGAATTCGCGTCGATCGCGGCGGAGATCGACGGGTTCGTCGACGCCATGGTCGACATCGGGCGTCGAGGTCGATCGCTCGGGATCCACCTGCTGTTGGCGACACAACGTCCCGCCGGGGTGGTCACCGAGCACCTGCGAGCGAACGTGAATCTTCGGATTGCGCTTCGCATGGCCGATCCCCACGAGAGTGAGAACGTGATCGGGATTGCGGCTGCGGCGACGATCCCGCGGTCGACCCCCGGACGGGCGGTCATGCGGGCCGGGCAAGGGGCAGTGGTGTTGTTCCAGGCGGCGTCGGTCGCCCTCGTCGACAGCGCCTGCGGTGATCGGCTTGACCCCGTCGAGTTGGCTCCGGCCGCCTCGGTGGGGCCGCACGGCGCAGCGTTGGCGGTGCACTCGACGGGGCCAGATGCGTTGGTGTCGGCGGTCGACACCGTTCGTTCAGCCGCCATTCGAGGGGGGTTCGACGCGCCGAGGCGTCCGTGGCTCGAGCCCGTCGAACCGACTTTGACGCTCGAATCCCTGCTGGGCGCACACGACGTCGCGGATGCGGAGGACTCGGTCGATGGGCGACCGGATGTCGACGTATCGGCAGCGCCCGCAGTTCGGCTGGGGATCGCCGACGAGCCCGACCATCAGCGACAGCGGGTTGCGACGTTCGCCCTCGACGGCACGTCGTTGGGAGCGTTCGGGGCGGACATGGGCTCCCTCGGTGCCCTGGTGGAGGCACTGGTGCTCAGCGCGGGCCATGGGGACGCGAACGGGGCGGTGCGGTTCGATGTCGTCGACGGAGGGGCGGCGTTGGGGCGGGTCGAACATCTCGCGAACGTCGGGTCGGTCATCGATGCCACCGACACCGAACGCATCGAACGGCTCCTGGGCGAGCTTCTGGCGCGCCGCGGTGGCACGGATCGATCGGGGTCGGCCGCACACCGGGTGATCGTCGTGCATCACCTCGGGGCGGTGCTCGCGTCGATGGGGCGCCACGGCCAACGGTTCGTTCAGTCGCTCGACGCGTTGATGGTGGATGGGCGGGCCGCTGGGGTCACGGTGGTGCTGACCTGCGATCGGCGCCGCTCGATGCCCTACGAATTGTTCGGCGCGCTCGGGGCGAGGTTCGTGTTCGCGATGGCTGACGACGCCGAGTACGCGCTGGTGAGTCCCGGGGCCGGCGTCGTTCACCGGGCTGCAGGACCGCTCGGCTGGTTCGAAGGGGCAACCGTTCAGGTGCCGCGCCGGTGCGGCGACGCGCAGTTTCTCGAGCTGGTCGACCGCCACGGACTTCGCGGCGACGCGCATCCGGCGGTTGGCCGGCTCGCCCAACACTGCGCGCTGTCGGATCTGGAGGTCGACCCGATGGCAGCGCCGTGGTCGTGGCCGATCGGGATCGCTGACGCGACGTTGAAGGCCGCAACCGTGGACCTGCAGGCGACAAACCTGTTGGTGGCCGGCCCGGTGCGTTCGGGCAAGACCACCGCCCTCGCCACGATCGTGCACAGCGCCAAGCACGCGGGTTGCCACACGGCGTCGGACCCCGTGAGGGTCATCGTCGTCGCCGGACGTGGGGAACCCGACGGGGCCCTCCGAGCCCAGGATCTCGACGTCGTCGTGGCTGGCGACGACATCGAGGCGATCGCCGCGCTCGGCCCGACGTTGATCGACACGACCGACGCGGTGGTCGTGGTGGTCGACGACGCACACGAACTGTGCGACGCCGCGGCCCGAGCCCTCGATGGGATCGTCGGTGATCTGCGCCGGTCGTCGGTGCGCTTCGTCGTCGCCTGCGATTCGGTCGCGGCCCGCAGCGCGTTCGCTCCGTTGGTCACCAGAATCCGTCGGGAGCGTCACTGCGTGCTGGTTCGCCCCGAGAGCGAGCTCGATGGCGACGTCGCCGGGGTGCGACTCGGTCGGTTCGGTCGCTACGCCGTGCCGGGTCGAGCGGAGCTGGTGCGCGACGGCGAGGCGAGTCTCGTGCAGATCGCGATGCCCTGGTAGCCGCCGCGGTACGGACCTAGCCGCGGCGCGCAGGGGGGACGTCCCCCATAGGCAGGCCGCACGCCGGTTCCTACGGTTCTCACAGCGCCGACCGACGGGGTCGGCCAGAGACAAGGAGCCCACCATGGCCATCATCGGCGCAGACGTCGAGCAACTCGAACAGCTTTCCAACACCCTGACCCGCAAGGCCGACGACGTCGCCGCGATCGCCGGCGAGCTGCGCGGTCTCGTCGACGGCGTGACGTGGATCGGCACCGACGCCGAGCGGTTCAAGAGCAACTGGGCGGCGGTGACCACGGCACTGAACGCGGTGCAGGAGTCGTTGGCGAACAACGCCACGGTGCTTAAGTCGAATGCCGATCAGCAGCGCACCACCTCCGCGAGCTGACCCACGGGCCCCGTCCCGGGTTCTGTAGGGGTTTCGGTGGCTATGGCCACCGAAACTCAGAACCCCGACCAGTGGCTAAAAAGCACGAAACCCCCGAGATTTCGGGGGTTTCGGTGTGTGGAGCTGATCGGGATCGAACCGACTACCTCTTCCATGCCATGGAAGCGCTCTCCCAATTGAGCTACAGCCCCGCGAGGCGCTGGACAATATATCAAGACCGTGGCCGGGGTTGCGAAACGATACCCGGACGTTTCGCGGCGGGTCGCTCCTCGAAACTACGCTGGCCAACATGTCGAATTCGCACGAGTCCGCCGCGGAGACGGCCTATCGCCCCACCGAGATCGAACCCCGTTGGCAGCAGTTCTGGCGAGATGACCGAACCTATGAGGTCGACAACGACGACCCGCGGCCGCACTACTACGTGTTGTGCATGTATCCGTACCCGTCGGGCGCGGCGCATATGGGCCACGTCCGCAACTACACCTTCGGCGACCTCATCAATCGGTACCGCACGATGCAGGGCTATGCCGTGTTGTCGCCGATGGGATTCGACTCCTTCGGACTGCCGGCCGAGAACGCGGCCATCAAGAGCGGGATCCACCCGCGCACCTTCACCGACAACAACATCGAGGAGCTGCGCAGCTCGCTGTTGCGGATCGGTGGCGGCTACGACTGGCGCCGCGAGGTCAAGAGCCACGACCCCGACTACATCCGCTGGACCCAGACCATCTTCTTGAAGATGTACGAAGCCGGCCTCGTCTACCGCAAGATGGCCCCGGTGAACTGGGATCCGGTCGACCAGACCGTGCTGGCCAACGAGCAGGTGTTGCCCGACGGCACCGCTGAGCGTTCGGGAGCGGTGGTCGAACGCCGCGACCTTGAACAGTGGTTCTTCAAGATCACCGACTACGCACAGCAATTGCTCGACGACCTCGATCAGGTCGACTGGCCACAGCGCGTCATCACCCAGCAGCGCAACTGGATCGGTCGTTCCGAAGGGGCCGAGTTCGACCTGCAGGTGGTCGATGCGGATGGCAATGACACCGGTGCTCAGTTCCGGGTGTTCACGACCCGACCCGACACCAGCTTCGGGATGACGTTCTGTGTGCTGGCGCCCGAACACCCACTCGTGGAGACCATCGTCACCGACGACCGGCGCGACGAGGTCGAGGCGTTCCGCGCCCAGGTGAAGCTGACGAGCGAGATCGACCGTCTCTCCACCGAACGCGACCTGTCCAAGCGGGGGTGCTTCACCGGAGCGTTCGCGAAGAACCCGTTCAACGGCAACGCGGTGCCGGTTTATCTCGCCGATTACGTGCTCGGCACCTACGGCACGGGCGCCATCATGGCGGTTCCCGGCGGCGACCAGCGCGACCACGACTTCGCCAAGGCCTACGGACTCGACATCATCGCGACCGTTCAGCCGCCCGCCGATTTCGAGGGTGAGGCCTACGCGGGTGACGGGGAGGTCATCAACTCGGAGTGGCTGAACGGGCTCAGCGTCGACGAAGCAAAGGCCAAGGCGATCGAGTTCCTGCGCTCCGAGGGAATCGGCGACGCCAAGGTCACCTTCCGGTTGCGCGACTGGCTGTTGAGCCGCCAGCGGTTCTGGGGGTGCCCCATCCCGATGGTCTACTGCGACGATTGCGGCCTGCAGCCCGTGCCTGCGCAGCAGTTGCCGGTGTTGGCCCCCGACGACGTGGAGTTCCGACCGAACGGCCAGTCTCCGCTGACCTTCCACGAAGGCTTCCTGAACACGAGCTGTCCGAGTTGTGGGGGGCCGGCCCGACGCGAGACCGACACGATGGACACCTTCGTCGACTCGTCGTGGTACTACCTACGTTTCGCCGACTTCCAGAACGACGCCGCGCCGATGAGCCCCGAGGTGATCGCCAAGTGGTTGCCGGTCGATCAGTACATCGGGGGCGCCGAACACGCGGTGCTGCACCTCATGTATGCGCGCTTTTTCACCAAGGCGCTGTCGGACCTGGGCCTGGTGCCGGCGGACCTGCGCGAGCCGTTCAAACGCCTGTTCACCCAGGGAATGATCCGCCTCGCCGGATCCAAGATGTCGAAGTCCAAGGGCAACCTCGTCGCCCCCGAGGAGATCATCGACAACCAGGGGGCCGACGCGCTGCGCCTCGCACAACTCGGACTCAAGCCGCCACAGGACGACGTCGACTGGGAGGACGTCTCGATCGACGGTGCGCTGCGTTTCCTGGGTCGCGTGTGGCGACTCTCCGTGCCCGGAAACGACGTGATCGGCGAGGTTCGCTCGGGAGAACCGACCGCAGCGGACCAGGCGATCGAACGCGCCCGCAACGTGGTCATCAGCGAGGTCACCTCGGATTTCGACCGTTGGAGCTACAACACCGCGGTGGCGAAGTTCATGGCCTTCACCAACGACCTGTACCGCTACGTGCAGTCCGAAACGGGTGCCAACGGTGAGGTGCTGCAACGCTCGATCGACACGCTGCTGTTGCTCATGGCTCCGGCCACCCCGCACGTCACCGCGGAGCTGTGGAAGCGGCGCGTCGAGGCCGGGATCAGCAGCGGCAACGTTCACATCCACCGGGAGTCCTGGCCCACCTTCGAAGAGTCGAAGCTGGTGGCGGATACCGTGACGATGGTCGTGCAGATCAACGGCAAGGTGCGCGAGCGCCTCGAGGTCGCCCCCGATATCACCGAGGCTGATGCCGTCGCTGCGGCGCTTGGTACCGCCAAGGTCGCCGAACTCGTCGGTGGGGCGGAGCCCCGCAAGGTCATCGCCCGACCGCCGAAGTTGGTCAACATCGTGCTGTGAGCGCACTACCGTGGGTCGCCGGAGCCGACCCGCCGGGGTGAGTTGTGAGGTCGGCCGCAACGGCCAGATGCAACAACACCGCGGAGGTACCCGTGTTCGTGACCGAGGCGCCCGAATCGACGACGCCGTTTCGGAGCGATGTTCCGTTCGACCCGAAAATCCTTACCGTCGCCGAGCGACTTGAGGTCGCTGCGACCAAGGGGAAGAACATCACCGTCATCGACGGCGACACCCACGTGACGACATCGTGGGCCGAGTTGCACGAGACCGCCAAGGAGTTTGCGGCCGCACTGCAGGCCCGCGGCGTGAGCGAGGGAACCCACGTCGCCATCATGGGGCCGACGACCCGCGACCTCCTCGTCACCATCCAGGCGGTGTGGCTGGCGGGGGGAGTGTTGGTGATGTTGCCGTTGCCGATGCGCATGGCGAGCGTCGAGGGGTTCATCGCTCAGACCCGTGCCCGCATCGAGTTCGCGAAGGTGTCGTTGGTGGTGCTCGACCCCCAACTGGCGGCCTTCCTCGAACCGCAGGAGGGCGACCCGGCCTTCGTCGGCTACGACGATCTGCGGGCCGCGCCGACCGGGTTGAGCGCCGCCGACTGGAAGCCCCCGACACCCGACCCCGATGCCCTCGCACTGTTGCAGTTCACCAGCGGATCGACCTCGGAGCCGAAGGGGGTGATGATCACCCACCGGCAGCTGTGCGCCAACATGGACGCTGCGGCCGAACGGGCGCGGTTCACCCTCGACGACATCGTGGTGTCCTGGTTGCCGCTCTACCACGACATGGGTCTGATCGGGCTGTGCACGATCCCGATGACCACGGGCACCGAACTCGTCCATGCCGCCCCCCAGGATTTCTTGTCCAAGCCGGCGCGGTGGCTGCGGTGGATGCACGACTTTCGCGGCACGATCACCGCCGGGCCGAACTTCGCGTACGCGCTCGCCACCCGGTCGCTCAAACGCGCCGAGGGCCTCGACCTGTCGCGCATCCGCTTTCTGCTGTCCGGAGCCGAGCCGATCGACGCCCCGACCTATCGCGGGTTTCTCGACGCGGCCGCGGTGTTCGGCCTCGATCCGAACGCGGCCTTTCCCGCCTTCGGGATGGCGGAGGTGTGCATCGCCGCAACGTTTCCGCACCCGTTCACGGGCCTGCGCACCGATGTCGTGGAGGCGGACGCGCTCGAAACCGACCGTCGGGCGGTGCCGGCGGTGCTCGGCGGCGAGGTGGCGACCCGCGAGCTCGCTCGTCTCGGCACCCCGGTGCGCGGCATGCGCATGCGCATCGTCGATGTCGACACCGGTGAGGAACTCGACGAGCGCCGGGTCGGCGAGCTGCAACTCGCGGGCACCTCGCTGACCCCGGGGTACTACGAAAATCCCGAGGCGACCGCGGAACTCTTCGACGGCGACTGGCTGCACACGGGCGATCTCGCCTACGTCGCCGACGGCGAACTGGTCGTCTGCGGTCGGATCAAGGACGTCATCATCGTCGGCGGCCGCAACATCTACCCCCAAGACATCGAGGCCGCCGTGGGCGGGGTCGAGGGCATACGGACCGGCAACGCGATCGCCTTCGGGGTCGACGACTCGAACTCGTCACAGCACATCGTCGTGGTTGCCGAGGCTCGCACCGACGATACTGTCGGCCTGGCCAAGGCCGTTTCGCGAGCGGTGGTCGCCGAGGTCGGGGTGCCGCCACGGGAGGTCGTACTGGTCAAGCCAGGCACGATCGCCAAGACCTCCTCGGGCAAGCTTCAGCGTTCGCAGTGCCGACACGAGTATCGAGACGGCACGCTCGAACGCCTCGGGTAGTCGCACAAAGCGCCGCGTGGCCGGGCCGAACCGGTACAGTGCCCGACACGATCCGTGCACACCTTCGGGGGGAGGTTGGATCGGAGGGGTGCGAGATGGAGAGAACCTGGACGGCGTTGCGTCCCTATGTTCCTGCGTTGGGCATCGTTGTGCTGCAGGTGTTCCTGTGGCCGATGTCGGCGGGAATGGCCGTTTCGGGGGCGATCATGGGTGGTCTCGGCGCCATGATCGCGTTGGGTATGGCGGTGATCTTCCGGGCGAACAACACCGTGAGTTTCGCCCAGGCCGAACTCGGCGCGCTGCCGGCGACGATGGCGATCGTCGTCATGGAGGTCTGGGGATTCACCTACTGGATGTCGCTGGTCGGAGGCCTGTTCGTCGCGCTCGTGGTGGGGACCGTGGTGGAGTTTCTCTTCGTGCGACGCTTCTTCGCCGCGCCCCCGCTGCTGGGAACGGTCGCGACGATCGGGGTCGCCCAGCTGTTGTTGTTTGCGTCGGTCAGCTTCCCGATGATCTGGAACCTGGCACCGAAGATTCGCACCTATGACGCTCCGTTTGATGTGCGCTGGCAACTCGGGGCGGTGGTTTTCGACGCCAACGACCTCATCGCGGCGGTGGTCGCCCCGACGGTGATGGTGGCGTTGTGGGCAATGCTGAGGTTCACCAATACCGGCGTCGCGCTGCGGGCGAGCGCGGCGAACCATCAGCGGGCATCGATGCTGGGTATCGCCGTGTTGCGATTGCAGACCGAGGTGTGGGCCGGCGCAGCAGCGATGTCGTTTCTCGCCGTGTTCCTGCAGGCCGGAATCACCGGATTACCTCCGGGCGGTGTCATGAGCTGGACGATCCTGCTTCGAGCGCTGGCCGCCATGGTGCTGGGCAACATGGTGAACCTCGGAGCGATTGCCGCGAGTTCGATCGCCCTCGGCATCTTGCAGACCGGCATGGAACGATCCGGCGACGGCGCCTGGGTGGGACCGGTGCTGTTGGCGGTGGTGGTCATCGCCCTGTTGATGCAACGCCGTAGCGAAGGCCGCGCCGGTGCCGGACCCTCCGCGTTGAGCATCGGTGCCGAGCCGCATCGACTCCGTGGCCGTATCGCTGCGGACCGCCGGGTTCGGGCACTGCGGTGGGGAATCGGCGTCGTGGTGGCGATGCTGGTGCTCGCCGTGCCGTCGATGATGGGGACCGCAGGCACGCTCAAGGCCTCGGCGGTCGTGATCTTCGCCATCATCGGGCTGTCGATGGTCGTGTTGTCCGGGTGGGCCGGACAGGTGTCGCTCGGGCAGATGACCTTCGCCGGAATCGGCGCCGCAGTCAGCGCCTGGGCCATCGTGGATCGCAGCCTCGACCCGGTGGTCGCGATGGTGTTGGCGGCGGTGTGCGGAGCGGCGGTGGCGGTGGTGATCGGGGTGCCGGCGCTGCGGCTGCGCGGACTGCATCTCGCGGTCGTGACCCTTGCGCTGGCCGTGGCGGCATCGGGGGCGGTGTTTTCGAACGGGATCGGCGAGTGGATCCCCACCGCAGGGTTCTCGCGACCCGCGTTGGCCGGGCGGTGGTCGATCGACTCGCCGGCGCGGCTCTACTACCTGGCAGTGGCCGTGGCGGTGGCGGCGGGGTTGGCGGTTCGGGGGCTGCGGGCGAGCAGATTCGGTCGCGTGCTCATCGCCCAGCGCGACAACGAACGCGCCGCGATGTCCTTTGGGACGGGTGTGGTGGCGGCCAAGCTGGCCGCGTTCGGGATCTCGGGGGCGTTGGCCGCGGTCGGCGGATCGCTGTTGACGCTGCAACAGGGGGCGTTTCGAGCGGACCTGTTCGACGTCAACGCCGGGGTGGCGGTGTTCGTCGCGGCGGTGGTCGGCGGCCTGGCGAGTCCGCTCGGAGCGGTGCTGGGCGCGGTCTACCTGCGCGGCGCCCAATGGGTGCTGCCCGGCAACTGGCAGATGCTTGCGTCGTCGGCGGGGGTGCTGATGGTGCTGTTGATGGTGCCCGACGGCCTCGTCGGGGTGTGGACGCGTGCCCGCAACCAGCTCATCGCGGCGCTGATCGGCAGGCCGGTCGACGAGCGCGATCGCGTCGAACCGAGCGATGATCCGACCCCGTCGCGCCTGTCGCGAGCCGAGTGGCCCGACGGGTTCCACCACGAGGCGCCGGAGTCGGTCTTCGTCGCACCCGAAGGGGTGATCGCGTGAGCGCCGCTGCACTTCGCTCCAGCCGCGAGGCGATGGCCCCCTACGTCGAAGGGATGTTCAGCCCGAGGCGTTGGTGGGCGACGCTGCGTCACCCGGTCGAGTCGCTGCGACAGGTCGCCGGCGACGGCCCGGCGTTCGCACTCGTCGTGTTGTTCGGACTCAATGCGGTGGACGAACTCGACCGCACGGGGTTCGGCATCTTGTTGCCGACGATTCGCGACCACTTCAACATGTCCGACACCGGCATCTTGTCGCTCGTGGCATTGACGACGCTGGGAGCGCTGCTGTTGCAGTTGCCGATCGCCATCCTGGCCGATCGCGGCAGTCGGGTTCGTCTCGCCATCGCCGGCGGGATCGCCTGGGGGGTGTTCTCGTTCGCCACCGGGATGGCCACGACGGTGTGGGCGCTGGTGCTGATCCGATCGGGTGCTGGCATCGGCCGGGCGGTGGTCGACCCGACGCATTCGGCCCTGCTGTCGGATTACTTCGCGATCGAGCGACGCCCGGCGGTGTTTTCGTTTCACCGTGCGGCCAACGCGGTCGGCCAATTCGTCGGGCCACTCACCGCCGGGGTGTTGGCCCACTACTTCAGCTGGCGGGTTCCGTTCTTCGTGTTCGCCCTTCCGACAGCGCTGTTCGTCGTGTTGGCGCTGCGCCTGCGGGAGCCGATCCGCGGTGCGCACGAGCGGGCTGCGGCGGGGGAGAGTGCGGAGGCGATCGCCACCGAGGAACCCGACGCCAGTTTCGGTGAGGCGTGGCGCACGGTGTGGAAGATCGAGTCACTGCGGCGGATCTGGTATGCCATCCCGTTTCTCGCCGTGTCGATCATCGGGTTCGTCTCACTCGCCGGGCTGCTCTACGAACGGGTCTACGGCTACGACGACCTGCAACGAGGAGTCGTCGCCGCGCTCGTCGAACCGATGCAGCTCATCGGGCTCGCGATCGGTGGCCGGGTCGGCGTGCGCCTCGTCATGCGCGACCCCGCCCTGATTTTCCGGTTCCTGCGCAAGGTCGCGTTCGTGAGCGGGGCCTGGGCCGCGTTGTTCGCCTGGTCGCCCAACATCGTCGTCACGATCATCGCGAACATCGGCTTGACCTCGTGTCTGGCGATTCTGCTGCCGGGCGTGCTGTCGGCGTTGTCGTTGGCGATTCCTGCGAGGGCACGGTCGGTCGGGTTTTCCGTTGCGTCGTACTGGGCGATTCCGGGACTCGCCTTTGTGCCGCTGATCGGATGGCTGTCCGACAACGTCGGGATCCGCTGGGGAATGCTGGTGATCACCCCGATCCTGGTGGTTGGCGGGGTCATGATCTCGAGCGTCGCCACCTCCATCAACCGCGACATCGCGGACGTGTGGAACTCGAGCGCCGCCCGAAGTCGCGCCCTGATCGAACGGCGCGAAGGGCGTTCCAAGCTGCTGGTCGTCGATCATCTCAACGTGTCCTACGACAACGTGCAGATCCTGTTCGACGTCTCCTTCGGCGTCGATGAGGGAGACGTGGTGGCGTTGTTGGGAACCAACGGTGCCGGCAAGTCGACATTGCTCAAGGCGATCTCGGGCATCGCCGAGGCCGACTACGGCGCGGTCATCTTCGATGGCCGCGACATCACCCACGCTCCACCCCATGAGATCGCCACGTTCGGTGTGGGCCAGATGCCGGGCGGACATGGGGTGTTTGCCCCGTTGACCGTTGCGGAGAACCTGCGCGCCGCGGCCTGGCTGCACCGGCGCGACCGCGTCGCGACACGGGCCGCGATCGATCAGGCGCTGGCAGCGTTTCCCTCGCTGGCGAACAGGCTGGAGTCGCCGGCAGGCGACTTGTCGGGTGGCCAACAGCAGATGCTCGCGTTGGCGATGAACCTGATCGGGGCCCCGAAGCTGTTGATGATCGACGAGCTGTCGCTCGGCCTCGCCCCGGTGGTGGTGGAGCAGTTGGCGAAGCTCGTTCGTCAGGTGGCTGCGGAGGGAACGACGATCATCCTCGTCGAGCAATCGGTCAACGTTGCACTCACCCTCGCGGACACGGCGTTCTTCATGGAGAAGGGCGAGATCCACTTCTCGGGTCCGACCGCCGAGCTGCTCGAGCGTCCCGACCTGTTGCGTTCGGTGTTCCTCGGCAAGGCGGCCAACGCCGCGACCAGCCGGACTGCGACACACCCTGTCGTGCATCAAACCGCCGGCCACCATCTCCGCCATCCCCTCGCTCCACCGGTGCTCGAAACGATGGATCTGTCGGTGTCCTTCGGCGGCGTCCGCGCCGTCGACGCGGTGAATCTCACCGTGAATGAACGCGAGATCGTCGGGGTGATCGGGGCGAACGGAGCGGGTAAGACCACCCTGTTCGATCTGATCTGCGGGTACCTCAACGCCGACGGTGGACGGGTCATGTTGGGCGACTGGGACGTCACCCGGGTTCCACCTCACGAACGGGCGCGTGCCGGGCTCGGACGTTCGTTCCAGGACGCGGCGCTGTTTCGCACGCTCACCGTGGCCGAGACCATCGCGGTGTCCCTCGAACGTTGGGTGGCGGTCACCGATCCGATCAGTGCCATGATGCGGACCCCTGCGCTGTACGACTCGGAGAAGGCGGTGGCGGCGCGGGTGGACGAGTTGATCGAGCTGTTCGACCTCGGGTCGTTGCGGCATCGATTCATCGGCGAACTCTCGACCGGTTCGAGGCGGGTCGTCGACCTGGCCTGCGCGGTGGCCCACTCGCCGGCGGTGTTGCTGCTGGACGAACCCTCCAGCGGGATCGCTCAGCGTGAATCGGAGGCCCTCGGCCCGCTCGTTCGCCGGCTGCGCGACGAGTTGGGGTGCGCCATCGTCGTGGTCGAACACGACATGGTGCTGCTGGCCTCGATCGCCGACCGCCTCGTGGCCCTCGAATCCGGCGCGGTGATCGCGTCGGGCGACCCGGCGGTGGTGCTCGCGGACGAACGCGTCGTCACCTCCTACCTCGGCTCGTCCCCAGCGGCGATCGCCCGCTCCGGGGTCGTCGCGTCGTCGACGCACCGAGGAGCATCGTTTGATGAAGGGAACACCCCATGACTGAACCGCCCGAGGGCGCTGCCTCCGAGCCGACGTCCGCCCCGATGCCCGACCCGACGCCCGCTGCGGCGGCGCTGCGGCCGAGCGCACCGCCGCCGGCCAACCCCCTGCGCAAGTTCGGGCCGATCTGGGGGGTCGCCCTGTTGTTGGTCGCGGTGCTGGTGGCCATTGTCGTCACGTCGGGTTCCGAGGACGAGACGTCGACCCCTGCGTCGTCGACGACCGGTTCTTCGACGACGCACGAGGCTGAACCGGTGTCGCTTCGCGAGGGGGTCGACATGTACTCGGTCGCCGAGGCCGAAGGACGGGCCGACGACATCGACTGGGGGGATCGCTGCGACACCGATATCGGCAGGCTCAAGTTGCCGTTGTGGCCTCAGCAGGAGTGTTTCAAACCGTTCGACGGGGACAACGGCGGACCGACGACCTCCGGGGTCACCGCCGATGAGATCAAGGTGGTGATTTACACGCCCCAGGCCGACGACCCGGTACTCAACTACGTCTACGCGCAGGTTGGGGTGAACGACTCGCCCGATCAGAATTTCGCCAGCTTCGAGGGGTACGCCGAGATCTTCGGGCGGTACTACGAAACTTACGGGCGCACGGTGACGTTGCAGCGTTATGAGGCCACCGGGCCGATCAGCGACTCGGCCGCGGCGATGGCCGACGCCGAGACGATCGCCCGTGATCTCGCACCATTCGCCGTCATCGGTGGTCCGAATCTGACCAACGCCTTCGCCGACACGCTGGCTCGCAACAAGGTGATCTGTATCTCGTGCACGCCGCTGCAGCCGGCCGAGTGGTATGTGGAACGCGCCCCGTACGTCTGGGACGTGATGCCAAATGCCACCCAGGCCCTCGACATGGTGGCCGAATACCTCATCAAACGCGTCGCCGGCAGACCCGCAGAATTCGCCGGCGACGAGGCACTGCACCGACGCGATCGCGTCTTCGGTCTCGTCCGCGTCGATTCGAGCGAGTCGTCGTCGCAACTCGAGGCCTACTTCGTCGACACCCTTCGGGCCGGAGGGGTCGAGTTGGCGACGATTCAAACCTATGAGTCGCCCACGGATCTGGCCGCGACCGGCAAGGACATCATCACCGCGCTCAAGGAGGCGGGGGTCACCTCGGTGATCTTCAGCGGCGATCCGCTCGCCCCGCAGGCGCTCACCCAGATCGCCACCCAACAGGAGTACTTCCCGGAGTGGATTCTGGGTGCCTCCAGCCTTGTCGACACGTCGCTGTTCTCCCAGACCTACGACCAGACCCAGTGGGCACATGCATTCGGCGTGAGCCCACTGTTCGTGCCGGTCCGGCCGGGTACCGCCGGTGCGGCGTTCTTGTACGAGTGGTTCTTCGGCGAACCCGCCCCGTCGCAGTCGGTTGCGCTCATCACCGGTCCGCTGCAGGTGCTGTTCGGGGCAATTCAAGGCATCGGACCCGACGTCGAGCCGCAGGCCTTCGAGGACGTGCTGTTCTCCGGTCGGGTCTACGACAGCTCTCCGGTGAACCCCCAGGTGTCGTTCGGCGACCGTGGATTCTTCACCGTCACCGACTACTCAGCGCTCGACGACATGGTGGAGATGTGGTGGGACCCGAACGCCACCGAGGTGAACGAGTTGGGGCGCGAGGCCAAAGGACATTGGCGTTATGTCGACGGTGGCGCTCGTACCCTGCCGGGGCAATGGAGCCCGGGGCGCTCGGCGCTGTTCGATCCTGCAGGCACCGTGATGAGCTATGACCGGGCGCCCGCCGGAACCGAGATGCCCGACTACGAACCGCTCCGCTAGCCCTGCTCCCGCAGGCAGTTTTGTTATCCCTGCTCCCGCAGGCAGTTTTGTTAGCCCTGCTCCCGCAGGCAGTTTTGTTATCCCTGCTCCCGCAGGAAGCGTTCAAATTCGTCGGCGATTTCGTCGCCGGAGGGGAGGGGGCCGAGTTGGTTGGTCAGCGGCATCGAATCGGCCGCCTCCTCAAGCTGGCGCAGCATCGCCTCGTGCTGGGGGTTCCCTGCGACGAGTTCGTCGAGCCGCTCGCGGGTCGACGCGGCCTCGATGGCGAGTTCCGCCGTCGGAAACGTGAGGCCGCCGACCCGGGCGAGGCCCTCGATCAGTGCCAGCGAACCGGCCGAGTAGGTCATCGCACTGATGTAATGCGGCACCTGGGCCCACAACGCCAGGGCGGAAATTCCGGCATCGTGGGCGTGCATCTCGATGGCGGCCTGGACGCCTGCCGGAACCTCGACCGTTCCGCTGACGAAACCGTGGTGGGCCTCGACGATCGATGAGGACGGCGACGTCAACGACAACATCGTCGTGCGGGTGTGGGGAACCGGGGCGGGGTAGGCACCGAGGCCGATGATCTGCTGAACCTCGAGATCGAGGGCCAGCGACACGACCTCCTGGCAGAACGCGCCCCAGCGGTGATCGGGTTCGGCCCCGATCAACAACAAGACGTGGTTGCCCGACTCGTCGATGCCAGCTCGCAACTCGGTGGCCGGCCAGGTCAGTTCGTTCATGTGCCCGTCGACGATCGACATGATCGGGCGTCGCGCCCGCTGGTCGAGCAATTCGTCGGAATCGAAGGTGGCGACGAGTTCGGTGTCGGTGTTGTCGAGGATGGAGGTCATCGCCGCGGCAGCGGCGTTGCCGGCATCGATCCACCCTTCGAGCGCGACGATGAGCGTCGGGTTGGACAGCTGCGGGTGGGAATGGAGTTCGACGAGTTCGGTCATGAGGGGATCACACTTTCTCGGCAGCCTCTGCGGTGAGCGCCGCAAGGCTTGTCACCATGTTCGCGAACCCGTCGGCCTGATGCTGATCGGTTTCGCCCAGAGCACCCGCCGCGTACCGCGACCACACCCCGGCCATGATGCAGGTGAGCTTCCAGTATCCGAACGCGATGTAGGTGTCGATGTGGCTCAGGTCTCGACCCGACACCTCCGCGTATCGCCGGCACACCTCGGCGGTGGTCATGAACCCGTCGAGCGCGGTCGGCGACGCCTGGGGAAGCGCTGGCGTCGAACCGGGGTCGGTCCAGTACACACACAGCAGTCCGAGGTCGGCGAGCGGATCTCCGAGCGTGCAGATCTCCCAGTCGAGCACGGCGACGACCGAACCATCGGCGCCGATCATGCAGTTGTCGAGCCGGTAGTCGCCATGCACGATCGAGGTGCCCTGCTGCGGCGGAATGCGCGCCGCCAACAGGTCGTGTACCTGATCGACGATCGGCAGGTCGACGGCCGGGTTCTGTTCCTTCGACCCCTGGTATTGCTGATACCAGCGCTTGAGTTGTCGTTCGAGATAGCCGTCGTGGCGGCCGAGATCGCCGAGCCCGACCGCCTCGACGTCGACCTCGTGGATGGCCGCGAGCACATCGACCAGAGACTCCGAGGCCCGCCGTCGTTCGACGGTTCCGAGCCGTTGGGCGACCTCGGCGTCTCGCACGACCGTTCCGTCGACGAAGTCCATCACGTAGAACGGGGCGTCGTTGACCGACGGGTCGGATTCGAACCCCACCAGACTCGGCACCGGAACCGCGCTGGATTGCAGCGCGTTCATGATGCGGAACTCTCTGCCCATGTCGTGCGCGGTGGCGAGCACCTGGCCGAGCGGTGGCCGTCGCAGCACCCAGCGGCGGCCGTCACGGTCGGCGACGGAGTAGGTGAGGTTGGACAGGCCACCGGTGATGAGGGAGAACTGCAGCGGTGCCGCGAGCTGTGGAATCCGAGCGCTCATCCACTCGGTGACCCGGTCGATGTGGATGCCGCTGGGGGCCGTCTCGTTCGTCACCGAAGTCCCTTTCATGGCCGATTCGTGGTCGTCACAACCTAGTGCTGTCTCGCCCAGGGCGCGGCCGAAGGGGCTCGGACCGATCGCTACGATGACCCCATGGTTGAGGTGACCGATGCAACGTTTTCCGACCTCGTGCTCGCACGCTCGATGCAGGTTCCCGTGGTGGTCGACCTGTGGGCTTCATGGTGTCAGCCGTGCAAGACGCTCGGGCCCATCCTTGAGGCGGTGATCGCGGAGACCGACGGCGCGGTGGAATTCGCCAAGGTCGACGTCGACGCGAATCCACAGGTCGCCAACGCGTTCCAGGTGAAGTCGATCCCCGCGGTGTTCGCGATGGACCAGCAACAGATCGTCGATTCGTTCCTCGGCGCCCAGTCCGAAGCGTTCGTGCGCGAGTTCGTGGCCAAGTTGGTGCCCACCGCCGAGCAGAACGAGGTGGAGCGGCTCTACTCGATCGGCGACGAAGCCTCGCTGCGAGCGGCGCTCGAACTCGAACCGACGAATGAGCGCGTCGTGGTCGCGTTGGCGGAACTGCTGGTGATCGGGGGTCGGGGTGAAGAGGCCGAGGCGCTGTTGGCGGCAATTCCCGAGGATGCGGAGGTTCGTCGAATTCGGGCGCAGATTCGAACGGGGCAGATCGACGCGGCCGGTATCGATGTCGAATTGGAACTCGCTCAGTTGCTCGACCGCGTCAAGACCGACGATGCTGCCCGGCAGCGTTACATCGACCTGTTGGAACTGCTCGGCGACGACGAACGGGTGGGCGATTTCCGCCGAAAGCTGACGGCGCGGCTGTACTGATGGCCATCGGCGGCAACGCGATCTCGACTCGGAGCCTCAAGTGATTCGACGCGAATCGGGCGAGGGGTACACGGTGTGGCTCGGAGCGCCGGTACCGCGCGGCGCAACCGCCATCACCTTCGGTCGGCACATCCTGATGCGGCCCCGCGGTTCCGGCAACGAACATCTGTTGCGTCACGAACTCATCCACGTGCGCCAGTGGCAGGAACACGGCGTCGTCCGTTTCGCGGTGCGGTACCTCGGCGCGTATTTGCGGGGTCGGTGGCGCGGCTATGGCCATTGGGACGCGTACCGCCGCATTCCGCTTGAAATCGAGGCGGAATGGGGAGCGCAACGCATGTCGTCGACCGGCCCACGATGACCGTTTCAACCACCGCGACCGCTAACGTGGTCAGGTCACATCGCAGGCTCAACGGCACCGCAGAGGGCGGGTAGGGGAGAAATGGCATTTCCATTGCGACTTCCGGCGCCGGTCGGCGATCGCGATGTCCCGAAAGCCTACGGCGTCGCCGTCGAAATCGTCGCTGCACTCGCCGGGATCGGCGCCATCGCGGCGCTCAGCACCAACACCTTTGCGCTGATCATCGTCGGTGGCGCCCTCGTCGTCGTCGCCGGGTTCGCGCTCGTGTTCAGCCGCCCGGCGATCGTGGTGGAGATCTCGATCATCACCATGTGGTTCGACTCGGTCGGAGTCGGTCCGCTTCGAACCGGCCGTCTCGTCGCCGGGTTGACCGTGGTGGTGCTGGCCGCGCGCATCATGTCCTCGCCGTGGCGCCCACCGATGCTCGCGCCGCGCGCGTGGGCGTGGCCGGCGGCGTTCTTCATCTGGGCCTTCGCCAGCGGGTTCTGGGCGGCGGAGACGGGAACGTGGCTCGTCGGCATCTCCGAACTCACGCTCGGGTTCATCTACGCGATCATCCTGTTGGCGTTCGTCGAGGATGAGGCCCACTTCGCCCGCAGCATGAAGGCGTGGGTGTGGAGCGGAGTTCCGATCGCGATCATCTCGTACTTCTTTTACAACAAGGTCGAGGAGGTCCAGGAGGAATACGGCCTCGAGAACCGGATCGTCGGATTCTCGGGCAACGCCAATCACTACGCGCGCCTGCTGATTCTCGCCGTCGCCGTAGCGTTTCTGTTTTCGCGTCGCGCGCAAAGCCGGCGTGCACGCCTCGGCTACCTGGTGGCCGCGTTCTTGTTCTCCGTGGCGCTGGTCACGACCGGTTCGCGAGCCGGCATGGTCGCGATGGTCGCCATGATGTTGTATCTGGCACTCACCTTGCCCGGTCTGCCGAAACGCCAGCGCGTCCGGTCGATGTTCGGTGGCGGGGCGTTGGTCATCGTCGGCTGGCTGTTGGCCGCCTGGTGGAACCCCGACCGGTACTCGATCGGGGGATTCCTGGGCGATGCGGGTGCCGGGCGAATCGACCTGTGGAACGCGGCGATTCACTCGATTCAACAGCGTCCGATCAACGGCCATTCGATCAGCGCGTTCCGAACGCGCATGCTCGACATGTTGTTGACCGCGCCGGGTGGTTCGCTCGACGTCACGAATCAGCTGCGTAACCGGCAGGCGGGTGGCCTGGAAGCGCACAACACCTACCTGACCATCATCCTCGATCTCGGTTTCATCGGGTTGGCGCTCTACCTCGGCGTGATCGCGTCGGTGGTGCGGAACCTGTGGGACATGCGCAAGACCCAGTGGGCGGATTGGGCGTGGATCCTGATCGGGGCTCAGGTCGTGCTGTCGCTGACGGCGGCCTTCGGGTCGACCTACAACGTGAAGTTCCAGTGGATGGTCGTCGGCGTTGCCGGAGCGGTCTACGTGCGCGCTCGTAGCACCGACCGCGTCGACCGGGTTCGGTCCCACAGCGGGCTGGGGTCGCTGCGCAACCTTGTCTCGCCTCGGCATTCCGGGATCGAACGTCCCTACGCCGGCGAGCGGGCATTCGCCGCCCCGATGGACCTGCGGCTGCGTTACCCCCTGCGGTGGGTGATGGTGGGCGCGGTGGTGGCCGGCGCCGTGTTGGCCGGCGGAATCACGGCGATGTTCGGTTCGCCGACCTACAGCAGCCGGGCCCGGGTGATCGTCGCCGACTTTGCGAATGCGCAGCCTGGGGAGCCGCTGACCGCGAGCAACGACGGGATTCAGTTCGTGCTGAACCTCACACGCAGTTCGGTCTATTACGCCGAGGTGCTTCGCCAATCCGGGGTCGACCTGACCGTCGACGAGATCGCACAGGCCGTCGTGCCCACGCGCCCGAACTTCGGAGCCAACGTCGCGATCACGGCGACCACGAAGGATGAGCAGACCACGAGGCGCATCGGTTCGGTGTTGGTGTCCTCGTTGGACGCGGTCGTCGAGGCCGCACGGTCGGGGTCGGTGGTGATCACCGACGTGTGGACCCTGAGGCTGTCACGAGATCTTCCGGCCGATTACGACGGGCCGTTGTATCTCGTTCCCTACCGCACCCCGGTGGAAACGGTGACGACGCCCCGTGTGGTCACCCACGCGCTGACCGGAGCGGCGTTGGCGGCGCTGCTGGTGTTCGTCTGGGCGCTCGCGGCGCATTCCCGCCAACGCGTCCGGTCCGACGAGGACCTCGAGCGGCAACTCGGGCTCACGATGGTGGCGGCGGTGCCGCGTCCGTTGCTGGCCCGTGAACGCCATATCGAGGAGCATTATCGAACCGCCGCCGATCTCATCGATTCCGCCTGTCCGGTCGACCCGCGAATCGTCGGGTTTGCCTCGACCGGCATCGACGGGCTCCGGAGCCGGGTGGCGTTGTGGTGTGCGTTGGGGTTGTCGAACCTGTCGAGTCGACCCATCGTGATCGTGGACCTCGACGCAACCTCCGCGAACCTGAGCCGTCAACTGGGGGCCCGTCGTGCTCAGGGCATCGTCGATGTGGCCCGCGGTGGGGTGGACCTGGCTTCGGTGACCCGGCCGATCGCACGCCGGATGTTGCCGCGATCGTTCGCCCGGCTCGTGGCGTCTGCGGCCGCGCCGGTTTCGCTGGTGCCGGTGGGAGGGCGCGGCGTGTCCTCCGATGAGGTCTCGATGTTGTCGACGACAATTGCGGAACTCGTCGACCAACTCGCCGAGGACGCGCTGGTCATCGTCAGCCTTCCCAGCGTCCCGGGTCCCGTCACCGTGGAACCCACCCTCGTGCACTGCGACGCCGTGTTGATGACGGTGCTCGACGGGTGGACCCCGATCGATGACGCCATCTTGACGATCGACTCGCTGGTCGCCGCGGCCGACGATCGCGTGGGCCTGCTGCTCGTCGATCAGTAGCCCGGCGAGCGGTCTGCCCGGTCAGGTCTCGATGGGCCGATAGGCGAAGCGCTTCTTGAACCGGAGCCACGGCTCCTCCCAGAGCACCCAGGTAATCCGGGCGATGAGGAGCGACGCCCCGAGGGTCACCCCGAAACTGACGGCACTTCCGACGAGTTGACCGATGGGTCCGAGCCGGTCGCCGAGTTTCGACATCGTCGACTGCATGGTGTGGGCGATCGGGAAGTGGAACAGATACATGGCGTAGCTGTACTTGCCGAGCACCAGGTTGAACGGCCAATTCGTCGCCCGTTCAACCCGCGGCCCGAGTTGGCCCTGTGCCGCCCGAACGACGTACAGGAGAAAGACCAACGCGAGCAGCGTGAGCCCCGGCCCGTACGCGAAGTTCGGAAACACGTCCGACACGGTCCAGATGGGCATGAGCCCGATCAGCAGGATCGGGGCCATGACGATCGGGCGGGCCACCCAACCGAGAATCGTGCCGATGAACTCCCGGGCCTTGGGGTCGCGCAGGTACAGCGCACCACACGCTCCGATGAGCAGGGTGTCGAGCCGGTTGAACGTGTATTCGCGGGCGCCGTAGGTGTTGATCACCCCGCCCCACAGCAGGGCGGTTCGCAAGGTCATCGAGCCGAGGATCCCGATGCAGAACCATCGCAGCCGTGATGGTGCGGGAACGAAATACATCACGACGGGCCAGAACAGGTAGAACTGCTCCTCGACGGCGAGGGACCACAGGTGGCCGAGGCCCGGAAGCTGGTGTGGGCCGCGGCCGAGCACGAAGTTCTGTAGGTAGACCCACACGGTCCACAGTCCGTCCGGTCCGTTCTGGAGCTCGAAGAACTCCTCGGGCACCGTGACGAACGACGGTAGGTGATTCACGATCACTGGTGCTACGAAGAGCATGAGCACCAAAAACAGGTAGTACAGCGGGAAGATCCGTACCGCGCGACGCGCGATGAAATTGCGGAAATACCGCGGGTGATCCCGGGTTTCGATGAGGATCCCGGTGATCAGGAAGCCCGACAACACGAAGAACAGGTCGACCCCGCGCTCGCCGAACACGGCCCAGGACAGCCGGCTGTCGAAACTGTGAAACACGAGGGTCAACAAGATGGCGACGCCTCGGACCCCGTCGAGTGAGGTGATTCGGGGGAGCGCAGCGCCGTCGTCGTGAACTTGCGCCGTATTCGAAACGACCACCGATGCATCCTCTCATTCGTCGGTCGTGCTCCCGACTTCGTTCGGCGAAGTGTAGAGGACCCGTGCTCGATCCCGGTGTTGGCGAGGATCGCTGCCCCTGGTGGGCTGCGGCGTACTACGGTGCGGGGTACCGGCGTGTCGGCGCCGGCTCGGCCAGTGCCAACGCGACGACCCGTCGGCGAGCACCGGGGCCCCGCATATTGGTGTGAGTTCCAAAGGACGAGCCATGGATCCGACCGATTCGCTCGACGATATTTTGCGTCCTCAGCGATTTTCTGAACGCGTCCGCGCCCGTTGGGCCACGCCGTCGGCCGACCGCGCCCCCTCAGCGTCGGTTCGGCTTGTCGCCGTCGCGGTCGCCGTGGTGGTGGGGGTTGCGACCGTCGTGGCGATCGTGGCGCGTCCGCCGCAATCGGTGGGGGTCGCCACATTGCCTCAAGCCTCCGTGCCCGATGTCGGTGGCGAACGGGCGCCGTCGGACGCGTCCTCGGTCGCGGTTGGTGAGGGTGCTGGTGGCGCGGGTGCTGGTGGCGCAGCTGGAGCGGAGGCTGGCATCGCTGGGCAAGGCGCTGCGGGGGCGGGCGAGTGGGTGGTGCATGTCGCCGGTGCGGTGCTCGAGCCGGGCCTCGTCACGTTGTCGCCCGGTTCGCGGGTCGGTGACGCCATCGCTGCCGCGGGCGGACCGGCCGCCGTCGCCGACCTCGACGCCATCAATCTGGCGGAAGTCCTGGCGGACGGGGTGCGGGTTCGAGTGCCAGCGGTCGGTGAGACTCCACCGGCGAACGCCTCGGCCCTCGACGGGAGCGGCGCTGCCCGAAATGGCGCCGGCTCGGCCTCCGGGGGCGACGGTGGCCTCATCAACATCAACACCGCCTCCGTCGAGGAGCTCCAGCAACTGCCGGGGGTCGGACCGAGCACGGCGGAGGCGATCGTGGCCCATCGCGACAAGCACGGCCCGTTCTCCTCCCCCGATGCGCTCGACGACGTCCGGGGAATCGGCCCGGCGAAGCTCTCGGCGCTGCTCGACCTCGTCGCGACGTGAGCGAGCGTCAGCTCTTCGTCGCGGCCGCGGCGGTGGTTCTCGGCGCACGGTACGCCGTTGCCGTGCCGTTCGCGGTGGTGATGATGGCCGTCGTGGGGGCCTGCGTCGCCTCGGCTTCGCGGCCGCGAAGCGACGCCGGGGTGCGATTCGTCGCCGCCGTGGCGATTGCGGCGTTCGCCATCAGCGCAAGCTTTCTGGCCGCCCGAGCGGAGGCCGGCGTGTCGATCATCGACACCTCCCATGAGGTGTCGGGGGTCGCGACGTTGGTCTCCGACCCCCAGCAGCGGTTCGGTTCCAGCGTCGTGGAGATGCGCCTCGACGCTCGCCGGTATCGCGCGATCATCCCGGGCGAACTGGCACCCACGATCGCCGATGCCCGGATGGGACAACGCGTCCGCGTCCGAGGCACCGCTGCTGCGATCGACGGGCCGACCGGGTGGCTCAAGAGCCGGCACTTCGCCGGTCAACTCCACCTTCGCACGTTGGAGCGGGTCGATTCCGGGTGGTGGCTGTGGCGTTCGGCCAATGGGCTCCAGGCGTTGGTTGCCGCCGGGCAGCGTCCGTTGGCAGCCGACGAGCGAGCCTTGTTTCTCGGCGTGGTCTTCGGTGACGACCGGGGGCAGACGGCGGTGCAGCAGTATCGGTTTCGGACCGCCGGCACGGCTCACCTGATGGCGGTGTCGGGGCAGAACGTGGTGCTGTTGGTGGCGCTGGCGATGCCGCTGCTCGAACGCCTGGCGCGGCACGCTCGGTTCGTGTCGGTGCTGGCGCTGATCGGCTGGTTCGCGGTGCTCACCCGTGCGGAACCGTCGGTGCTGCGGGCAACGGTCATGGTGGGTCTCGGAGCGTTGGTGAGCTGGCAGGGGCGCTACGCGAGCGGGCTTCGGGTGTTGTGCGTCGCCGTGATCGCGTTGGTGCTGGCCGACCCGCTGCTGGTCTGGTCGCTCGGGTTTCGGCTCTCGGTGGGGGCCAGTCTCGCGTTGCTCACGTTGTCGCGGCCGCTCATCGAGGTACTGGTGGGTCCTCGTTGGTTCGCTTCGGCGCTCGGGGTTTCGTTGGCGGCGCAGGCCGGCACCGCCCCGATGATCGTGTCGACCTTCGGGCCGGTCGGTCTGCTGAGCCCGCTGGTGAATCTGGTGGCGGTCCCGTTGGGTGGTGCGCTGATGGTCTGGGGATCGGTCAGCGGGCCGATCGCCGGTCTGTTGGGTCGTCCCGTCGATACGCTCGCCGCCATCGTGTCGCGGGGGTTGATCTGGGGGCTCGAGGCGAGTGCGGCCATCGGCGCCTGGTCGAGGCTGCCGAAGCTCGGGGTGATCGGGACACTCGCCATGTCCGCGTTGTGCGTGTGGCCCTGGTTACGAACCCTCCATGTGCGGCTGTCGACGGCGCGTCTGGTTGCCTGGTGGCTCGTCGCGGTGGTGATCGTCGACCTTGTCGTCGGTGAGGTCCGTGCCCCGCAACCGCAGATTCGCTCCGCGGTCGGATCCGCGACCTTGTGGAGTGTGGGGCGCACGAACGTCATGGTGTTCGACGGGCCGGTTCGCGACGGCGCCGCGCTCGATCTCCTCGCCGGCATGCGCCGCCCGGTCCTCGAGGCCGTCATCGTCGTCGGCGGCGGCAAGGTCTCTGCGGGGGCGGTGTGGGCGCTTCGGCAGGTGACGACCGTGGGCGTGGTGTTCGCGCAGGACCCGGACACGGTCCGTGATTCGTTGGCGCTGCCTCCGGACGGGTTCGTCATCGGTGGCAGAACCGTGGTGTTGAGCGATGACGGAACGCTCGGATTCGCCCCCGATCCCGGCGGCTAACGTTGCATCGATGACGGTGCCATCACAGGAACAGCGCTTGGGGGTGGCCGTCGCCGAGGTGGTCGTGGCCCGACTCGACGGCGATCGCGGTGCAGCGGTGGCCGCGGCCGACCGATTGAGTCAGCGGTCGCTGGCCCGGGTCGAGGTGACCTACGACGCCCTGGTCGCCGCACGGCGCTCGGCCGATGATGCTGGAGCCGATGATGCCGGAGCCGTCGGCCGATGAGCGAACCGATCATCGTGTTGAAGGGCTCCGACGCGGTGCTCCTCGGCGAGGCGGCGCAGGCGACGCTCAAGGCACTCGTCGGCGATCGCGACGCCGACGAGGTGGTCGACCTGTTCAGCGGTGACGACTATGACGTCGCCGATGCGGTGATGGCCGCCACGGCGGTATCGATGTTCGGCGATCGCGTCATCGTCATGCGCCACGCCAGCCGGTTCAACGTCGAGGCGCTCGGCCCGCTCGTCGCCTATGCGTCCGATCCCAACCCGACCTCGCAACTGCTGGTCGTGTGGGACAAGCCGTTGGCGTCGGGGGCGCACGCCCATTCGGTTCCGAAGAAGCTGAGCGATGCGGTCAAGGCGTGTGGGGGGCGCGTCGTCGACACGGGGGTCGCGCAAACCGCCAAGGGCCGCCAGAGTTGGCTCGACGAGCGGATGGCGGCGGCGTCGGTGAGCCTGACCCCGGCCGCGAAGCAGGTGGTGATCGAACGGCTCGGCGAGGACGTGTCGCGGCTCGGAGCGCTCCTGCGGCTTCTCGAGTCGACCTTCCCCGACGGGGCGAAACTCGAACCCCGCGACGTCGAGCCGTTTGTCGGTGAAGCGGGATCGGTTCCACCGTGGGAACTCACCGATGCCATCGACTCGGGCGATGTCGGTGGTGCGGTGAACAAGGTGAGGCGCATGATGCACGCAGGCCAGCGCCACCCGCTACAACTCATGGCATCGCTTCAGGCGCATTTCCAGCGCATGCTCAAGCTCGACGGTGCGGCCGTGCGAAGTGAGAAAGATGCAGCCGACCTGCTCGGGATGAAGGGCTCGACCTTCCCGGCCAAGAAAGCAATGAACCAGGCTCGCAGCCTGGGAAGTGCACGCGTCAGCCGCGCTATCGTCTTGCTCGCCAGCGCAGATGTCGATCTACGCGGCCGTAGCGCACTCACCCCGGAGGCGACGATGGAAGTGCTGGTCGCCCGCCTGGCGCAGCTGTCTCGAGGTTCGGGTACCGCGCGCGGTCGCCGTTAACCCGCCCGTCTCAACCGGTTTTGTAGGTACTTCCTGCGGCTCCAGCAACAGAAAGTACCTACAAAACGCTGGTTGAGGGTCGCTGGTCGGAGATCAGCCCTCGGCGGCCTGAAGCACGGCGATGCGCTTGACCAGGCGGGACTTCTTGCGGGCCGCAGCGTTCTTGTGAATGACGCCCTTGGTGGCGGCGCGATCGATCGTGGAGATCGCGGTGCGCAGCGTTGCCTCGGTCTCTTCCGCACCGGCAGCGGCAGCGGCCTCGGCGTTCTTGACGCGGGTCTTCAGATTGGAGCGGACGGCCTTGTTGCGCAGGCGGGCCTTCTCGTTTTGCTTGTTGCGCTTGATCTGGCTCTTGATGTTGGCCACGGTGAACCTTGCAGTCTCGGGAATGAACGAACGTCGGGTGTGCGCGCGAGAGCGGCTGCACAGGACTGAAAGAGCATATCGGCCAACGCTAGGGCTCGTCACGTTGGCGTGCGGCCCGGCCGCAGGTTCTTGGTAGCTTCGAAGGACCGCCCGCTGGAGGGCGGTTCGTGAAAGTACCGCTGTGACCGACCTCTCCCGAATCCGCAACCTCTCGATCATCGCCCACATCGATCATGGGAAATCCACCCTCGCCGACCGGATTCTGGAGATCTGCGGTGCCGTCGATCCACGCGACATGCGTGCGCAGTACCTCGACTCGATGGACCTCGAACGCGAGCGTGGCATCACCATCAAGCTGCAATCGGTCAAGCTCGATTACGACGACCACGTCATCCACCTGATCGACACCCCCGGCCACGTCGATTTCGGCTATGAGGTGTCGCGATCGCTTGCGGCGTGCGAGGGCGTGATCCTGGTGGTCGACGCGTCGCAGGGCATCGAGGCGCAGACCCTCGCCAACTGTTACCTGGCGCTCGAGAACGATCTCGAGATCGTGGCCTGCCTCAACAAGATCGACCTTCCCGCTGCCGATCCCGACCGGTACGCAAGCGAGCTCGAACAGACCCTCGGCATCCCGGCGGACGAGATTCTGCGCATCTCCGCGAAGACGGGGGAGGGGGTGGCGGAGCTGCTCGACGCGGTGATCGAACGGATTCCGGCGCCGGTCGGCAATCCCGACGAGCCGCTGCAGGCGCTGATCTTCGACAGTCACTTCGACACCTACCGGGGCGTGGTCAGCTCGGTGCGGGTCGTGAACGGGTTTCTCCGCACCGGGACGCGGCTGAAATTCATGCAGTCCGGTTCGACCCACGAAGCGATCGAGGTCGGAGGCCGAAGACCCGAAAACACGCCGGTGCCGGCGCTCGGGCCGGGCGAGGTCGGCTATCTCATCGCCGGCATCAAGGACGTCGGCGAGGCGCGTTCGGGTGAGACGATCACCGAGTTCTCGCGCCCGGCGCTCGAGCCGCTGCCGGGATACATGGAGCCCAAACCGATGGTGTTCTGCGGGCTTTATCCGGTCGACGGTGACGCGTTCGACGACCTGCGCGACGCGCTTGAGAAGCTGCGTCTCAACGACAGCTCGTTCTCCTATGAGCCCGAGGTGTCGGGTGCGCTCGGTTTCGGGTTCCGGGTCGGCTACCTCGGGCTGTTGCACATGGAGATCGTGCGAGAGCGCCTCGAGCGCGAGTTCGGCCTCAACCTGATCGCCACCGCACCGTCGGTCGAATACCGGATCGTCATGAACACCGGCGACGAGGTCGTGGTCGACAACCCGTCGGATCTGCCCAGCCCGGGCGAGTTCCGCGAGATCGCCGAGCCGATCTTCGCGTGTTCCATCCTCACACCCACCGACTATGTCGGCACGTTGATGGACCTGTGCCAGAAGCGCCGTGGGGTGATGAAGAAGATGGAGTACATCAGCCCTGAACGAGTCGAGTTGCAGTACTCGATCCCGCTCGCGGAGGTGGTCATCGACTTTTTCGATCAGCTCAAGAGCCGCACCCAGGGCTACGCCTCGCTCGACTACGAACCTGCGGGGTATCAGGCCGGACAACTCGTTCGTGTCGACATCTTGTTGAACGGCGAACAGGTCGACGCGTTCTGTCAGATCGTGCACAAGGACAAGGCGTACGACTACGGCAAGAAGATGTGCGAGAAGCTGAAGGAGATCATTCCCCGCCAGCAATTCGACGTACCGATCCAGGCCGCGATCGGCGGACGGTTCATCTCGCGTCAGACGGTCAAGGCCTACCGCAAGGACGTGACCGCCAAGCTGTACGGCGGCGACATCAGCCGCAAGAAGAAGGTGTTGGCCAAGCAGAAGGAAGGCAAGAAGCGGATGAAGAACATCGGGCGGGTCGAGTTGCCCTCCGATGCGTTCATCACCGCGTTGAGACTCGATGACTGAGCATCTCATTGGCACTCGCGTAGACTGAGTGCCAATCATGCTCGACGATCGCAAGTCCGCCATCCTCCGAGCCGTCGTCCAGACCTACATCGAGACCGCCCAGCCGGTGGGCTCGGGCCATGTGGTCGAGGCGGCGGCCATCGGAGTGTCTGCCGCCACCGTGCGCAGCGAGATGACGGTGCTCGAACGCGAGGGCTACCTGGTTCAGCCACACACCAGCGCCGGGCGCATTCCCACCGAGAAGGGCTACCGGTTTTTCGTCGACGAGATGGGTCCCGCCCGACTCGGACCCGAACAAACCCGAACCGTCAGCGGGTTCTTCGCCCACGTGCACGGCGAGCTCGAGGCCATGTTGCAGTCGACCTCACGACTGCTGAGTCGGCTGACCTCGACCACGGCGATGGTGATCGGCGAGGTCGCCGAGACCCGCAAGGTGCGCTCGGTGCAACTCGTCGCCCTCAGCGAGCGGTCGTATCTGACCCTGGTGGTGTTGTCCGCCGGCACGGTGCTCAAACACCTCGTCGAGCGATCGACTCCGGTGACCGCCGACGACTTGGACGAGGTGGGCCGTCTGCTCGGCCGGGCATTGCTCGACCGGCCCGTCACCGACGTGTCGACTCTGGATCTCGCCGTCCCCGAGTCGCTCGCCGCACTGGCGGCCGAGGCCAGCGAGGCGATTCGCCTGGCGGCCACCGAGTCGGGCCGAACCCTGCACATCGACGGAGCGTCGAACATCGCCGCAGCCTTCGACGCGTCCGACACGCTGCGAGAAGTGCTGTCGCTGCTCGATCAGCAAATGTCGGTCGTGACCTTGATCCGCGACGTGCTGGATCGCGGTCTGACGGTGGCGATCGGCTCCGAAACCGGGGTCGCTCCGTTGGCGGAGTGCTCGCTGGTGGTGGCCCCGTTCCAGGTCGGCGGCGAGAACGCCGGGGCCATCGGCGTGCTCGGCCCGACGCGCATGAACTACCAGGAGACGCTGGCCGCCGTGGCGGTCGTCAGCAACCGACTCGGTCACCTGCTGACCGAAGGGGAGTAACGAGACACCCGTGAGTGCAGATCATTACGAGACCCTTGGCGTGGCGCGCACGGCCACGGCCGAGGAGATCAAGAAGGCCTATCGACGCCTCGCTCGGGAGCATCACCCCGACGCGAACCAGGGCGACGTTGCGGCCGAAGCCCGCTTCAAGGAGATCGCGCTCGCATACGAGGTGCTGAGCGATCCCGACAAACGCGCCCACTACGACCGGTTCGGCGACAGCGCGATGGGTGGAATGGGCGGTCCTGGCGGCGATCCGTTCGGAGGCGTCGGGGACATCTTCGACGCGTTCTTCGGCGGAGGCTCACCGTTTGGCGGCGGACGTTCCCGAGGGCCGTCGGGGCCGCCGCGCGGACCCGAAGTCGAGGCGGTGATGACCCTCGACTTCGTCGACGCCGTGTTCGGCGGCGCTCACGAGCTGACGGTTCGCACGGCGGTACGTTGTGGCGACTGCGATGGTTCGGGTGCCGCGGAGGGCTCCTCGCCGACGACGTGTCCCGACTGCTCCGGAACCGGGGTGGTGCGTGGCGTGCGCAACACGATCCTCGGTCAGATCATCTCGGAAAACGTCTGTACGCGCTGCGGTGGGATGGGCGAGACGATCGACAACCCGTGTGGCACCTGCGGTGGGGACGGACGCACGGTGTCAGATGAGACCTACACCGTCGACATCCCGGAGGGTGTCGACAACGGGACGACACTTCGACTCAACGGCCGCGGAGCGGTGGGACCCCGCGGTGGACCCGCGGGAGACCTGTACGTACGGGTCCGGGTCACCCCCCACGAACGGTTCCAGCGCGAAGGCTCCAGCCTGCTGGAGGACCTGCACGTGACCATGACCCAGGCGGCGCTCGGGCATCACCTGGACTACGAGACCCTCGATGGGGTGGAGAGCCTGGTCGTTCCGCCCGGAACCCAGAGCGGCAAGGTCTTTCGGCTGAGGGGTCGCGGCGTTCCCCGTCTCGGCGAGCGCGGCCGCGGCGACCTGTTGGTGACCGTGCAGGTCGACACCCCGACCGAACTCTCCGACGCCGAGGTGTCGTTGCTCGAGCAGTTGGCCGAGCTTCGCGGCGAAGAGGTCAGGCGGCCCGAAGGCGGGTTGTTCTCGCGCATCAAGAGCGCGTTCAAGTAGCGGGAGATGGACGCTCAGGGTCCTGGTTCCCAGCAGGGCACGACCGCATCGGCCGGCACCTCTGCGGCGTCTCCGACCCATCGCGACGGGCCGATGCTGTTCGTCGAGTCCATCGACCATCCCGTGTGCGACCCGGATGATTACCACCACGTCTCGCGCGTGTTGCGGGTGCCCGACGGGTCCCCGATCGTGGTGTGCGACGGTGCCGGACGTTGGCGGCGCGCCACATTCGGTCCCGAGCCAACGGGCGCCGGGGTGGTGTATCGATCGCCGCGTCGGTCACCGGCGATCGCCGTGGCATTCGCCCTGATCAAAGGGGACCGTCCCGAACTGATCGTGCAGAAGCTCACCGAGTTGGGGGTGGATCTGATCCTCCCGCTCGACTGCGACCACGGGGTCGTCAAATGGAAGGGGGAGCGGGCGGCGAAGCAGATCCGGCGATTCGAGCGCATCGCCCGAGAGGCCGCGATGCAGTGTCGTCGCACCCACCTTCCCGAGATCGCGGCGGTGCGAAGCTTCGACGACCTGTTGCGCGACTACCCGGGCACGATTCGCTGCGACTCCGGCGGCGTCGTCGCCTCCGCGGCCTGGCAGCAGGCGGCCGGATCGACGCCGGTGGTGGTGGCGGTCGGCCCGGAGGGCGGGTGGTCGGAGCGTGAACGTTCGTTGGGGGCGACGGTCATGGGACTCGGCGACCACATCCTGCGGGCCGAGACGGCGGCGATCACCGCCGGCGCCCTGTTGGCGGCGCTGCGCTCCTCGGCGCTCTGAGCGAGGGTTTGGCCACGCTGCGTGTTGTCGCAGCGTGCGCGATGCCCTAAGTTTCCGGGTTTCGAACGTCTTGACGGTGATCGCCGGCGATCCAGGGTGACGTCGATGTCGCAAAGGTGATGCGAGGTCCAGCGCCTCGTGGGAACGGGGCAGAACGTGGGCTACGAGGACGACGAGGACGACGAGGTCCGTTTGGAGTTCGGCCGCGAGGTCGGAGCGCGCTTGCGTGCGATCCGCAAGCAGAAGCGCCTCTCGCTGCAGGAGGTCGAGGCGTCGACCGGTGCGGAGTTCAAGGCATCGGTGCTCGGTGCGTACGAACGCGGCGAGCGTGCGATCTCGGTGCCGCGCCTGTTTCGACTCGCCCGCTACTACGGGGTACCGGTCGATCAGCTGCTTCCCCGCGAGGACTCGACCGGCTACAGCGCCGAGGACGAGTCTCGTGACGAGGCCACTCGAAGCGGTCAGGAATCTCGTTCGACACAGCTCGACCTGCGCCGTCTCGAGGGGATCGACTCGGCCGAGGGGGAGACGCTGCGGCGATATGTGAGCATGATCCAGGTGCAGCGCGACGACTTCAACGGCAGGGTCTTGACGATTCGCCGTGACGATCTACGGGCGATCGCCGCGATTCTCGGGGTCGGACAGGATCAGGCCGCACAGCGGCTCGATGCCCTCGGCCTGACCTTCGAGGGGTGAGCGGCCCAGCGGGGAGCTGGCGCTGGTGGTCGATCGTTTCTGAATCCGGAACCGCGACGATGCCCATCTCAGCAGTGGACGTTCCAACGCGACGTGGAGGACGTGTGACAACCCCATCGTCACCGCGAACGTGACCGCTGCGACGAGCACCGTGTGTGGCAGCCTCACCGAGGTATCGCCGGCGCCGATCACGAGGACCTCGCCGAGCGCGAGGTTGACGGCGACCAACACCGGTACGTGCAGGAGGTAGAACGGGTAGCTGCGGTCGCCCGACCACATCCAGAATGGACGTTTCAACGCACGGTGCAGCCGAGTTGGTTCGGGACGAAGCACGTTCTCGATGACCAGGACCCCGGCCACACTCGTTGCGGTCAGGCTGAACGGCGTTGCGTAGCCGGAGTCCGGCCGGTACGAGGCGAGTGCCATTGCGATGACGAGGTTGAGCGGGACCGTTGCGATGAGCAGCTTTCGTGGGATTCGGCTCCACGGCACGCTCGTGCCGGAGATCTGGCACGCGCCCATGCACATCCCCAGGAACAGGGAGTCGGAATGGAACCACGGTTGGCGATACATCGCGTCGTGGGGAGTGCCGAGCACCGCGGCCCCCAGGCGAAATGCCATGATCGCAAGCGCCAACCCGAAGGCGACGTGAACAACTCGCCGGCGAGCGAGAATCACGACGATCGGGGCGAGGAGGTAGAACTGCAGTTCCAGCGAGACCGTCCAGAAATGCGACAGTGAGAACTCCGCGGCGGTGGAGCCGGCGTCCAACACGATGTTGTTTGCAAAGGTGGCGTAGGGGGCCCACAACGTTCGGTACCCGTCCGCGAGCTCCTTCCACTCGCCGTCGACTCCGAACGCACGCACCGCGAGCGGGAACACGATGACGACGACGGCGAGTACCAGCCAGTACAGCGGAACGATTCGGAGCACTCGGCGAGACATGTAGTGCTTCAGTGCCTCGGGGGAGGTGCCGTCGGTGAGGAGGATCTGGCCAATGAAGAGCCCCGACAGCACGAAGAACCAGTCGAGTGCTGCGAACCCGGGGGCGGCGAGCCCGGCGATCGCGGTGTCGAGGCTTGAACGTGGCTCAAGCACGTATCCGAACGCATGGTGCAAGAAAATGACGAATGCGGCCATGCCTCGAACGCCGGTGAGCGCCGGGTTGCGTATGCGCCCGGAAACAACCGTCTGTATCGCCATCTGGTTCCTGTCGCTCCGGCACGTCCCCCGTGGTGGTCTCGTTGAGGGTAGCGGGTGGCGTGAACCCGTCGATACTCAATCGCCTTCAGGGTGTCTGGAACACGTCGGCGGCTGAAGGGACGCGGAGGACTTGGCCGACGTGGAGGAGGTCGGGGTTGTCGGGGTCGACGAGGTTGGAACGGTTGGCGTCGACGAGGTGGCTCCAGTAGCGGCCGATGTCGGCGTCGGTTGCCGGGCCGCCGAGGTGATCGGTCACGATCTGAGCACTGATTCCCCAGAGGTGATCGCCGCGGGCCACGGTCCAGCGGCCGTCGTCGTCGATGACGTCGGCGGCGTTGGCGGCGGCGGAGTTGTCGGCGTCGGCGTCCGGAGCCGCTTGTGCCGGCGTGGAATCGACCTGAGAGGTGGGTGCGGCGGTGGTGGGCGCGGCAGTCGTTGGGGTCGCGGTCGTTGGGGTCGCGGTGGTAGGAGCGGCGGTGGTCGGTTCGGCGGCGGCCACCGGCGCAACCCGAGCGGGCGCGCTCGACGCCACCGACGACGTGGGTGGTGTGGCGATCGGACCGCTGATGGCACTCGCGACCGTCCCAACCCCGACCAGCACCAGCATGGCCGTGCGCACCCTTGGTGAGGCGAGCCGTGCCGCGGCCGCGGCGACCTCGGCGCGACCGGTGAGCACCGCGATCGCCGTCGCAGCGCTCAGCACGATGCCGTAGATCGCGGCGAGGACTCCGGCGACGCGGCCAGCGGTGAGCACCAGCGTGATCGGGTCGATCGCCCCGGTGAGCGGGTCGGCCGCGGGCCACTGAAGCGGGCCGCCCAGCCATCGCAGTCCGAGGATCACGGCGACGAACCCGGCGAGGGTGCCGACGCTGAGCGTGAGTGCCCTGATTCGCGATGGAACGGCCGCCGCGGGCGTGGAGAGGCGGCGGCCGGCCGTCGAGTTGGCGGTCGTCGGAGTTTGGCCGGATGTTCGACCACTCGAAGTGTGAGACAAGGCGCTCTGTTGAGCGGCATCGGTCAGCCGTTGCGATGCGTCGAGCAGCGCGGCGGAGCCGTCGCGTTGAATCCGTTGGATCGTCGAACGAAGGGCGCGCCGTGCTGCTCGCTCCGCTCGATCCGCAGCGGGGGGAAGCGACCCCGCGAGCGACTCCAGAACCGCTGCCGCATTGCGGGCGTCGTCATCGATCGCTCCGAGCCGACCGTCGCTGCGTCGGGCGTTGCCCAGCGAACACAACACGACGGTGCCGGCACCCATGATGGCGTGATCGGCGCTCACCGAGCCATGCGACCAGCCGTGGCGATGCAGTTCCGTCAACGAGATGAGGAGTGCGGCGCCGACTTTCGACACGGTCGCTGCTCGATCGGGCACGAGCTGCGCCAGCGTCGTGCGTCCGGCGAACGCGGTGACCAGCGCGGCAGGGTTGGAGGAATCATCGAGTTGCTGGACCTGGGTGGGGTCGGCGAGCGAAACGACCGCGGGAATCTGCAGTTGCGAGAGGACGTCGAGTTCGTGTTCGAGGCGCCGTTGTGCGTCCGGCTCCGAGGCGCTCTTGCGGACGAGCAGGACTCCGTCGCGACGTTCGTAGGTGATGGCGGTGCAGGGTTCGAGGTCGTGAACCTCGCTGAGTCGCAGGCGCCGCGACATTCGGCGCATCGCACGATCGGGAAACTGCGAATCCTCGTCCGCGAGTCCCAGGACAGCGCCGTTTGCCGCGTCTGCCTCGTCGCTGACCTCCAGCGAGACCAGGCGGGGCGGGGTCGTGGTGGGGTGCAGGTCGAGGTCGTGTGATGAATGATCGATGGTCATGGTTGACGATCCAGGTGTCCGATGGCCGAAACGGTGATGAGGTCCCCACTTGAGCCGCCAACGGCGGGGGACAAGAGCCGGTCGAGTTGAACGGTGATGGTGACCGTGACGCTGCGAGCGATGCCGTCGACCGAGATGGTCGGTTGACCGATCACTTCGCCAGGAAGGTGTGCGAGCTGAAGTGACGCAGCGGCGACCGAGGCCGCCCGGGCCTCGTCGAGCACGAGGGTTCCGTCGGTGGTGAATCGCTCGACGTCGATCATCGCGGCTGCGTCGTCGGCGGCGGTGCCGGCAGCGCGAAGGGCAGCGCGGCGTGCGAAGTGCATCGCCGACATGTCGACGGCGATGGCGCCGAGGACCATCACCACGAGCACCGCGACCGGAAACAGCAACAGGGTGGTGCCGCGTTCGGAGTGGTGGGCTGCGGGGTTTCGATCGCTCATTGGTCACACACCGTCGGGGGCAGTCCGGGGTGCTCGTCGACCGCACCCCGATAGGGCTGGACCAACTCCGATTGGGTGCTGGAGATGGTGTGGGAGCCGATCGTTCCGACAAACGGCAGCCGAACCGAGTCGATGGTGACCTCGATCCGAACGGTCGCCGGTCGGCAGGGGCCGAAGGGTTCCGGCGGTGCGGAGACTTCGATGTCGGTCCACCGCTCGCCGATCGATCGTCGGAGTGCTTCGGTGCCGGCATCGAGCGCCCCGTCGCGGTCGACTGCGCCGGTGTAGGCACGCAGATAGTCGCGAGCCGCGGCGTCGAGTGTGACGTGGGCATCGACGACCGCCCAGAGGTTGACCATCAGCATGGTTCCGGCGACGAACACCAGAATGCCGAACGGGACGGTTTCGACCCCGCCCGCATAGCCGCGCTCGTCGCTTCGCGGCAGGATTCGCCGGAGTAGCGAGGTCTGCGGTGTTCGCCGGGTTCGTTGGGGTGCTCGTTGGGGTGCTCGTGTCATCGCTCCACCAGTTCGCGTTGCACGGTGGCGGTGCGCTCGAGGTGATGGAGCCCCAACGCCGCCGCGACCGGTTCGGGCAACAGGCTGAGCGACGGGCCCGACACGGTGACGACGACGGGATCGTCGATCGAAGATGCCGCGACACGGATCTCGGCGTGTTCGCCCCACGAACCGAGTGCCTCGCGCGCCCGTCGAATCGCCTCGGTCTCGACCGCGGCCAGGTGTTCGGCATCGGTGCCGGAGGTGGCCACGTCGGTCGCCGCGTCGTGGGCGACCGCGTCGAGGGTGCTGAGGGTCCACAGGTTCAACAACACATGGCTCGCGAAGGTCAACAACACGAGGAACACGCCGACCCCGAAACACGTACTCAACGTCCCCGACCCGCGATCGTCGCCGGTCGTGTTCAGTCGCCGAGCGAGCGCACCTGCTGTTCCGTCGTGTCGACGGCGTCGGTGAAAATCCGGTTGAACCCGGCCCACATTCCGACACCGAGGAAGGCAACGATCAAGACAGCTATAGCGGTGGAGATAACACCCTCGCCCCGTTCGCTTCGACGGTGACGCTTGGTCGGGGTGGGTTGTTCGTTGGTCATGGTGGTTCTCCCTCCAGGAGTGGTGCGTGGCACCGGTTGTTGTTGCGGTCATCGCCCGGTCAGCTTTCCCATGGCGTCGATGAACGGGACGGCCATGAAGATCACTCCGGGAACGAGGGTCGCCACGGTGACGGGCACCCAGACCTGCTGGGACCGCCGCTCGATGAGTTCGACCTGTTGACGTTGAACCTCGCGGCGAACCGACCGCGCCTCGGCGGAGATCAGCGCGCCGAGATCGCTTGCCTCCCAATTGAGCGCCAGGACGCCGACGAGGCGCTCGACGGCGGCGAGATCGGTGTAGGCGGCCCACTCGCGAAGTGCGTCGATCTCGGGGATGCCCTGGCGGATACGGGCGCTGACCTTGGCGAGTTCGGCGGCGCTGCGGCCACGGCCGCGACGCCCGAGGCGATTGATGGCCGCCCCGATCGAGTAGCCCGCCGACAACAACATGCCGAGTTGTTCGATGACGACCGGAAGCTCGAGGGTGATCGCCTCCTGCCAGCGCTGCGACGCGGTGGTGACCCGCTGTTCCAGGATGAGAAAGGTCAGGACCGGCGCACACACCGTCGCGGCGATCGCGAAGGACGGACCCATCGATGCCATCGCACCGATACCGGCGGCGGCCACCATCGACGCCAGCGCGTAGGTGGCCTGCTTGAGCCGGAACTCGGTGACCTCGAGGTGGACTTCGGCGCGTTGCAGACGAACCGACAGGTCGTCGTTGACCCCGAGCAGGGTCGAGACCCGGTTTCCGAACGTGGTGACGAGCGGGCCGATGACGTCGCGAAGCGATGCCGCGTTGAGCCATCCTCGTCGATGCTGTTCACCGGTTCCCGGCGGAGCGTAGGGACGCAGCCGCTCGACAATTGGCGGCGTGCGGAACCAACGCATCTCGCTGAGCATCAACGAAAGCCCGACCGCGAACGGCAATGCCAGGAGTGGGTACCAGGCCGGCATCAGTCGAAGACCCGGTCGGTGTCGGGCAATTTGAGCATCGCGCCGGACCACACCCAGCACAGCGCCACCAGCGAGAGTCCGAGGGCGACCATGATCTGTCCCGAAGCGGACTGATACGAGGCACGTCCGTCACCGAGCGACATCCCGGCGACCGCCATCCCGATCGGTACCGCGATGACGAAGCGCCTGGCGAAGCGGACACCGGCCTGCTTGGCTCGGGCGTCCTTGCGGCCGAGGTTGTCGACCCGACGGTCCTCTGCGAGTTCCGCGAGCCGTCGGTCGAGGTCGCCGCCGCCGATCTGGTGAGCGACGAGCAGGGTCTCACAGGTTGCATCGGCGGTGGGGTCGGCGAGACGTTCCTTCAATACCGCGACGGTGCGTTCGAAATCGGTGGTGATGACCCATTCGCGGTGGGCGGCATCGAAGGCGGAGCGCAGTTCCTCGGGGCCGCGACGTCCGACCTCGAGGAGCGCCTGTGGGATCGATCGCCCCGCGGCCCCGGTCAAGACGCGGATCTCCTCGATCAGCTGCGGCCACGCATCGTTGGCGGTGGCACGACGATTCGCCCGTCGCACGCGGTAGGAGGCGACGGGGGACGAGCCGACGAACGCTCCGACAGCGAGGGGAGCCAGGACCCCGCCGAACAACAGGAACCCGCTCACGGCTCCGACTGCAGCGAGTGCGACGGTCACCGCGACGAACTCGCGCGGTTCGACGTCTTCGATGCCCGCCTGTCGCATCCACTGCCGAAGTCGCTCGGTCAGGGTCGGGCCGAGTCGCCCGCTCGAGGGGGTAAGACGCAGGCCGCTCCAGCGAAACGCGTAGGCGGTGTAGAGGAGATAGGCGCCGTAGCCGGCAGTCGCCGCCAGTGCCCAGATCACGACCCCAACTCCTCGGTGATGCAGAGCCCGGCCCGCTCGAAGAGCTCAGCGAGTCGCGACGGAATCGCCCCGGTCGGCTCGAGACGGTCCTTCAGCGTCCGCCGGGTGTAGATCTCGGTGGTGGTGAACTGTGCGGACTCGACCCCGGCGACGAGGTCCTCGACGGCGACGACGCCGGTGACCCGTGGACCCTGCGGGCCGCGCTCGCAGTGAACGACCACGTCAATCGCTTCGGAGACCAGCGTGTTGAGCGCCGAGATCGGAAGTTGTGAGGCGGAATCGGCGAGTTGGCAGATGAAGCGGAGCCTGGTCAGCGCCTGTCTGGCCGATCCGGCGTGAATCGTGGTGTATCCCTTCACCCCGCTCGACAGTGTGAGCAGAAGCGGGAGCGCTTCTTTGTCTCGAACTTCGCCGACGATGGCGATGTCGGGGGCCATGCGCAGGAACCCAGCGACGAGCTTCCGCAGGTCGATCTCGGGGCGGTCTGCCCGTGCGGCGCGGGTCTGCAGTGAGGCCAGGTTCGCGACGGGAACGTCGGTTTCGAAGACCTCCTCGGCCATGACCACGCGCAGCGTGGGGTCGAGTTCGGCTGCACAGCACGACAACATGGTCGTCTTGCCCGACCCGGGTGCGCCGGCGAACACGATCGACGCCTTGGCGTGAACGCACGCCCGCAGGAAGCGTGCGACCTCGGGGGTGAGCATGTCGCGGTCGACGAGTTCATCGAGGCTGCGGAACGCGACGCCGGTGAACTTGCGGATGTTGACCACGAGGTGGCCGCCTCGGGCGAGGTCGCCATGCACGATGTGGAGCCGTGCGCCGGTGTCGAGTTGAGCGTCCTGGAGGCCTTCGGTGGGGTCGAGCTTGCGGTGGCTGGTGGAGGCGTCGTCGAGGATCTTGGTGAGGGTGCGTACGACGTGGTCGTCGTCCTCGAAGGACTCGTCGTGGTACCCGCTCGTGCCGGTGTGGCGCTTGACGAAGATCTCCGACGGCGAGTTGATCATGATCTCCCAGACGTCGTCGTCATCGAGGAGCGTGGTGAGCGGCCCGTAGGCGGCGATGTTGCGGTAGGCGCGTTCGGCGATGGTGGCGGGGTCGGTGAGGGCGAAGGGACGCAGGCCGCGCTTGTGGTCGTCTTGCCAGCGAGCGACCTCGTCGTCGATGAGGGCCCGCAGCGCGCGGTCGCCGTCGGGGCCGTCGAGTTCGAGGGCGACGGTCTTGGCGCGGTCCTGCACGGACCGTTCGATGAGGAGCACCGGTGAGGTGAGCGTCGTTCGCGACGAGGTCATGGGGGCAATGTGAACGAAGCGAGCCTCTTTGGGTTTTAATCAGGTGACTTTGCTCACCTGACTGGGTGAAATCACCTGTTAAGGCGCACGAGAACCGCACCCGGGATTCGAGTGATTCAAGGGGTTATCCGGTTGGCCGCGCGGGCGGGTGCGGCGCCTGGGGCGCTCACGCCGTTCTCGCGTCGAGCCGCGCTCCGAGGGGATCGGTCAGACGGCGTCGAACATCTTCACGGAGTAGCTGTAGCTCGTCGATGTCCAGCCGGTGATACCGCTGACCGTCACGGTGAAGGTGCGGTCGCCCTGACCGTTGCCGTAGGTGAGGCCATTCATCTGCCACACCACCGTGTTTTGGCCGTACCCGTTCGTGACGGCGTGCTTCGTGATCGAGTAGTTCGTGCCGAGGTTGTCGGTGACGGTGATGGTGGCGGAGCTGAAGTTGGCGTTCGGGATCGACAACGACCACCGGCCCTGCGGCTCGAGTTCGACCGGGAAGAACCCGTCGGCGGGCCATGCGACGACAGCGGGCGTCGACGGCAACGCTTGGGTTGTGCCGAACACCCACAGGGCGTTGGCGTTGCCGGTCGTGCCCGAACCCATCGTCACTCGCGTCGGGTCGAGGATCCAGCGGCGGTGACCCGCTGCGGTGTTGTTCGTCCCCGGGTCGGCGATGTAGAGGCGGATGGCTTCGGGGCCATTTGTTGTGCCGAGCGCGATGTTGGAGCTGCCAGCGGCCGCGGCGCCATCCGCGCTGTAACAGGTCCACGTCGAGGGCGGGGTGTGGCTGAGCGAGTTGTTGGCCTGCATCATGAGTGCGGCCTGCTGGGCCTTTGTCGAGTAGGTGCTGTTGAAGGTCACCGGAGTCAGGCCGACAAACTCGCGGAAGAAGTTGACCGTCGCGAGGGTCGCCGTCTGATGTGCTGTCGTGGTGGTTCCGGCGTTGCAGGTTGCGACGTTGCCCGTCCAGCCGCTGGGTGCCGCGAGCGCCGGCAACAATCGGTTGACGTACGCGCTCTGCACCGAGGCCCGGTCTTGGCGATTGATCGTCCCCGTCGACGGAATCGTGGTGGTCGTCGTTGAGCTCGTGGTCGAGGTGGTGGTCGTGGACGTTGTCGAGGTGGCCGTGGCGGTCGAGGTTGTCGTCACCGTGGAACCGCTGCCGCTATCGGGGGTGCACCCGATAGCGAAAAGCGCAAGGCTGGCCGTGACCGCAAGGTTCCGGAATCGCATGCTTCCCCCTCATAGGGTCGGACTCCTTGGATGCTAGCGGCGGCATCGGATTTTGCGGGCGGTGCCCACACACGGTCGACGAGGAGACCCCGATGGACGGTGGGTAGGGTGGGCAGCCGTGAACCCGCTCGTGTTCGTGCTCTGCGCGCTCGCCTTGTCCGCGCTCGGCGGTCTGGTCGGCTCGCTGGTGGGGCTCGGCGGGGGCATCGTCGTGGTGCCCGGGCTGACCCTGCTGTTGGGAGTCGACATCAAGGTCGCCATCGCGGCGTCGATGATCGCGGTGATCGCCACCTCATCTGGCTCCGCGGTGGCCTACACCCGCGACCGAATGAGCAATCTGCGGGTGGCGATGTTTCTGGAAGTGTCGACGGTGTGTGGCGGTATCTGCGGTGCGCTGCTCGTGGGGATCGCCAACCCGTCGCTGCTCAACGGCTTCTTCGCCGCCGTGTTGTTGATCGCGGCCGCGACGATGATGCGGCGACGCCACGACGCCTCTGCAGGACCGCCGAGCGCGCTCGCGGATCGCCTCGAACTGCACGGCAGCTACCCCGACGCCCGCACCGGACGCGAGCACCCCTACCGGGTGAGTCGGCCCGCGGTCGGGTTCGCCATCATGTACTTCGCGGGGGTCGCATCGGGCATGTTGGGTATCGGCGGCGGGGTGTTCAAGGTGCCGGCGATGGATCTGGCGATGCGCCTGCCGATCAAAGTGTCGACCGCGACCTCGAACCTCATGATCGGGGTCACCGGCACCGCGGCCGCGCTGATCTACCTGTTGCGCGGCGACGTCAATCCGGTCGTCGCAGCGCCGGTGGCGATCGGGGTGCTCGGCGGCGCGAACCTTGGAGCCCGGCTCATGCCCCGGGTGCACGACGGCGTGTTACGGAGGCTCTTCGTCGTGGTGATGGTGCTGACCGCAGTGCAGATGGCGGCCAAGATATGAGCGGCCAAGATATGAGCGCCGATCGCTCGCTGGAAGCAGCCGACGACGGCGCACCCAGCGATTCCAGCGATCCAGGCGACGCCTCCGGCGGGCTCGAAGTGGTCATTTCCAAGGTGCTTCGCCTCGGCGTGGTGGCCTCGCTGACGGTGATGACGATCGGGGTGGTGGTCGGCTTCGTCGACGGGTCGTTGTCCGGCGATCGTGGCGCGCTCGACCGACTGATCGACCCGAACCTCGCAGCATCGCATCGACTCGATGCCGCCTGGGAGTCGCTCAGAAGTGGGGGCGCGGTCGGCATCATGACGCTGGGGCTGTGCCTGTTGGTGGCCACGCCGCTCGTGCGCGTCGTGGTCTCGCTGGTCGGTTTCGCCCGGATGGGCGATCGGATCTACCTCGTGCTGACGAGTGCGGTCGTCGCGTTGTTGGCGCTGTCGTGTGCCCTCGGGGTTACCGGCTGAGCGGTCTTCGCCGAGTCGTCAGATCCCGGTGGGTCTACGGTGCGGGATGTCCGTGCGGTCGCGGTGCCCATGCAGAGCGCGGCGCGCACCGCACCCACGAGTGGCGAGCACACGGCTTGTGGCAGCGGCGATCCGTTGGCGTGGATGGCCTCGAGGTGGCGGTGGGCCGGGACGAAGACGGGGGACAGGTCGCCGGGCAGCCCGCCGAGGGTCGACAGGGTTCTGGTGCATTCGGCGCGTTGGCGCGGCGATCGCGGGGCGCGGGTCACCACCGGAAGGATGCGGCTCGCGCAAACTCCGTGATCGGCCAGGTCGCGCAGCAGATGCAGGAACTCGTGCACGCTCTTGAGCGAGGTATCGGTGGTGATCACGATCAGCGAGGCGTCGCGAACCACGAGCCTGCTCGCGGCGTTGCGTTCCTCGACATCGACCGAACCGGTCTCGGCTTCGCCGTCGAGTTCAGCGTCGAGGTCGGCCACGACGTGGTCGAAATTCGATCGCAGTGACTCGATGGACGCTTCGACCGCCTTGGGTCGAAGCGCGGTCCAATCTCTGGTGCGGCGTAACCCCAGCAGCAACGCATAGCCGCGGTCGTCGACATCGAAGAGGTGCTCGGCGACTTCGCTCGGTGTTGGCGAGGCATTGCGATGGGACTCGACGAGTTCCTGGAACCCGGGCACGACGTCTTTCGCGTCGTGGTACATGGCGAGGTGCCCGCGGCGCACGAGGTCGGCCAACACGACCGATCCCAGTCGGCCCTCCGAGGCGTTCGCCGTCTGGCGGGCGAGGCCCTGAGCCAGTGCCATCGCGGTGGTCGAAGTGCCCGACCCGGCCGAGCCGATGACGGCGATCAGTGAACCCGGAGACGAAGCGTCTTGGTCGCGGTCGTCGAGCGACTCGCTGTCGACGACGACCGCGGGGGCGGAACTGATCGGCTCGGCCACGTTCGACAGGGTGTCGATCAATGTGGCTTCGTCGAATCGGTCCGGCAGTACCGCCGCTGCGCCGAGGCGTGCCCAGTCGGTTTCGTGGCCGAGCTCCGATGCCGCCCCGACCACGATGGAGGCCACCCCCAAGGTGCGTGCCTCGTCGATGAGATCGCGATCGAATCCTGCAACTCCGGCCTCGACCAGAATTGCCGAGACCCCGCGTGCATCATGAAGCCGAGCCCGAAGCTCTGCGGTGCTGACGCACTTGATGAAGTCGATCGGCAGCACCCCGGCGTTCGCCCACGAGGCGACCTCGCCGAACCACGGGGAGCGAACCCGCGCGAGTCCGACGACGGCGTACCGTTCGACCCTCATCGTGCGGACTCCGGGTCGGCCGGGTGGGGTGAGCCTTTGACCACCGTCAGCCCGACGGTGCTTTCTGCGGTCACGATGCGAAGCGCGGCCGCCTCATCGGAGACCGCAACCGTGAAGCCGACACTCGCCGAATTTCCGATCGACTCGCCGGTGGTTCCGCGGACCGCGGTGATCCGGGCATTGCGCTCGAGCACCTCGGCGTCGCTGCCGGAACTGCCGAGGGCATAGATGTCGATCCGGTCGCCGACCGACAGGTTCCCTCCGAGGGCCCGAGCGGCATCGAGGGTGAGGCCGATCGCTCGTCCGGTGTTGGCATCGGTGCCGAGCGGTTCGCTGATCGCGCTCGCCAGAACCAGGTCGCCTCGTTCGAGCGTGATGAGCGCCTCCTGGCCGATGACGTCGTCGGGGTTGGTGAAGGAGCGTCGGGCGGTGGCGTCGTTGAGGTCCGCCGGGGCGTAGGCGAGGTCCTCGGCGCTGATGATGGTGCCGGCGGCGACGGATCGTCCGACGACGATCCACTCCGTCGTGGCGGTCGTGGTGGCATCGCGATAGGCGGCGACCACCCCGAGCACCGCCACGGTGACCATGAGGGCGCCGGCCAATGCCCGCCCCGACGGCAAACCGGCGCTTCGGCGTAGCCGTCGGGTGATCGACACCGGGTCGTCGAGGGGTTCGCCCGCAGGTGTCCGGCCCGATTCGGCGCGGGAGCGACCCGGCGTCTTCGAGCGTGGGTTGAGAATCGTTGAAGCCATGTCGACCCTTCGCACCCCGACTCCGGCGGTCGGGTAGCGACATCGAACGCGACGAGATGCGGTCCATGAATGCAGAATTTCCCCGGGGGTTCTGGGTCGGATGACCCATGTCGGGCGCTGGGTTGGCCGACCCGGTCACGCCCCACTACGGGCGTTTTGTAGGTAATTTCTGCGGCCTGGACCGCAGAAATTACCTACAGAACCCGGCTGCTCGATGGGTGCTCGATGGGTGCTCGGCGGGTGCTCGGGGGGTTCCCCACCTGACGCGACGGTTGCGGTAGGTTCGTCCCATGGCTTCGTCCAATGGGATCGTATGGCTCAATACCGCCGAGACTGCTCGTCGACTCGGCGTTACGCCGCGCACGTTGTATCGCTTCATCGATGAGGGGCAATTGCCCGCGTACCGGTTCGGTCGCGTGATTCGACTGAAGGAGTCCGAGGTCGAGCAGTTCATCGACAACTGTCGCATCGCCCCTGGGACCCTCGAGACCGATACCAGCAGCGCTGGAGGCGACGAGAGCTATGACGCCGGCGAGTCCGAGACCACCTCGGTCAACGAGGCGACGCTGACATAGCACCGGGTTCGGCCGTCGGAACGAACGAGTGTGACCACGTCTCGTCCCACGCTTTCCACCTCGCCGGCAATCGTCACCGCGCCTCGGCGAACGGTCGCGTTCATGCCCGCAGCGAGCGACGTTGCGACGAGTTCGCTCCACGGCGGGCCCGAGTCGTTCGTCGGCGCGGTGTTCGACGCATGCACCCTCGCAGCTTCGCTGGTGATGGCGAGAATCGCGTCGGCGTGCAACAGCACGAGGGCAGTGTCGTCGCGACGCCCGACCACGCCGTCGCTGCCGAGTGCGACGAGGGCGAGCGCCACCGTGTCTCCGACATCGGTGAGGAGGGTCACGCGCTCGCGTCGCTCGACCAGCGCCGAAAGCAGTCCGCAAAAACTCGTCTCGGCGGCCGCCTCATCGCGTTCGATACGCGCCGAACGGCGCTCGCGGGCCGCGTCGATGACACGTCGCTCTGAATCGCCTTCAGCGCCTGTGGTGGACATCACTACACTTTCGGACGAAAGCGTTGGTGACTGAAGATGATGAAAACCGAAGACGCGACCGAACGGTTCGACACCACGGATCCGGACGCGGACGGAACCGCCGGCACCAATCCCGTCGAACAGGCGGTGGTGCACGTGTCGGCGAACCATCTCATGGCCTTGTTGCTGGGCGAACGTGATCAGTGGCTCGATGCCGTCGGCGCACAGTTCGGCGACACCACGATGGTGGCCCGCGGCAACGAGATTCGCCTGTCCGGACCCCATGCGGGTTCCGCGGCCCGGGTTTTTGACGAGCTGATCATGTTCGTCGAGGGCGGGCAGCGACTCGACGGCGACCTGGTGCATCGTACGATCGACATGGTCCGCGCCGACGAATTGCCGTCGAAGGTGTTGGGCACCGAGGTGGTGCGGCTCGCACGCGGGGGCAGTGTCCGCCCCAAGACCGCGGGGCAACGCCGCTACATCGATGCGATCGCCGACAACATCATCACCTTCGGGATCGGCCCTGCGGGAACCGGCAAGAGTTGGCTGGCCGTCGCCATGGCGGTGCAGGCGCTTCAACGCAAGCAGATCGAACGCATCGTGTTGACGCGTCCCGCGGTTGAGGCCGGCGAGCGCCTCGGGTTTCTTCCCGGCGACCTCATGGCGAAGGTCGACCCGTACCTTCGCCCGCTCTACGACGCCTTCTACGACATGGTCGGGGCTGAAGGTGCAGCCAAGATGCTCGAGCGTGGCGTCGTGGAGGTCGCACCGTTGGCGTTCATGCGCGGCCGCACCCTCAACCGCAGTTTCATCATCCTCGACGAGGCGCAGAACACCACGCCGGAGCAGATGAAGATGTTCCTGACGCGAATCGGCTATGGGAGCAAGGCGGTCATCACCGGCGACGTCACCCAGGTCGACGTGCAGGGCGGACGCAGCGGCCTCGACGGCATCGAGCAGATCCTCTCCGACATCGACGACCTGACCTTTGTCCGACTGACGAGCCGAGACGTCGTGCGGCACCGCATCGTCGCCCAGATCGTGAATGCCTACGAACGCAATGCCGCCGCGGGTGAGCCCGCCGGTGACGGGCGCCGTAAACGCTGATGGAGGACGACTCTTTGCACGACCTCGTCGTCGTGGTCATCGACGAGACCGAACGAGGGGTCGACACCGACCGCTGGGCCGATCTCGTTCGCCGAGCGCAAGGCGGCGAGGGAGTGCGCGCTCCGGCCGAAACCAACGTGGTGTTCGTCGACGAGCCGACGATCGCCCAACTCAACGCCGATCACATGGGTGTGGATGGCGCCACCGATGTGTTGTCGTTTCCGATCGACGATGACCCGACGATGCTCGAAGCCGACGAGGTCCGTCTCGTCGGCGACATCGCACTGTGTTGGGACGTCGCCGAACGCAACGCGGCGGACCACGCAGGTTCGCTCGACGATGAGATCGCATTGTTGTTGATCCACGCGACGTTGCATCTGTTGGGCCACGACCATGCAGAACCCGACGAGCGCGCGCTGATGTGGGCGAGCGAACGCCGACTGATGAACCAGTTGTGGACACCTCTTTCCCGCGACCCTTGGCAGGAGTCATGATCGCCGTTGAATTCACCTCGACCGACATGTTGATGACGGTCGCCATCGTTCTGCTCATCTCCCTGAGCGTCGCCATCGCGGTTGCGGAGACCGCGGTGACACGTATCTCCAAGACCCGGGCGATGGCGTTGCAGGCGGAGGGCAACAAGCGCGCCGACAAGGTGCTCTATGTCATCAACAACTTCGAACGCAGCCTCAACGCCGTCTACCTGGTGGCCCTCGGCTGCCAGACGGTGCAGGCGGCACTGACCGGTATCGTCGCCTCGAACGTGTTCGGCCCGTGGGGTGTCGCCGTCGCCACGGTCATCAACGTGTTGGTCGTGTTCATCATCGCCGAGGCCGCGCCGAAGACCTGGGCGCTGCAACACACCGACCGCGCGGCGCTGTTGACCGCACCGTTGGTCATCTTGTTGAGCCGGGTGTTTCGCCACATCGCCAACGTGTTGATCTGGGTCACGAACCTGATCCTGCCGGGCAAAGGCCTCGAACAGGGTCCGTTCGTCACCGAGGAGGAGATCATCGCGTTGATGGGCGAGGCGGCTGAGGCCGCGGTGATCGAGGAGGAGGAACGCGACCTGATCGAGTCGATCATCGATTTCGGCGACACCGTGGCGCGAGAGATCATGGTGCCGCGCACCGACATGGTCACCTTCGAGGCCGAATACCGGGTCGCCGACTGCGTCGAGATCGCCATTCTCAACGGGCTCAGCCGGTTTCCGGTTTACCGCGAGAACGTCGATGAGATCATCGGCATCGTGTACTCGAAGGACATCATGCGCGCCGAGCGGGACCACCACGGCGCCGATCCGGTCGAGGCGTTCGTGCGGGAGGCCTACTTCGTGCCCGAAACCAAGCGTGTGGCGGAGTTGCTTCGCGAGATGCAGGCGCGCAAGACCCATATCGCGGTCGTGATCGACGAGTACGGCGGGACCGCCGGCCTGATTACCCTCGAAGACCTGCTCGAGGAACTCGTCGGCGAGATCACCGACGAATTCGACACCGAGGTGGACTGGGCCGAACAACTGAGTTCCGGCGCGGTGGTCGTGCACGATGCCTCGAGCAACGTCGACGACATCAACGACCGATTCGATATTTCGCTTCCCGAGGGGGACTGGGACTCGGTCGGTGGATTGGTGTTCTCGGAACTGGGGCGGGTGCCCGATGTGGGTGACTCGATCGAGGTCGACGGATACCGCCTGACCGTCGAGGGGATGGACGGGCGCCGGGTCGAGCGGGTCATGATCGAACCGTACGAAGCCGCCGAAGAAGTCGTGGAGGAGTCGTGAGTCAGCCACCGATGTTCGACGACCCCCTCGACGACGAGGACGACGTCGACGACTCGCAATTTGACGATGATTACCTGATCGATCCCGGTGAGGAGGGTCGCACCTACTCCGTCGAGGAGTTCTTCGCCTCGTTGGGGTCGTCCTCCTCGCGGTCGTCGTCATCGTCGGACGCGTCTGGGTCGGCTGGTTCGGATGAGGGGATCGACGAAGTGCCGGAGGGATTCCGGTCCGGGTTCGTCAGTTTCGTGGGACGGCCGAACGTCGGAAAATCCACCCTGCTGAATCGCATTCTCGGTCGGAAGGTGTCGATCGTGTCGGACAAGCCCCAGACGACCCGCCACCAGATCCGAGGGGTGCTCAACCGGCCAGATGCCCAGATCGTCTTCGTCGACACCCCCGGCATTCACAAGCCGCGCACGTTGATGGGCGAACGGCTCAACGACGCGGCAATCGATGCGGCCGGAGCCAAGGCCGTCGATGTCGTGTGCCTGCTCGTCGATGCGACGGCCCGGGTCGGTCGTGGCGACGCCTGGGTGGCCGAACGCGTTCCGCCGGACGCGATCGTCGTGGTGAACAAGTGCGACCTGGCCTCAAAGGATCAGGTGGTCGAGCAACTGCTTCGGGCGAGCGACTTCGAACGCTCGGAGTACTTTCCTGTATCAGCCGTCACCGGCGAGGGGGTGGACGCCCTGGTCGATCACCTCGTGAGTCGTCTACCCGAGGGCCCGCGCTGGTATCCGACCGACATGGTCACCGACGTCGAAGAGGCGTTCTGGGTTGCGGAGTTGGTACGCGAGAAGTTGCTGGCGGTCACCCGAGACGAGTTGCCCCACTCGATTGCGTGTCGGGTGACCGAATGGGACTGGCCGCGGGTCCGGGTGGAGATCCTCGTCGAACGGGAGTCTCAGAAGGGGATCGTCATCGGCAAGAAGGGCGCGGTGCTCAAACAGGTTGGGATCGACGCCCGCCGTGAGATGCCCGAGGGCACCTATCTGGAACTGCACGTCAAGGTCGACAAGGACTGGCAACGTCGGCCCAAGGCGCTCGACCGACTCGGCTACTGAGACCGGGTCGCCTACTGAGACCGGGTCGGCTACCGAGACCGGACCCGAGGCCTTCAACTCATGAGGTTGATCAGATCCTCGACGAGCAACACGGTCAACAGGGTCATCACGGCGGTGGCCACGGCGGTGAAATACCAGCGCCACTTGTGGTCGATGGCGAAGAACCGGCGAACTGTCAACACGTCACAGCACAGCGCGAACGTTCCGATCAGAATTCCGATGACGGGGCCGAGGCCACGAGCGAAGCTGACCATGGGCAACAGCACCGGGAACACCACGTAGGTGAGGGTGCAGCGAGCCGCCGAGATCAGCATCGACTTCTGGAAGGCGGCGACCGCGGCCCGCTCGCTGACCTGGGCCGGCCGGTCGTGGACTCGCAACAGCCTGCGCATCGCGGTGTCGGCAGCCGACCGCCGCACGGGTTCTGTGGTAGCGCCCCCGACCGGGAACGGGCACGCGCTTGCTCCCATCGCTTTGGCCAGTGCGCGCGGGACGGGGCAAGCAGCCTCGTCGGGCTGGGCGTCAGCGTCGATCGTCTTGGCCGCCTGGGTCAAGCGGGCGGGGTCGATCTGGAAGATGGTGGGGTCGATCGAAACGGTGGATTCGGCCAAATCGGATGACATGGAAAGAGCCTCCAGGGACCCCAGCAGTCTACGGCGGTGAACCGGGGGGCGACGAACCGGGCCGTGGGTTTAGGCGCCGGCGGACACCTCGGTGGCCGATGTCGCCGTGGGAGCGACGAGGGGCCACGGCAGGTGACGCTCGGCGCACCGCGCGAGGTCCAACAACAGGGCGTCTTGATGGTGTCGGGCGAGCACCTGCAACCCGATGGGAAGCCCATCGACGGTGCCGGCGGGAATCGACACCGCAGGGTTGCCGTAGATGTTCGACGGAATGGTCAGCCCGCCCATCTCGAACATCTCCGGGGCGCGCTCGGCGGCCTGGGCGAGGATGCGGAGGGGGGTTCTGGGGGCCACGCCGGTGGCTGCGCGGATGCCGCCGAACAATGCTCGTTGAGCGCCCCGTCCGACGGCTCCGGAGCGGATCCTCGTGAGCGCCTCCGGCAGGGGGTTTGACGTCTCCCACTCGGCGGGGAAGGCGGGCCCTGGGTTGGTCGCGGCGATGATGAAGTCGACCTGTTCGAACGCGTCGGCCATCTGACGTTGCAGTTGCAGGCGCTTTTGTTCGGCCACCGCGGCGGTGTTGAGGTTGTAGAACGACGTCGCGATCCGGAGGCCGTCGGCGATGGCGTCGGTCAAGAGTGGGGCGCACGCCGGCCAACGATCGTCGAGTTCGGCCAGCAGCGTTGACAGGTTGCCGATCGCCCACTCGGCGGTGATGTTGTGCAGGTCGAGGTCGAGGTCGACCTTCACCAGGCCCGCGGCGGCGATGAGCGCGTCGGCGTGTTCGCGAATCCGGCCATCCACGCCGGTGTCGAGGGTGACCGAACCGAGATCGGGGATCACCGCCACCTTGCGGCCGCGCAGGTCGTAGGTGTCGAGGTTCGCCTCCCAGTCGCCGGGATTGGGCAGCGACAGCGGGTCCCACGGGTGTTGACCGCACGTGACGTCGTAGAAACGGGCGATGTCACGGACCGAGCGAACCATCGCGCCGTGAACGACGGTGTTGGGCCGTGACGGTGCCGCGGGGCCGCGCGGAATGCGTCCGAAGGTTCCCTTCATTCCCAGCAGACCGGTGTATCCGGCGGGAATGCGGATTGACCCGCCGCCGTCGCCGCCCGAGGCCATGGTGATGAGCCCACCGGAAACCGCCGCCGCGCTACCTGCCGATGAGCCACCGACGGTCTGAGACGGCTTCCACGGGTTGCGGGTGATGCCGTTGATCTTGGTGACGCTGACGTTCAACCCGCCAAATTCGCTCGCCGTGGTCAACCCGACCGGAGCGAACCCGCCGTCGTTGATCGATCGCTCGACGTAGGGGGAGGTCTCGGTCGCTCGGCGCCCTTTGAACACCAACGAGGCTTCGGTGTCGGGCCACCCGGCGACCTGATCGAGCTCCTTGATGGCGAACGGCACGCCACCGAAGGGCTTCCACACGTCGGCGGAATCGGCGGCCGCGAGCGCCGCTTCGGCATCGATGTGGCTGAATGCGTTGAGTTCGCTGCGTTCGATGGCGGCGAGGGTGGCCTCCATTTCTTCTCGCGGCGAATGTTCCCCTTTGCGGAACGCGTCGACGAGGCTCGACGCATCCCCTTTCCACGGCGAATCGGTCATGGCGCAAAGTGTTGCACCGCGACGGTTCCCGGATCGAACTGGCCCGCCCGCGATGCCGATCCCGAGGGTGGCAGCGATGGTGGCAGCGATGTGCGGCGGGATGTGCGGCGGGACGTGCGGCGGCGCTGGTGTTGGATGCGCGGCGGCGTTGGCAGCGGGGTGTGTCACGATGAGGCGATGCGTGGGTTCTTCGCCGTGCAGCTGCCCGATGACGTCGTCGAGGACCTCGACGAGTTCGTCGACCCCCGTCGCGATGCCACCGACGCGGCACCGCTGCAGCGGGATCGGCGCCCACCCTGGCGTTGGATTCGACCCGACAACTGGCACCTCACGTTGGCGTTCATGGAATCGGTGCCGGATGCTCGTTTCGGGGAACTGGTCGACCTGGCCGATGCCTGGGCTAGGCGTCACGCGCCGTTGCGCATGCGCCTCGAGGGGTGCGGCGCGTTCGCGAATCCGGCGGAGGCATCCACCTTATGGATGGGGGTCGACGCGGAGGCCGCGGTCGTGCTCGGCGAGTGGTCGACGGCGCTTCGCGGCATCGCCAATGCTGCGGGTGCCATGCCCGACGGGACGCGCTTTGTCCCGCACGTCACGGTGGCGAGGTCTCGGCGCCGGCGTGCGGCGGGACGTATCGTGCAGTCGCTCGACACCTATGAGTCGAGGTGGTTCGACGTCGAGTGGGTGACCCTGATCGAGTCTCATCTCGGTGACGGTCCGGCGCGTACCCCTCGATACGAGGACCGGGCGCTGTTACACCTCGGCGAGTGAGGCAGCGGGGCGCTGGGGTCAGCCCGCGCTGGATCAGCTCGCGTCGGATCAGCTCGCGTCGGGCGCCGATCCGGCCAACGATGCGAGAAAGTCGCGCACCTCATCGAATTCCTTGGTGCGATGCATCGGAGGTAGGGCGGAGATGAGTTGCCAGCGATACGACTTCTTGGTGGCGAGGCGCGGGTCGAGCACCGCGACGACGCCGCGGTCGGTGGCGGTTCGGATGAGTCGGCCGGCGCCCTGAGCGAGCATCGTCGCGGCGCGGGGGAGATCGATCGTGGAGAATCCCGCGGCTGCGGCGCGTTCGCGGCGTGCCTGCAACAACGGCTCGTCGGGGCGAGGGAACGGGATCTTGTCGATCGCGACGAGGCGCAGCGAGTCGCCGGGAACGTCGATGCCAGCCCAGAAGCCCATCGTGGCGAACAGGCACGACTCGGCATCCTCGCTGAAGGCCTCCACGAGCGCCGGCTTCGGTCGGTCGCCCTGACGCAGAATCGGCAAGGAAACCTTTTCGGCGACCGCGTCGGCGGCTTCGTTCATCGCTCGATAGCTGGTGAACAACGCCAGGGTTCGGCCGCCGGCAGCGTTGATGAGTCGGACGAGTTCCTCGGCGACGGCGGCGCCGTAGTGTTGCGACCGGGGGTCGGGGAGATGTGCGGCGCAGTACAGCACCGCGTGGTTCTCGAAGTCGAACGGGGTCCCGACGTCGATCACCTCGACGGTGTCCGGTGGGATGGCGAGGCGTTCGGCAAGCCCGTCGGGGATGGTGGCGGAGGTCAAAATGACGGTATCCGGGATGCCGTAGGTGCCGTCGTCGACCTGGCCGTCGTGGCCGTCGGGGTCGACAGCGTCGCCGAAGTCGATGTCGAGGCCGGATTCGGTCGCGTTCCACAGCAGCGAGTCGAGGGTCGCCCCGATGTCGAGGGGTGCCAGTTCGAGCTTCGGATGGTCCGGGGTGCCGCCGACCCACAACACCGAGTCTCCGGGTGGGTTGACGATGGTGGCGAGGTCGTCGAGCAGCCCGGTCGCGGCTTTCGTCACGCGTTCCTTTCGGGTCGCGGTGTCGGTTCCGGCGCGATCGTCGATCTTGCGCACCGTGTTGGTCACCTGGGTCACCCGTTCGCGCAGCGCCACCAGCGTGTCGGACACCTCGTCGGGCAGTCCGCGCCGCAGCCGTGAGCCGACCTCGGGGGCCAGTAACGCGCTGAGCCGCGCCGCGTCGGAATCGAGTTGGTCGAGCAGTGCGTCGTCAGCGATCAGGTTGCCCACGATGCGGGCCAACGAGGTGACCGATCCCGGTCCGACCTCGAGCCCGGTCGTCGCGCTCATGATGTCTTCGACCTCGTGGGCCTCGTCGAAGACCACGACGTCGTGGTCCGGCAGGATCATGCCCCGCGAGCCGAGGTGGAGCCCATAGAGATGGGTGTTCACCACGACGACGTCAGCGCTCGCCGCCCGCCGGCGTGCCACCTCGGCGAAACAGTCCTCGCCGCGCGGGCACTTGGCCGCGCCCGGACATTCCCTCGGTCCCACCGATACCGCCGACCAGACCCACGCCTTGGGCTCCTCCGCGAGGTCGGCTCGATCCCCGGTCGCGGTCTCGTCCGCCCACGCCTCGAGTTCCTTGAGGACCCGCAGGGGAACCGACCCCGGACGAACGTCCCCGCCAGGGGTGCGGTCGGCGGCCTCGACGATTCCGTCGAGGCCGATCTGTGCCTGGGGTGCGAGCGCCTCGTCGAGGCGTTGGCGACACAGGTAATTCGATCGACCTTTCAACACCGCCCAGCTCAGCGCGGTGAACTCGGTGGCGAGAAACGGCAATTCCTTGTCGGCGAGCTGATCCTGGAGGGCCTTGGTGGCCGTGGCGACCACGACACGCTTTCCGGATGCGATCGCCGGGACGAGGTAGGCCAGGGATTTGCCGGTGCCGGTGCCCGCCTGCACGACGAGGTGCCGCTTGTCCGCGATCGCGTCGGCCACGGCCTCGGCCATGCGCACCTGCCCGGGCCGGTCTTCGTGGGCGGGGAGGCGACCGGTGACGCTGCGCAGCGTTGCGGCGACGTCGTTGTAGCTACCCGGATTCACCCCCACGAGTGTGGCAGGCGACCGAGGCAGCTGTGCAAGCCGGTCGAGCGTGGGGAGCGCACCCTGTGTGGGGCGAGTGAAGCGATGCGCCAGATGAGCCGGGAGCGACCGCCGCCATCTGACTGGCGATCGTCTCGCTCCCGCTCATCGAGCGACTTCGGGGGTCGCAGCCGTCAGAGTCGGCCGAACCAGAGTTCGTGGTCGGCGTCCCCGTCGGTTGCCTTCTGCCAACCGACGGTCGAGAGGAGGCGTTTGCTGCGCGTGTTGCTGACGTGGACGAGTGCGGCGAGGTGGTCACCGTCGCGATCGATGGTGCGGAGGTGGTCCGTGGCCAGTTCGTAGGCAGCGGTTCCGGTACCGCTGTGCTGATGGGTGGTCGCGACTGCGAGTTCTTCGACCCAGATTCCGTCGAGGTCGATGCGCACGATGTCCTGCCAGGACGCGACAGCCACGAGCGTGGAGTCGTCGTCTTCGACCAGTGCGATCGCGCGGCGTTGGAACACCGCTCGTGGCGCATCGTTCAACCATGAGCGTGCGTTGTGGCGGATCCAGTGCTCTACCTTGTCCTCGTAGGGAGCGCCGGTCGAGCAGGCGAACGTGGTGAGCAGCTATGCGTCAGCTGCCTCGTTGTCGAACGGCCGCAGGATCAACGTGTCGACGCAGCCGGTTCGCGGGAGGCGTGCCGTTCGGCGTCGGTCAGCAGCCGAACGCCGCCGGGATGCAGAGCGTGGGGATCGTCATCGGACACGAACGCGGGTCGGACCCATATCGTGGCTGCGCCACCGTCGAGGCGTTCGGTGTCGACGGCGACGAATGCGCCCGGTGTGAGTCCCTCATGGCTCGTGCTCGCTGGGATGGGGAGTGCATTGCCCTGTTCGTCTGCGAGGAGCGCGGTACGGCCGGACACGTCAAGCACGCTGCCGGTGAACTCATCCACGCCGAGACGGTCGGAGAATTGTGACCGGGCTGATGCGGTGAGCAGGCCGAGCCGGGTGAGTGCGCCGCCCGTGTCCGCGTCAACATCGGCCGGGTTCGGGTCGATGTCCGGATTGTCGACGAGCCAGTGGGCGACGAACTGCGCGGAGCGGTGAGCGGCGAGCGCTTCGGCGGCGTGGACGTCCGCAGCGAGATCGGTGTTTCCGACGCGGAGGAGCCGGGCGACATCGAGTGGTCATGCCCGACCATGCAGCACGGCTACCGCGGGGACCGAGCGGCGGCGATCACGCGTGCTGAGGAGCGCTGCGATCCCCCGTGTTCGAGAGCGTCGAGAAGGTCGCGCCATCCGCGTCGGTCACGGCGTCACTAGTTCGGCTGTTTGGAAGACAAGCCGATCGTCATCTCAGGCGAGTACCGCGTTGCCGGCACCCGCCTCGCTGGTGTCCTCACAACGGCAGGCTCCACCCGCCGAATCGGGTTTGGAGACTGTTCGTCCAGGTGGTCCACACCCCGGTGACCTGCAACAGGCCGAGCACGATCAGGCAGACCCCGCCGGCGACCATCAGCGCCTGATAGTGGCGGCGAATCACGGCGAATGCCGACATCGCACGGGTGAACGCGAGGCCGCTGATCAGCAGCGGCAGGCCGAGGCCGATGCAATAGGCCACCGACAACACCGCGCCCCGGGCGGCGGTGGCCCCGGAGGTGGATGCCGACAGGCCGAGCACGGTGCCCAGGGTCGGGCCGATGCAGGGGGTCCAACCGAGTGCGAACGTAAACCCGAGAACCGGTGCGGCCAGCAGGCCGCCGCCGGGGACCTTGTGGATGCGTACGTCGCGCTGCAGCGCTCCGATCTTGTCGAATGCCCCGGCCATGAGGAGGCCGAACGCGATGGTGACCACGCCGAAGATCCGCGACAGGCCGAGCGCGTGGGTGCGAAGCGCCTCGCCGAAGCTGCCGAAGAGCGCTCCGAAGGAAACGAACACCACGGCGGTGCCCAGAACGAACCCGAGCGAGCCGATGACCACGCGACGTCGCACCGCCGCACGTGACGGTGCGGTCGGCGGTTCGGGATCTGTTGCTTCGCCATCGGTGGCGGCCGTGCCCTCAGCGCCGGCGATGGCCGGAGTCTGCGCCGCAGCCTCCGTGGTCGCCCCGGCGAGGTCGGCCGCGGACAACCCGGTGGTGAAGGACAGATAGACGGGCACGAGCGGCAAGACGCACGGTGACAGAAACGACAGCACCCCAGCAGCGAAGGCGATCGCCATCGCGATGAGGAGTGGTCCGTCGCCGACCTGTTCGGTGACCGCAAGGATCGTCGACATGGTGGGACCTAGCTCCTCGCCGTGTCGAGCGCTTCGAGCACGGCCTCGTCGTCGAAGTCGACCGCACCCGGGAAGGTTCCGACGACCTTGCCGTTCGCGTCGATCACGACAGTGGTTGGAACACCGAGCGCTCCGAAGGCGCCTCGGAACTCATTGCGGCGATCCCGCCACAGTTCGACCGACAGGTCGTGGCGCGAGATCTTCTCGTCGATTTCGGCCTCCACGTCGGCGGCGTCGAGGTTGACCGCGACGATGCGCACCCCTTGTGCCTCCAAGGATTCAGCGAACTGTTGGAGCCCGGCGAGTTCCTCGTCGCATTCACGACACCACGTGGCCCAACTCACGAGCAGCGCCGGGGAGCCGGCGAGGTCGTCGACCGAGACCGCGTCGCCGCTGCGCAGATCGGCGGCGGTGTACGCGCTGGATTCCGAGCCTCCGCAGCCAGTCGCGATGGCTGCCAAAGCAAGGACCGTCATCGTGATGCGGATGCCGAGGAGCGGGGTCGCGGCTCGGTGGCGTCCTCGATACCAGTGGCGGTCGGCAGGTGCGGGACGCGTCATTTCTTCACCACGATCTCGTATCGCTCGCCTTCGCTGAGGGGGCAGTACCCTTCGAACACCCCGGGAGAGCCGTAGAGCAACCGGAAGTCCTGACCCGCTTTGACGAGATACGGTCCGATCGACTGGGTCACATCGTCGTCGTTGCGGATGTGCAACGTGTCGCCGACGTGGAACTCAAGTCGGGAGGGCATGATCTCGACTTTCTCACCGGCGTCGAGGCGGTCCTGGGTGCCGGCAGGAATGACGATCGAGATCGTCTGCGGTTCCCTCGTACCTGAGCAGGCGCCCGCCGTGACGATGCATGCGATCGTCACGGCGAGTACCGCCCAGGGGATCCCGAGCCGATTTCGGAGTGTCCGATGCCGAGGTTTCATGGCTCAGCTCACGGGGCGCCGTCACCGACGACGGCGGTGACCTCGATGTCACCGGCGTTTTCGAAGGTGAGGGTCACGACCAGCTCCTGGCCCTCGGTGAGCGGTGCTGCGAGGTTCATCAACATGATGTGGTATCCGCCGGGCTGAAGGCTGACGGCCTCGCCAGCGGCGATGTCGAGCCGGTCGATCTCGGCCATCTCCATCATGGGTGCGGTGGTCGAGGAGCCCATGTCGCCGCCCATGTCGCCGCCGCCCATGTCGCCGCCGCCCATGTCGCCGCCGCCCATGTCGCCGCCGGCGGCCCGGGTCTCGTGGAGTTCGGCGGTCGCCGCGATCGAGGGGTCGACGCTGACCGACAACAGCGCGTCGTCGGCATCGGTCGCGTTGGTGATCTCCATGTAGATGGCACCGTTGGAGGCCATCATCGGAGAGGTGCGGGCCCACGCGCCGGTCATGGTGAGTTCGCCGTCGGTGGCGGCCGTGGTTGTGGTGTCCTGCGCCGAGGCGACGGTGGTGGAGGTGTCGGTAGCGTCGTCGTCGCTGCTGCAGCCGCTGAGCGCAGCGACGCCCAGGGACAACGCTGCGAGCACGGTGGCGGACCGGCGAATGGCTGAGGAGCGGGTTGGGGTGAGGTTCACGGTGACTCCTTTTGTCATGGTCGTGAAGGTGTTGCTTTGAATCGTGGAGACCGAACGCGGCGGCGAGCGGTCGGCGGAACCTACGACGCAGCGTCGGTGGAGCGCAGCAGCGTCGTCAGGTCTGAGGTCATGTCGTCGATCTCCGTGCCGAAGGGCCATTCGACGATGACGCTGCCGCGTTCGTCGATGACGTAGGTGACCGCGGTGTGGGCAACCGAGTAGTTGATCGACCCTGGCTCGTGGTCGTCGATCTGAAACTGCACACCGAACGCTTCGGTCGCCTGGGCGAGTTGAGCCTCGTCGGCCCCGTGCAGGCCGAGCCCGCGATCGGTGAAGAACGCCTCGACATAGGAGCTGAGCACCTCGGGGGTGTCGCGTTCGGGGTCGACGGTCACGAACGCGACGCTCACACGGTCGGAAAGATCGTCGGGAAGGTCGTTCACGACGATGCTGAGGTCGTTGAGCGTGGTCGGGCAGATGTCGGGACAGAAGGTGTACCCGAACGTGGCAATCAGTAGTTCGCCAGGGTCCGCCTTCATCGACACGGTGGAACCGTCGCTCGACGTCAACTGAACCGAACCCACCTCGAGGGCGGGGTCGCGCACCACGCCGGCAAGGGCGGGCTCGCTCGCGGTGTCGGCGTCGTCGCCGCATGCGACCGGAACCAGTGTCAGTGCGGCAGCCGCCAGCACCGCCAAACCTGCAGTGATCGGCGAGCGACGTGTGCGCTTCGTGGGCGAGGGCGCAAATCGAGACATGCGCAGACCATAACCACGACCACTGACACGCTCGTAGGGCCAAAGGTCTCCATTACGGGTGACGGCGGTCACAGATCTGCACCGTGCCGATGACCGGCGGGACCAGAGAACCACGGAGGCCCAGCGGTCCCGGTTGTGTGGATTGTATGAAACGGTGTGCGCAGGTTCAGGGGACCGGCCGGCGAGGCGATACCGTTTGGTCGTGGATCTGAGCGAACTCGATGCGTCCTACATTCCCGAACACGTGGCGGTCGTCATGGACGGCAATGGGAGATGGGCGCAACGGCGCGGACTCCCGCGCACCGACGGGCACGCAGCCGGTGAAGAAGCGTTGATGGACACGGTGTGGGGAGCCCAGGCCGCCGGCATCAAATGGCTGACCGTCTATGCCTTCTCGACCGAGAACTGGCGTCGCCCGCTCGACGAGGTCCGGTTCCTCATGAACTTCAACGAGCGGTTGCTGGTGAGCCGCCGCGACGAACTCAACGCCGCCGGCATCCGGGTCCGATTTCTCGGCCGCCGCGACTGGCGGGTCCCGCGACGGCTGATGAAGCGAATGGACGAGGCGATCGAGCTGACGAAGGACAACTCGTCGATGACGTTCACGATTGCCTTCAACTACGGCGGCCGCGCCGAGATCGTCGACGCGGTCCGTCGCATCGTCGCCTCGGGGGTGTCGCCGAACAAGGTGAACGAGAAGCTCATCCGCCGCTACCTGTACGACCCCGAGATGCCCGAACCGGAACTCGTGGTGCGCACCTCGGGGGAGATTCGCACCTCGAATTATCTGATGTGGGAATCGGCCTACAGCGAGTGGGTGTTCACCGACGTGTTGTGGCCGGACTTTCGCCGGGAGGACCTCTATGACTCCATCGCCGAATACCAGCAGCGCGAACGTCGCTTCGGCGGCTTGAGTACCGACGACTAGCCATGGCGCTGTACCGCGACGTCGGCGTCGTGTTGCGTACCTACAAACTCGGCGAGGCCGATCGAATCGTGGTGTTCTGCACACAGGGGCGTGGCAAGGTGCGGGCTGTGGCCAAAGGGGTCCGAAAGACGAGGTCGAGGTTCGGTGGTCGCCTCGAACCCGGGTGCCATGTCGTCGCGCAGTTCTACGAGGGTCGCGGCGACCTCGACATCGTGAGCCAGGTCGACCTGGTCGAGTCCCCGGCGCCGCTGCGAGAGGACCTCGATCGGATGGGGCGTGTGGCGGCGATGTTGGAGGCGGTCGACCAGATGAGCCAGGAGGGAGAGCAGAGTTCGGCGCTCTACGACCTGCTCGTCGGTGGCCTGCGCGCCGTCGCCAATTGGGATACTCCGCTGGTGACTCCGTCGTTCTACTGCAAGCTGCTGGCCAACGACGGCGTCGGCCTCGTGGTCGACGGCTGTGTCGAGTGCGGCAGCCCCGACGATCTGGTCAGCCTGGATCTGAACGCCGGAGGCTTGCGTTGTCGCGAGCACCGCGAGGGAATCAGCGTCAGCTCGCAGGCGGTGCTGATTCTGCAGTTGATCCTCGGGGGACGCCTGGCGCAGGCGCTGAAGCTGCCGATCGGTGCGGCGACCTTCGAGGTCGACCACCTCGCGTCGATGGCGATGGAGCGACACCTCGACCGTCGGCTCCGATCGGTGCACCTCCTCGACGAGCGCTGATTCGAACAGCGCTGATTCGAACAGCGCTGATTCGACGAGCACTGACTGCTTTCGCTGCCGAACGCGGGTTTGCCCACAGTTCAACTGTGGGCAAACCCGGTCGGCAGGTGACCCGATGTGCCCACAGTTGAACTGTGGGCAGCGATCGGGGGTGGTACGGGCGGTGCGGCCTCGCGGGCGGTGCGGCCTCGCGGGCGGTGCCGGGCCTACGCGGCGAGGGCCTCGCCGTTGCCTTGGCGATACGCGGCCGCTGAGGCGAGCGCGGTGAACGGCGTCAACAGCAGCTGGATCAGCGCTGCGACGATGGCGCCGGCCATTCCGCCGATGAGGCTGCTCATGATGCTGACGATGATCGCCAGGATCACCAACACGATGATCGGGACGATGTTCGCCTTGACGATCGCGATGCTTCGCGAGATGGAGTCGCCCACGGTTGCACCGGTGTCGAGTGCGTGGATGGGGGCCATCATCATGAAGAACATCACGAACAGGCCCGGAATGATGCACAGCACCAGTCCGACGGCGGTGAGCAGCCACAACACGATGGAGGTGACGATGTACTCCGCCAGATGCTCACCGGAGGTGAGGTCGGCAAACGACGGGGCCTGCCCGCGGGTGACCTTGAGCGCAGCCCGCGTGATTCCGATCATCAGAATCGCGACCAGGATCGAGATGACGATCGACAGGATCATCCCACCGAACATGCCGCCCCAGAATCCGTTGCTGTTTTGAATCCTGAACGATCCGTCGTCGGAAATCGTCACGCCACCGGCGGCGTTTTCGATGAGCTTCACCGAGATGAAGTTGCCGATGAGGGTCGCCGCAGCGACGACCGCCGTCAGACCCAGGAGCACGGGAGCGTGCTGCTGGTACTTGGCGGCGGCCCAACTGAGCACGGTGCCGATGTCGATCGTGCCCACGCCGCCGCCACCCGGGGTTGGGGGTGGCGGTGCGAATCCGCCCGCCGGCGTGGAGTAGGGGCTCTGCGGCGGTGGAGGAGGCGTGAACCCGCCACCGGGCGGAGGAGGCGGTACGTAGCCGCCACCGGGTGGCGGCGACTGCGGAGGCGGGGATTGCGGCGGTGGGTTCATCCCGGGAGGCGGGGGAATCCATCCCTCGGAATTCGGGTTGTTGGGATCGCTCACGATGGCTCCTGACGACGTGGCTTTCGCCGCTCACCGTACCGGAGTCACGCCACAAAATCGCGTATCTCGTCGGGGTGTTAGGCGATGTCGACGTCGAGATGCGCGACTCGGGATGTCGAGGTGTGGATCGCTGCAGCGGGCCGGTAGCCTCGCGGACCATGTCCGACTATCTTGGCCAACTCGATTCCGCGCCCGAACCCGACCCGACCGTTTTTGACAAGATCGTCAACCTGTCGAAGCGTCGGGGCATCGCCTTTCAGTCGGCCGACATCTACGGAGGCTTCCGGTCGACTTACGACTACGGCCCGATCGGCGTGCTGTTGCTGCGCAACGTCAAGGACGCCTGGTGGCGTTCGATGGTGCAGATGCGCCACGACGTGGTCGGCCTCGACGCAGCGATCCTGAGCCCGCCGGCGGTCTGGGAGGCCTCCGGGCACCTGGCAAATTTCACCGATCCGCTCGTCGACTGCACCAACTGCAAGTCCCGGCATCGACTCGACAAGCTCGATGACCCCAACGTGTGTCCGACCTGTGGTGCGATCGGCAAGTTCACCGAGCCTCGCGACTTCAACCTGATGTTCAAGACCCAGGCCGGCCCGGTTGCGGGTGCCGGTGCCGATTGTTTCCTCCGACCCGAGACCGCGCAGGGGATGTTCATCAACTTCATGAACATCGTGAATTCCACCCGCAAGAAGCCGCCGTTCGGCATCGCCCAGGTCGGAAAGTCGTTCCGCAACGAGATCACCCCGGGCAACTTCGTGTTTCGCACCCGCGAGTTCGAACAGATGGAGATGGAGTTCTTCGTCCCGCCGGCCGAGGCCGACGAGTGGTACCGCTACTGGTGCGAGACACGATTCCAGTGGTACCTCGACCATGGCATGCCTCGCGAGCTCATCCGGCTTCGCCCCCACGATGCGGACGAGTTGAGCCACTACAGCTCCGGCACCTCCGACGTTGAGTTCCTGTTCCCCTGGGGGTGGGATGAGCTCGAAGGCATCGCCAACCGCGGCGACTACGACCTCACCCAACACCAGAACCACTCCGGAGAGAAGCTCGAGTACTACGACCAGGCGGCAAATGAGCGCTACCTGCCCCACGTCATCGAGCCAGCGGCCGGAGCGACCCGCACGGCGTTCGCGTTCCTGATCGCCGCGTACGACGAGGTCGAGGTGAAGGGGGAGACCCGCACGGTTCTTCGCCTCCACCATCGAATCGCCCCCTACAAGGCGGCGGTGCTGCCGCTGTCGAAGAAGCCCGAGCTCACCGGCCCGGCACTCGAGCTGCTCGCGGCCCTGCAACCGCACTTCATGTGCGACTACGACGAGACCCAGTCGATCGGCAAGCGCTATGCGCGCCAGGACGAGATCGGCACGCCGTATTGCATCACCTTCGACTTCGACAGCCTCGAGGACCGCGCCGTCACGATTCGCGAGCGCGATTCGATGGCTCAGGAGCGCATCTCGATCGACGGCGTCGTGCGATATCTGCAGGATCGCATGGCCTGACCCCCCGCCGAGCCGGTTCTCCGATAACCAGTGGTCGTGATCACCACCACTGGTTATCGGAGAACGGGCGGGTGGCACGATGCGCACGCTGGTCGGGTGACCGCGCGAACATGTCCCCATGGGCGAGCAGACCGACGCGCGCGATACCCCGACCGATTCGATCATCGCGCCCGACCTCCAGCCCCGGCGTCGACCGGTGCAACAGCGGAGCCGAGAGCGGTTCGCGCGCATTTTGGAATCGGCGCGTGAGCTGTTGTTGAACACCGGCTTTGAGACCCTCACCTGTGAGGCGATCGCGGCCAACGCCGGACTTCCGGTCGGCACGCTCTATCAGTTCTTCCCCAACAAGTTCTCGATCGTGTGCGAACTCGATCGCCTCGACACCGAATCGGTGGCGGCCGAGGTCGACCGCTTCGCCGAGCAGATCCCGACCCCGGATTGGGCCGAGTTGCTCGACGCCGTGATCGACCATCTCGCCGATGCGTGGCTCGCGGATCCGTCGCGCCGCTTCGTGTGGCTCTCGATGCAGGCGACGAACGCGACCCGCGACGCCGCAGCGATCCACCAACAGCAGCTCTTCGAACGGGTCGGGCGGGTCCTGGCGCCGCTCACGCCGAAGATGCCGCGCCCGGAACGCACGATGATCGCTCAGGTCGTGGTGCACACCGTGTATTCGATGCTGAACTTCTCGGTGCGCGAACCCGAGACGCGCCAGGCCTCGGTTCGCGAGACCAAACGGCTCGTGCTCGCGTATCTGGCCGAGGCGTCGAAGCAGCCTTTCGAGGTTTCCCCGGCCTCCGGCAGGGCTAGCTCCACTTCCAAGCGTCGAGGCGCTCAATAACCGAGCGTCGGATCTGGTCGGGGGTGATGATGGCGTCCACCGACCCGACCTCGGCCGCTCGGTCGACGCAGTGGATGGCGTCGAAGCGCCGGGCGATGCGGTCGCGGTGGAACACGGCGCGTTCGTCCCGTTCACGGTCGATCTCCTCGGAGGAGTAGGAGATCCCCTGATTCTGGGCCAGTGCCACGTCGGTTTCGACGGCTCGTTGCACGTCTCGGGCGAACACGACCCCCGCTGCGGCATCGCCGCCGATGACCGAAACGTAGGTCCCCTCGAGCGCCAGGATGCTGACCGACGGGTTGAGGCGCCGGCTGAACACCACGTATGCGCCTCCATGGAACCGGCCGATGACGACCACGACGAGCGGCCCGCGGAAATTCACCACCGCCCGGGCGATTTCGGCGCCGTATTCGAGTTGTCGGCCCAGCATCGATTCGGCGCTTCCGTCGAACCCGGCGAGGTTGGCCAGCACCACGGCGCCGCGGCGTCCACTCGCCGAGTTGAGCGCGCGGGCGACCTTGCGGGAGGCCTGTGGGTACAGCGTTCCCGAGGCGCGCAACGGTGCTGCGGGCAGTGTGGAGTCGTGGATGGGTTGGCTTTCGATGCCGATGAGCGACACCGGGTGCCCTCCGATGCGGGTGTCCCACACCACCGCCGGATGCGAACCGGCCATGTCGGCCCACCGGTCGAGCCGCTCGGCGTCGAGGTCCGCCAGCGCCGCCATCACCGGTCGGATGGCGAAGGCCCGCTTCCTGGTCGGGTTGTTGACGGCGTCGAGGACCTCGCTGAGTCGGGTGAATCCGCCGGGGCCGCTGTAGGGGGCATCCGCGATCGACCGGTCCGGGTCGTCGATCGTGTCGCTGCGCGGCGGGGTGCGCTCCTCGGTCGGTTCGCACAGCGCGAGGTGGTCGAACAGGATCCGATACGCGCCGGGTAGGTCGGACGCGACGTGGTGGGCCTCGCCGTTGGGGCCCATGACGTCCGCATACCCGCCCATCACCAACTCGTGATCGTGGTGCGCCCCTCCCGAAAGCGCGAGGGCTCGCCGGCCGGTCAGCACCATCGACTGGTCCTCCAACATGATGAGGCAGCCGGAGCAGTGCCACAGCATCGTGGCCAGCGCATTCCAATACGACTGGGCGCCGACGTTGACCCCCGCCACGATAACGTTGATGGCGCCGCCCGCTTGGGTGAATTCGACGATGTGACGGGCGACCTCAGCGCACCAGTCCATGTTCTCGGTTCCGGAGTCCCAGGCGATGCGCGCCCCCGCGGAGATCGCGACCCATTCGATGCTCAGCCCCTCGCAGGCCGCATACTCGATCGCAGCGATCACCAGGCGGCATTCCGCCTCGGCCACGGCGCCCATCGAGGAGCTCGGGTCGCCGCAGATCAACACCCGGCGCAGTCCGGAGGGGTGCCCGCGGAGTTGGTGGCTCACGATCCCAACGGTGAGGCTCGCCTCGCGCTGATCTGACCGTGTCCGGCCGTCGCGAACGGCGCGAACGGCGCGGGCCGGGGCCAGGGCCCCATCGATCAGGTCCATGGGGGTGTATTTGCCGGTCGAGACCTCCGGCAGTTCGACGCCGTGGTCCGGGTCGGAGCCGTTCGATCCGCTGCCTTGGGCGCAGCGGCCGGTGAGCAGGTGCTGCACGTCGTTTGGATGCCACAGGCGTCGCTTCGGGCCGGGCGCCGTCGGGTTGATCACGATGATGTCGTCGCCGGCGTCGACCGTGGTGCCGACGCCGAGCACCGACTGCACCCATCCGGTGCCCGGGGCGAGCAGCGTCGATTCGCACTTCATGGTCTCGGTGATGCACAGGGGATCGCCCTGATGCACCCGCTGGCCGACGTCGACGAGCATGGCCACCACGAGACAGGCCATCGGCGCTTTGAGGTTGATGTCGGAGGTTTCGACCGTGTTCGTCGGGGTCATGGCATCACCCGATCGATGACGACGTACGCGATCGCCACGTCGCCGTCGTGGGAGATCGACAGGTGAACCGAGGCGTCCGGAACCGAACGCGAGAACTCTTCGTCGACCTCGCCATGCAGCCTGAGCGCCGGCCGACCCCATGCGTCGCACACCACCTCGATGTCGCGCATCTCCACCGACTGCAGTTGCGGCGGACGCCCATGACGGGACCCTGCCCACGCCTTCACGAACGCCTCCTTGGCCGCCCATCGCGCCGCGAGGTGCTCGGCATCACCGCTGCCTGTCGCCCGAAGGTCGCGCTCGGCGGGGGTGAAGACCTCGGTGAACGTCGTCGCGTCGAGTTCGAGTTGGTCGCGAAACCCGCTCACCGCGACGACATCCACCCCGACCCCGGCGATCATGACGCCGCCTGGTCGATCGTGGGGACCCGGTAGGTGCCGTCGGGGCCGAGGCGTGCGTCGGGGTCGACCAGCATCGCCGCCTCGAGGTCGCGGCGGGCGGCGGGACGGTCGCCGAGACGGTGGTCGGGACGCACGTACAGCGGCGCTCCGCCGACCCGGGCGGCCACCCGCCGCCGCTGGCCGCGTTCGCTACGTTGGGCGGCTCGCCGCCGGTAGTCGTCGCGTCGGTCGGGTTCGATGGTGGCGACGAAGGCCTCGGGGTGGACGATGGCGACGATGGCCGCGACGTGGCCGAACCCGAGGCTGGTGAGAAGGCCGGCCCGCAGAGAGCCACGGTGATGCAGCGGCTCGGTCGGCCACACGAGTCGGGCGTACCGTTCGAGGTCGCCGTCGACGCAATCGAGGCTGCGGTTCGGCGGGATTGCCCCCGATTCCAGCACCTGGCAGAGTCCGTTGGTCTGGAAGGCCGCGGCGCCGCCCTTGGCGTGGCCGGTCACCGTCTTTTGGCTGATGACGTACAGCGGGTTGTCCTCGTGTCGGCCCAGAGCGCTCGACAGCCGTTCGTGGATCAGCGACTCGTTCGGATCGTTGGCGGCGGTCGACGTGTCGTGTTTCGACACCACGGCGATGTCGTCGGCGTCGAGGCCCAACGACCTCAGCGCACGGGCGAGGGGGGATGCCCCACCGCCGCGGACCGCGCCGATCAGGCCGAGGCCTGGCGCCGGGATCGAGGTGTTGATGCCGTCGGAGAACGAACCGGCCCACGCGATGACACCGCGCACGGGGAGCCCGAGTTCGTAAGCGATGTCGCCGCGGGCCACCACGACGGTGCCGCCACCCTGTCCCTCCACGAACCCGGCGCGGCGCCGGTCATTCGCCCGCGACATCCGGCGCGCCTCGATCCCGGCGGCCTCCATCGCGTCGCTCGACGCCGTTGCGTTCATGGCCGCAAAGCCGATGAGCCCCTCGTGGCCGAAGTCGTCGAATCCGCCGGCGACGACGACGGCGGCCCGACCGCTGCGAATCTTGTCGAACGCCTCCTCGAGCGACACCGCGGCGGTCGCACACGCGGCGACCGGGTGGATCATGGCCCCGTAGCCGCCGACGTAGGACTGCATGACGTGCGCGGCCACGACGTTGGGGAGCGCCTCCTGGAGGATGTCGTTGGGTGCCTCGTCGCCGAGGAGCGAGTCGACGTACATGCGTCGGATGGCGCTGATGCCGCCGATGCCGGTGCCTTGGGTGTTGGCGACTTCGGTGGGGTGAACCCAGCTCAACAGCTCGGCCGGTTCGATTCCGGCGTCGACGAACGCGTCGACCGTCGCCACGAGGCTCCAGACCGCGACGCGATCGAGCGCCTCGATCATGTCGGACGGAATTCCGTACACCGATGGGTCGAACCCCGCGGGGAGTTGTGCGGCGACCCGTCGAGGAAGCACGGTTCTGCGCGGCACCCGGATTTCGGTGCCGGCGCTGCGGGTGACCGTGAAGGTGCCGTCGGCGTTCGGTGTGGCACTCGTGCGGTCCGGATCGGCGGCGACGAACGCTTCGGCCTGCGCCTCGGACTCGACGACGAAGCTGAGATCGCGTTCGAGAAACACCGAGGCCAGCAGGGGAGCCGTGCCGTCGACCTGGGCGCCGTCGTCGTCGAGGAAGCGCACCCCGCTGTTGTCGAGCAGCCGCTGTTCGTAGCGCTCGGCGATGAGATGCTCCGCGACGAGTTCGCCCGACTCGACGTCGTAGAACCCGGGGGTCGGGGTGGACTCCCAGCGGATGAGCCCGCACATCCAGGCGAGCTCTGCGACGGCGCCGGCGGACAGCGAGTCGGTGACCTCGACGTCGAAACGGGTCCTGGCGGAGCCGAGCGGGCCGACCTCGCCGAACCCGACGATCACGACGGTGTCGGCCGGGGTGAGATCCAGTGCCGGCCAGTCGATTCCGGTGGGCGCCGGGGCGCTCGGCGGGTGGGGAAGGGCGTCGATGAGCACGGGGGAGTCAGGCGCTGCAGGCTCTACGGCCGCTATATCGGCTGCGGACGCCAGGTCGCGGGCCTGTGCGGCAAGGTCGGCAAGGTCGATCGTCGAATTCCACAGCCCCCGTGACAGATCCACCGTGAGGGCTCCGCCGGACGCGTGGCGGTGGTCGCGGTCACCGAGGTCGACGAGTTCCCGTGCGATCTCCTCGGCGCTCCAGGTTCCGATCCCTTCGGTCTCGACGAGTGGCACGAGGGCGTCGTTGCCCGACATCAACCCGGTGCCGCGAACCCAGCCGATGATGGCGTGCACGATCGAGACGCGCTCGCCCCATGGTTCATGGGCCTGGCGCGTGGTCAGCGCATCGAGTGCGGCCTTCGCCTCGCCGTAGGCGCCGTCACCGCCGAAGGTGCCGCGATTGGGTGATCCGGGCAGCACGACGTGCAGACGCGTCGCCGGATCCCGGCCGGAGTCGGGCTCGGCCAGTGCTGCGATGAGCCGTTCGACCGACCACAACAACACCCGCATCTCGAGTTCCGCGGACGGGCCGACCTCGCTCAGGTCGCCGCGTACCGCCGGTGCTGCGAACGGGAACACCAACGTCGGCGTCAGCGCTGGTTTGACGATTCTCGGCTCGCCTCCGGTGGCCTCGTCGACGTCGGTGCCGAGCCATTCGACGAGGCGGTCCACATCGCTGAACGATGCCAGGTTGGCCGGCGCCAACCACAGCGAGGCCCGGTGGTGGGCGTGGTCGTGGTACAGCTCGCGGAAGAACGCGATTCGCTCGCTGGTGAGCGAGGATGCCGTCGCAATCACGGTGGCGCCGCGGCCGAGCAACTCGGCGACGATCCCCGCCGCGATCGACCCCGGGCTGGCCCCGGTCACCAACGCCACGTCGTCGCTCAGGTCATCGGTTCGAACCGCGGTCGCGGCCGACTCGGCGACGAGGCGGGCGAGGCGATCGGCCAGGTCGACGTCTCCACGGCGTCGGGCCTCGCGTTCGTGCCAGCGGGCGTGCCCGATCGCGGATGGCGCGAGGCCGCGGCCGAGGCGGGCGAACCGCCGCTCGCGGTCGGTGCGATCCCGATCGGGATCGGGATCGCTGTTGGCCAAGCGGGCGAGGTCCTCGCGTTGGCCGGCCCAGCGGTCGTCGATGACCAGGGTCCTGGCCGGATCGAAGGCCGGGGCCACGGCTGCTTGCCAGCCGGCGCCGAGTTCCCGGGTCACCGCCGCGGCGATGTCGTGGAGGCGCTGGGTCTGTTGAAGCTCGAAGCTCGAATCGCCGGTCGGTGCGTCGCTCGTACGGCGCGTGATGACCCGGCCGATCTCGGTGAGCACTCCGTCGGCACCGATGATCGTGTCGAGCAACGCGGTCGCCGTCGCTGCGTCGAGCGCGTCGGAACCCCCGGGAGCGACCAACGGCGCGACCTCGACACCGCTGGCCCGGGCCACCGCGGTGACCGCGGCGTCGAGGATGCCGTCGAGATCCTCGGCCGAGGCCGGCTCGGTGGGGCTCAGCGTCGCCAGGTCGCCCCCGCGCACGCTGGTGCCTGCACGGGTGCCCGCAGCGACAGCTGCCGCAACGACCGTCGTCCAGCCGGCACCCAGCCCCCAGTGGTTGGCGATTCGTTCGTCGATCGCTCGTGGACGCGACCGCGCCGGGCCGGTGACCCGCCGGAGCTGTTCGTCGATCGTGGGGCGCAGTACCGGCCCGGGCGCGCGGTAAGTGCGCGCCCGGGCGGCGACCTCATCGATCAGCGTCGACAGCGCGGCGTCGGCCGCCCCGTCGATCGCGCCGAGGCCGAATTCCTTGCCGATGTCCATCAGGAGTTGGTTTCGGCGCGAAGACGCGCCGTCGACCAGCGACTCGATGGTGTCGTCGTCGGCGAGTTGGTCGATGCGGACCTTGGTCCACCACGACAACATGAAGCGAAGACCGTCGGCCGGCGTCCACGCGAGGTCCTCCGGCGCCACGGCGGCACCAGCGGCACTGGCGGCACTGGTGGCACCAGCGGGAGCGGTGGGCGCCGAGGGGGAGGGAGGTTCCTCGGCGCCCGCCTCGCCCGCCCGCTCCCGGCCATCGTCGGCGGCTTCCGCGAGTTCGTCGAATGGCGGGTCGGTGTCCTCCCCGAACAACTCGGCGCGGTCGGCCTCGAGGTTCGCCACCGTCACCGCTGCATACCGTCCGGGCTCACCCGACAGGGTCTGGCGGGCGAGTGAGGAAATCGTCGGTTGGCTTTCGAGGCCGACCTCGACGAAGCGCTCGATGCCGCTGTCGAGTGCGAACACCAGGTCCTGGGTTTCGATCCAACGCACGGGGCTGGCGAACTGCCAGGCCAACAGTTCCAACAACAGCACCCGGCACAGTGCTTCGGGGCGCTGCGACCAGTCATCCCAGCGTTCGATGACCGAGTTCAACGCCGGGGCCTCCGCGACCTCGGCGACCTCGACGACGAAGTCGCGACTCAGCGAAAACAACCGTGGGACCAGGTTCGGAATGTAGCGCCCGACGAGCAGGGTCGGGTCGATCCGGTCGGGCAGGATCGCGTCGAGTTTGGTTCGAAACCCGGCGACGCCGTGGTGCAACACCGCCGAGTGGAACGGCACGTCGATGCCGGGCACCTCGACGTAGACGCCTTTGCCGTTGCGTTCGGCCCGGCGGCGTTCGAGTTCGTGGTGGAGACGTCGTAGCGGTGCCTGCGTTCCCGCCACCGCATACTGGCGGCCGCGCAAGTTGAAGTTCACGATCTGGATGAACTCCTCGGGGTCGGTGTCGCGAGCGAGGTCGGCGACCAACTCGCGGAGCTCCGATTCGGAGAGGCCGGCTTCGGACGGGCGCACCGCCGCCATGCGATAGCGCGAGTTGCCGGCCGCATCGCGTGGGACCAGATGGTGCATGGCGAGGCCGCGTTGGTAGACGACCTCAAGGACGTCTTCGACCGCCAGGATCCCGGTCACCGCCGCCAGCGCGTTGTATTCGCCGACCGAGTGCCCGCACGCGATCGCATCGGGGACGAAACCGCCGGCCTCGCGCAGCTCCGCGATCTGGGCGCTCGCCAGGGTCGCCATCGCGACCTGGGTGAACTGGGTGAGGAACAACACGCCGTCGGGGTGACGGAATCGTTCGCCGTCGACGACGAGTTCGACGGGGTTGTCGCGCACGACGTGCCGAATCGAAAAGCCGAGGGCCGACCGGGTGTGATGATCGGCCCGTTCCCACACGGCGCGCGCCGCTGCGGACCGCGTGAGCGCATCGAGGCCCATGGCGACGCGCTGAATGCCCTGGCCGGGAAAGGCATAGACGGTGCGCGGCGCGCTGAGGACCCCGGCGGCGGTCGCCACCAGGTCCCCGTCGACGGTCGCCTGCACCTCGACCACATCGCCCCCATCGATGCGTGCGACCCGCACGACCGAGATCGATACCGGCGAATCGTGCGGGATCGGAGCGACGAAGTTCGCGTGCCATTCGCGCACCTCGACGCCTGTGCCACCGTGCGTACCCGCTGCCGAGCGGCGCGCCGCCTGTTGCATCGCCGCGCTCACCCACATGCCGTGAACGATCGGCGCGGTGAAGCCTGCCACCGCGGCGACCTCGCGGCTCAGATGGAGCGGATTGTGATCACCGGTGAAGCTCGCCATGGCGATACCGTTCGGCGGGGTGTTCACCTCGATGTCGGCCAGCGTGCGCCGAGGGGTCGGGGCGGCGTCGTCGGCCAGCCTCAACGCCCTCGGGGCGCCCAGCGGTTCCTTACCGATGTCGCTCCGGATCAGGAAACGCTCGTGAAGTGTTGCGACCTTTGCGTGGGCGTTGGCGAGTTCGATGCGCACCGCGACGGCGCGTCCGGCCGACGTGGCGGTGTTCGACTCGACGCGAACGTCGATGTCGAGGTTGCCGTCGGTGTCGGGCAACGCAGGGCGGGTCGGCGTGGAGCCGCCGTGCAACTCGAGGTGGTGGTCGAGGTGCAACAGGTCGGCGAACCCGCCCGACGACACGTCGAACTCGCGCTCGAGCGCAGCGAAGACCGCGGACCAGCAGGGACCGACGAGGGCATCGGGCAGCGGCGAGGCTGCGCCGAACAGCGCGGCATGATCGAGCGCGGTGGCGAGCAGAAACTCGGTGCCCGTCGCGCTCGTCTGATCGGGGGTCGGATCGGGGCCATGCATAGGTACAGATGCGCAGCGCAGGGCCGCGGACCATGCGGCTGAGCTCCGGGGTGACACCACGGCCGCCGACCGGCCGTCGCTGCTGAGGTCGAACTCGATCGACGCGGTGGACATCGTGTCGCGGTGAACCGTCAACGGAACGTCGAGGCGCACCGAGTTCGGGCCGGTGGCGACCAGGACGGCATCGCTTCGGTGGGCGCGCGCGACCGAAGCGGGTCCGTGCCCGTTGCCCGACGCGTCGAGATGCCACGCCGTGGCCGGGGCGACCGCCAGCGCCGGGTTCGGCCGTCGGCGGCGCCGGAGTCCGTCGGGGCCAGCGGTGGTCCATTCCACGTTGGGTTCTGCGAGCAGCCGTGAGATGGGATCATCGCCGCGTCGGTCGCGGTGGTCGGTGTGGGTCTCGCGCCGTTGGGCGGCGTCGACCGGCTCGACCCCCGCCTCGACCAGCGCGGCGACCGTCGCCGCCTCGAAGCGGTTGAACAGTGCCGCAACCGGCTCGTCGACCGCTCTCACCGCTCGAAGCGCCGCCGGCCCGGGGATGACGATGACGCCGTCGGCGTCGTAGCGGTCGTCGTGGGCCTGCCACAGTGAATCGGATCGCCACCAGCGCCGGACCTCGGCGTCGATGATCGGCACGAAGGGCACCGGCTTGCCCGGACGCCGACACAGTTCGACGAACCACGACACATCTGCGGGGTGCAACACCGTCGAGTCGACCTCGCGATGGTGGGCACGGATGATCGTGAGCGCGGCGCCAGGGTCGTCGAGGTCGCGCTCGTCGCCGAACACCGTCGGGATCGTGCCGCGCTCGGAGGCACACAGGCGGGCCTCGACCCGATGCAGCAGTTCCAGGAATCGTGATCGCCACGACCGATCCAACCAGGCTCCGTCCTCGTAACGCCCGCCGCGGCCGATGGCGCACAGTTCCACGAACCGGTCGAGCACCTGCCCGTAGGTCATCTCGGCCAACTCGCCGAAGTACGGCTTCGCCGTCGCGTCGATGGCCTCGATGATCTCGGCGCGTCGACGGATTGCGGCCTCGCCGTCACCGGCGACCTCGTCGAGCAGACGCCCGGCGCGCGACGCTGCGTTGTCGATCTCGTGCAGGTCGGCGCCGAGCTGGCTGCGCCCCGACGTGACGGCTCCGGCGACCCGACCGGTGGAGATGAAGGACCCGGTGCCCGGGGCGTCGACGAGTAGCCGCTTGACCTGCGGCGAGGTCGTCGCCTCGGCGCAGGCCATGGCCGCGGTTCCGATCAAGATTCCGTCGAGCGGCATGGTCGGGCGCCCGTGGCGGTGGGCCCACGAACCGTCGAGGTAGGCGACGGCCTCGTCCGGTGCGCCGATTCCGCCACCGACGCACACCACGAGGTTGTCGGCCCGGCGCAGGTCGGCGTAGGTGGCCAGGAGGAGTTCGTCGAGTTGTTCCCAGCTGTGGTGGCCACCCGCGAGGCCCCCTTCGACGTGGGCCACGATGGGTGTCGGTGCCACGGCGTCGGCGATCGCGACGACCCGGCGGATGCCGTCGACGGTGCCCGGTTTGAAGGTGACGGTCTCGACCCCGAGGCCGCCGAGCCGTTCGACGAGTGCGACGGCCTCGTCGAGGTCGGGGATGCCGGCCGACACCGTGACGCCCCGAATCGGCGCGCCGCGGCGCAACGCCTCGACGACGGCGCCGGTCTCGCCGAAGTGCAGCCCCCACAGGTACGGGTCGAGATACAGGGTGTTGAAATGCACGGCGATTCCCTCGTCGAGCAGTTCATCGAGTTCTCGGAGGCGCTCGGTGAGGATTGCGGTGGTGACCTGTCCGCCGCCGGCGAGTTCCGCCCAGTGTCCGGCGTTGGCGGCGGCGGCGACGATGGTTGCGTCGACGGTGGTGGGGGTCATCCCGGCGAGGATGAACGGCGACTGTCCGGTGAGCCGGGTCAGCTTGGTGTCGACCGCGAGGGTGTCGTCGGGCAGGCGCCGCAGCGTCGGTGCGAAGGCCGCGAATCGACCGTCGGTGCTCGGAGCGGCGCCGGGGGTGAGCAACGGTGACACCCCTCCGGTCGCCACGACGCCGCAAACTCCGACCCCGGTGCCTGCGAGGTGTGCGCGTGCGAGCTGCCCCGCCGAGGAGTCGGGTCCGAGGTCGACCAGCCACCGGATCTGATCGTCGGCCGGAACCGCGAGCGCGTCGATCCATGAGAACGGGGTGGAGACGATCGCCTCCACGAGGTGTCGAAGGGTGGACGCTGGCCCGAGCACGTTCATAGGGCAGCCGGAGGCGTCGGCACACGACGAGTCGGCGAGCGAGATGCCGATCGAGTCGGCTGCCTCGACGACTTCGTCGACCGCGATCGCGAGTGCGGGATGGTGGAATCCCGCCGCGACCTCGAGCGGTTCGAATCGCGGGGCGGCGCGACCGGCCGGCCCGTCGAGTGCCGGGTGCGTCGCGAGTCGCCGCTGCACGGCGGCGAGGCGCTCGGGGCGTCCGACGAGGACCAGCCGAGCGGGTCCGTTGACGACGCCGAGCACGACGCGGTCGGGGGAGTCGGGGCTGCAGGCGGCGTTGAACTCGTCGAGGAGGTCGAGACACTGCGCCTCGGTGATACCGCTGACGGCGAGCATCGGCGTGTGTTCTGAACCGTTGGCGACGAGCCCTGTGCGCACGGCGTGGCGGGCGACGGAGGTTCCGATGAGGTGTGCGAGCGCGAGGGCGTCCACCTCGTCGAGTCGCCCGGTGGCGGCCGCCGCGGCGAGCAGTCCCTGGCTGTGACCGATCGCGACGCTTGGGGCGGGTTCGGTGTCGTGCCGGCCGCTCCCTCCGATGCCGTGCAGGCGTAGGGCGCGCCGTTCGAGGAGTTGGGCGAACGCGATTCCCGGCACCGACAGTGCCGGATGGGATCGTGCCGGATGGGATCGCGCGGGGTGGGCTCGTTCGGGATCGGAGCGTTCGGGATGGAGGCGGGGTGTGGTGGGGTGTGGTGGGCCGAGGCGGGTCGGGCAGATGTGCGGATCGGGGATCGCGGGGATACCACGCCAACATCGTGTCGAGTCGAGCATCGAGGCGATCCAATGCGTCACCCCACAGCGAGGGCGCGGCGATCTCGGTTCGGTGAGTTCCGATCAACGCCTCGACTCGAGGCCGGTAGTCGCCGCCCTGGCCGCCGAAGAGCAGGCCGAACGAGACGCCGTCTCGAATCTGATCGAGAACGGAGGTCGAACGTTGAAGGCCGGGAAGGTCGATCGTGGTCATGTGGCGGCAATCCCCTTGGTGGTGACGATGAGGTGGGTTTCGGATCGTTCCGAGGTCGGGCGGTCCAGGGAAGATGACCATTCCGTCATCTTTGAGACGTGATTCTTCACTCATGTTTCAATGCGCTGCAAGTCACCTCGGAACGGCACAGCGGAACAGCGCGCAGAACCGCGCGCAGAACAGCGCCGCCGGGCACCGGACCGCTGCCCGCTGTCGGAGGTCGGCGGTAGCATCTGCGCCGTGGACACGACACCGCTGAGCGCAATCGAGGCAGCGGTTGGCGGCGCCGGCGACGAACCAACCCCTGCGGCGCGCCTCGCCGCACTGAATTCGATCAGTCCAGCGATGATCGACGACGTGGTGTTCGGGGCCGACGCCGCTCGCCTCGGCGCGGCGGCGGATGGGCGCGTCGTGGCCATCGGGGTCGCCGCATCGCCCGGGGTGGGGGTGGGGCGCGTCGCGGTCGATCCGGTCGCCGCGCTCGACTCGTGGGAGGCGGGCCGCGACGTGGTGCTCGTGGTCGACGAGACCACGCCTGCAGACGAACCGGCCATGCGCGTGGCCTCGGCCATCGTGACCAGGCGAGGCTCACTCGCAAGCCACGCGGCCATCATCGCTCGCCAATACGGCATCCCGGCGGTGTGCGGCGTCGGTGAGATCGAGGCCCGCGCCGGCGAGCAGTGGCTCGTCGACGGGGCGACCGGCGAGGTCCGACACCTCGACGACGACTCGGCCTCCCAAGCCGGTCGAGGTGGACCGGCACTGAGCGAGCTCCCAACAGCGGTGAAGACGCTGTTGGCCTGGGCGGATGAGGTCGCCGCCGGAGGCCTTGTCGTCATGGCGAACGCCGACGACGAGAACGCGGTGCGAACGGCGCTCTCCCTCGGGGCGAGCGGTGTTGGACTGTGCCGAACCGAGCACCAGTTTCTCGGCGAGGCGGCCGGCGTCGTCGCCCGGCTCCTCGCCGGAGACCACGAGGCGCTGGCGGAGTTTGCCCAACACCAGCGCGCGGCGTTGCGGGGCGTCTTTTCCGCGGTCGAGGATCGCCCGATCACGGTTCGGCTGCTCGATGCCCCCAGCCATGAGTTCGGGGGAGTCACCGAGCACAACCCCATGCTCGGAGTGCGTGGTATCCGGCTGGGCCTGATGCGCCCTGAGATTCTCGAGGCGCAGGCGGTGGCCGCCGCCGAAGCGTGGTGCGACGTTGCGGAACCTTCGAGCGCGGGCCGATCGGCGGCGCCGAGGGTCAGGCTGTGCCTTGGCGTCGTGGCCTTCCCCGAGGAGGTGACCGCGGCCCGGTCGATCATCGATGCCGCGGTCGAGCGGGTGGGTTCGGTTCGTGGTCGACGCATCGACATGGCGGCTTCGGCGATGGTCGAGACGCCACGTGCGGCGCTGTGCACCGCGATGTTCGCCACCGAGGTCGACTCGATCTGTTTCGGCACCAACGACCTCACCCAGCTCACCTACGGGCTGAGCCGCGACGACTCCGCCGAACTGGTTGCGGAGTACCGGCGTCGGGGAATCCTGGAACGCGACCCATTCGCCACCCTCGATCACCTCGGGGTCGCCCGCCTGCTGGCGTTGGCCGCTCAGACGGCGACCGCCGCCAACCCCGAGATCGCGTTATCGATGTGTGGTGAACACGCCGCCGACCCCGCCAGCATCGCCATCGCAGCACAGCTCGGAATTACGACACTGTCGGTGTCGCCGTATCGGGTTCCGGCGACGCGGCTGGCCGCGGCCCGGTGCATCATCGAAGGCGACGGTCGACGCTGATGGGTATCGCCGACGAGGACATCGTCAAGGTCCGTGACGCCGCCGACATCGTGGCGATCATCAACCAGCACACGACCCTGCGGCGCGTCGGGCAGCGCTGGACCGGCCTGTGTCCGTTCCACAACGAAAAGAGTCCGTCGTTCTCGGTCAACCAGAACGAGGGGCTCTTCTACTGCTTCGGATGTCAGAAGTCCGGCGACGTGATCACCTTCGTGCGCGAAATCGAACACCTCGACTTCGTCGGCGCGGTCGAGTGGTTGGCGGCCAAGGTCGGCATCGTCCTCACCTACACCGATCGTGACGAGGGCGCCGGACGGCGGCGCCAAAAGCAGTTACACGACGTCATGGAACGCGCCGTCGAGTGGTACCGGGCCCGGCTCAACGCCCCCGGCCCCGACGCGGGAGCGGCGCGGCGCTACCTGCGCAGCCGTGGGTTCGACCGGGAGATGGTCGAACAGTTCCAGGTCGGGTGGGCTCCGGATTCGTGGGACGAACTGTGCCGGTTCCTGAAGGTGCCCGACGACGTGCTCGTCGATTGCGGGCTCGGGTTTCGCAACAAGGCGAGTCGTCAACAGGACTTCTTTCGGGCCCGGGTGCTGTTTCCCATCTTCGACGACCAAGGGCGTCCGGTGGCCTTCGGTGGTCGGAAACTGCCCGACACCGACGGACCGAAATACCAGAACTCGCGCGAAACCAAGCTCTACAACAAGAGCGCGACGCTGTACGGACTCAACTGGGCAAAGGCCGACATCGTCAACGCGAACGAGGCGGTCATCTGCGAGGGCTACACCGACGTCATCGGGTTCTTTCGTGCCGGTATCCCGAGGGCCGTGGCGACGTGTGGGACCGCGTTGACCGAGGATCACATCCGGTCGCTGAAGCGGTTCACGAGACGCATCATCTTGGCCTACGACGCGGATGAGGCCGGGCAGAACGCGGCGGAGAAGGTGTACGCGTGGGAACAGACCCACGACATCGAGGTGCATGTTCTGTCGCTGCCCAAGGGGGCCGATCCCGACGAGTTGAGTCGCGAGAACCCCGAGGCGCTCGCCGACGCGGTGTCCACGGCGAAACCGTTTCTCGCGTTCCGCGTGCAGCGCGTGCTCGACGCCGCAGACGTCGCCACCCCCGAGGGGCGTGCCCGGGCCGCCTCGGCGGCACTCGACGTCATCGCCGAGCACCCGTCGCCGTTCCTGCGCGACCAGTACCTCATGGAGGTCGCCGGGTTCACGCGGGTCGCCGAGCACCAGTTGCGCACCCAACTCGCCGCAGGGCCACGACCCAAGCCGCAGGTCGAAACGCAACGGAGGCGTCGGCGAGGCGAGACGGGGAACGGTTCAGACGAACCGCCGCCGTGGGTCGGGTCCTCGGGCAACCACGGATTCGGCGATGATGGCTTCGGTGGTGATGGCTATGGCGATGACGGTGCCGGCATCGGACATGGGGGAGGGTGGGCACCGGCCTCGAATGTGGCGCCGACCGCGGGTTCGCAGCGGCGGTCCTCCGCTCCGCTCGACGGCCCACAACTCGAGGCGCTGAGGATGATCATCCACCGCCGTTATGAGATCGAGGAGTGGCTGCGTCCGGTCCTGTTCGGTGACGTTCGCGCCCGCGCCGTGTACGAGTCGATCGCCGTTCACCCCGACCTGGCCTCGGCGATCGCCGCGATCGACGAGCGCGGCGATCCGGAACTCAGCGGACTCGTGGCGCGTCTCTCGGTCGAGGAGACCGAGGCCCCGGTGGACGATGTCGTGTCGTTGTTGCTGGTCGACGCCGCCATGCGCGCCAGCTCCAGATTCGAAGCCGAGGCACGCACCTCGGAGGATCCACTCGCGTACGCCCCGTTGATTTCCTGGTTGAAACTCAGGTTGGACTCTCTGCGTGGCGATGAAGCCAGCATGGAATTTGCTCCCGAGTTGCTAGCCTGGCTTGACGAGAACTCCGCGGAGTTGTCATGACAGCGCAGATGTATGCGATGGACGTCGCTGCCGATGAATGGACTGTGCAGAAAGGATCGAGCGTGGGACTCTTCGACGAAGTTCCAGAGGCAGACCTGGCTGCACTCATCGAGCGCTCGAAAGCCTCGGGCGTGGCGCCGATCGACGACGTGTTGTCGGTGCTCGGCGTCGAACTGACCGTCGACGTGGTCGAGGAGATCCGCACCTACTTCACCCCGATGGGCGTACGGATCGAAGAGGCCGTCGATCTGCACGACGTCAACCTCGAGGGGTTGTTCGAAGCGGCGCCGAAGCAGACGCAGCCCGAGGCGGGTGACGTCGCCGTCTCCGGTTCCGATGAAGCGACCGGCGCGACCGGCACGACCGCCGCCACACCGCAGCCCGAGGACCCCGAGGTCGAACCACCGGTACGTCGTTTCGCCACCCGCACGTTGCCGACGTCGGCGACGCCGGTGGGAACCTCGTCGGATCCGGTGCGCATGTATCTGCGTGAGATCGGCCAGGTCGAGCTGTTGACCGGCCCCGAGGAAGTCGCGCTCGCCAAGCGGATCGAGGCCGGGGTGTTCGCCGAGTCGCGCCTCGCCGACCTCGCGGCATCGGGGGAGGAGATCGACCTCGCCGAGCGGCGCAAGTTGCAGCGCGTCGTTCGCGACGGGGAGCGGGCCAAGACGGAGCTGACCCAGGCGAATCTGCGCCTCGTCGTGTCGATCGCCAAGCGGTACCTCGGCCGAGGGCTCGCGATTCTCGACCTGATTCAAGAGGGCAACCTCGGATTGATGCGAGCGGTCGAGAAATTCGACTACTCGAAGGGGTTCAAGTTCTCGACCTATGCCACGTGGTGGATCCGCCAGGCGGTGACCCGGGCGATCGCCGATCAGGCCCGCACCATTCGTATTCCGGTCCACATGGTCGAATCGATGAACAAGGTGCATCGCCACCAGCGTCAGTTGATGCAGGAACTCGAACGCGAACCCACCATCGAGGAGCTCGCGGCGAAGGTCGGCCTCGCCCCGGCCCGGGTCCGCGACATCCTGCTCATCAGCCAGGATCCGCTGTCGCTCGATTCTCCGGTGGGCGAGGAGGAAGACAGCCTTCTCGCCGACTTCATCGAGGACTCCTCGGCGATCGCTCCGGCCGATGCCGCTGCGAAGCAGATGCTGGGCCAGGCGCTGATCGAGGCGCTCGACGATCTCAATCCGCGTGAGCGTCAGGTCGTGCGATTGCGATTCGGCCTCGAAGACGGTCAGGCCAAGACGCTCGAGGAGGTCGGACGCGAGTTCGGCGTGACCCGGGAACGTATCCGCCAGATCGAGTCGAAGACGCTGGCCAAGCTGCGCAACCCGCACCGCAGCCAGAAGCTGCGCGATTACCTCGACGTCGAGTAGGTCCTCGCCGGTGACCGGCCGAGCGAAACCGATGTGCGTCGACTCGTTGCGCCACTGCTAGAGTGTTCATCCGTGTGTTGCGGCGCACAGCACAATCCGGGGTAGCTCAGCTGGCAGAGCAACTGACTGTTAATCAGTGGGTCGTGGGTTCGAGCCCCTCCCCCGGAGCCATACCGAAACCCCCGAGCAGGCCCGGTCAGGGCACCCGGGGGTTTCGTCTTTTTCATCAGCGCTGACGCTCGAAAACCGGGCAGAGGTTGCTACAGGGTGACCTACGGGGTGGCCTCCCGGGTCGGGTGTCGGAGCCCGTGAGTGCCGTCGCGTTCCGAGGTCCGTGGGCATTGACCTTCGTCGCGAATCTGACCTACGGTCGCATGTCGGCCGACAGCGGTCGTCACCGGGGGAGTTCTGTGATCGACGTCAGTTTCGCGACCGTGACACTCGATACGGACCTGACTACCCTCGCGACACCATTCGTTTGAGGAGAGGCACACCGATGAGTGCAGAGCCGGGCTGGTACGACGACCCGATCGAGTCGTCCCAGTATCGATACTGGGATGGCGAGCGCTGGACCGAAAACGTGCGCGATAAGGCGTCGGTCGTGGCCGTCGGCTCGGAAGCGGCGGTCGAAACGCCGTGGACCTCAAGCCTTGAGACCGCAGCCACGGTGCCGGAGACAGCCGACGCGACGGTTGCGGCATCGATTCTCGGGGCCGCTGCGGGCGAATCGACTGGCACGCCCCCATGGGCGCGTTCGGGTGAGGACACCGAAGCATCGGGTGCGGGGGATGCGTTCGGCACAGCGGCAGCGTTCGGGGCCGGCGCCGGGGCCGGGTTCGGAACCGCCGACGCGTCGATTCCGTCCGAGCCGGCAGCGGCGGGCAACGAGCCGCTGTTCGGAGCGCATCGTCAAACAGACCAACCGGTCCACAATGGTCAGCCGACCGAATACGGTCAGCCGTTCGGGGCCAACCAGCCGGTCCAGCCGACCGAATACGGTCAGCCGTTCCAGCCGGCCGGAGCCGAGCAGCCGTTCGGGGCGAGCCAGCCGTTCGGAGCCGAGCAGACGCCGCAAGGTTCCGAGGTGATCGGAGCGGTTCCAGGTGCATTCGCTGGCGCCGTGCCGGGAACCGAACCGGCACCGCTGCCGACCGCGGACTCCGCAGGTGGCCCTGGGGCGTTCGTCGACGACGCTTCGTATTTCGAACGCCCCACCTCCGCGGTGACGTTCGAAACCGACGAACCGACCTACGTTCAGTCGGAGCCGTCGCAGACATTCACCGGGGTCGGCGGTCTGCGGACTCCCGGCGACCGTTCGGCCGACGACATGGTTCCTCCGGAGGAGATCTCACCGGAAGCCATCGCCATGGCCGCCAGCCTCGACGCATCGAAGGCCAAGAAGGTCAAGAAGGCCAAGCCCCCGAAAGAGAAGGTTCAGAAGGACCCGTCGAAGAGCGACTCGAAACTTCCGATCCTGCTCGGACTCCTGGCACTCGTGCTCATCGGTGCCGGCGCCTACCTGTTGTTGACCGGCGGCGACGACGGGGCTGACACCGACGTCGCCGGTACGACGGTGACCTCGCAGTCGTCGCCCACCACCGCGGTGCCGACCACCGCGGTGGCGACCAGCGAGGCGGCGCCCACGACCACTCCCAGCGCGGTCGAGACCATTCCGGCGTCGAGCGCAGCACCGTCGACGCCAGCAGGCATCGATCCGTCCTCGCCCGAGGCCATGGCCATGCGAGCTGCGTTCGATGCCGAGTCCGCCCGTGCGTGTGCGGCCATTCAGGCCAACCCCGGCCTGTACACCGAGTCGGTCATCGTCTTCGACGAGACCTGGCGTGCGATCGGACTCGATTACGAACAACTGCAGCGCTCGGTGAACGAGTGCTCGTTCGCTGCACGCGAGGAAGCGCTGCGCAACGTCGAACAGTACGACCAGCAACGGGGCTGACGGCCGTACCGCGGAGGGTTACTGCGGAGGGCTCAGTCCGAGGACGGCTCGGGCACTTCGCATGCTCGAGCGATCGCCTCGTAGGTGCTTGCGAGTCGTTCGACGCCGTCTGGCAGCGGGTGGACGGTGTCGCTGTCGAGCAGCACCTGATCCTGAGGGAACACGAATATCGAGGACCATTCGGTGACGGTCGTGTTGGGGTAGTCGGCTGCCAACGCCCGTAACGCTGCGTTGAACTCGATCGCTGCTGCTGAGCGGTCGACGCCGAGTTGGGAGATGTGCTCGTTGATCGTGATGACCCCGACACAATGCAGATCGCTGAACGCGTCGAGGATCTGGCGGTATTCGGCGATCGACGCGTCGAGGGGACGGTCCTGCAAGATGTTGTTGGTGCCGAGGTTGACGATGACCTGATCCGGTCGGCGTTTGGCGATATCGGCGGCCTCGGCGAGTTGCTCGTCGATCCGGGCACCCCAGAGGGCCTTCACGCGGGTGCTGGTGTATCCCGCCAGTTTCGCTTCGGTGGCGCCGCCGATCAGCATGGTGATCGAGTCGCCGAGGAGCGTCAGTCCGCCCTCGGGTCCGGACGAACACGCCGGAGTCATCAACAACAGCGCGCCGACGACTGCGGCACCCAGAGTGCGTCGAAACGACACGCCGACTACTGGCTCGTCAGCGATTGCCAGATCTCGACGCATCGCTTGCACGCCGGCAGATTGTCCGGGGCATGACCCTTGGGGACCCACCGGTAGCCACACAGCGCCTCGATCTCCATGCCCGACTCGGCCGCCGCGGTGATGAGCGCCCCGGCGCCGAGTGATCCCGATCGTTTCACGATGTGGGCACATTCCTCCGGTGGGGTCTCCTCGAGAAACTCCTCGAGGATCTCATCGGGGATGATCTGAACGGACGGCTGCATGGTCACGATGGTCAGACTAACCGGAGGCCCCACCGGTAGGATGTGCGGTGCTGCGGGGCTGTAGCTCAGTTGGTCAGAGCAGGCGACTCATAATCGCTTGGTCGCGGGTTCGAGCCCCGCCGGCCCCACCCACGGTGTCGTAAGGGACCGCAGAACGAAATGGAGCCACAACGCATCATGACCCGACTCAGAATCGCCGTAGCACTCGTCATCGCGGCGGCGGTGATCGTCGTGGCGGCCCTGTTGCTGAGCGGCGGCGGCGACGACGGTGGCGACGGTGGCGATAGTGCGGCGGAGAACTCCGGTGTGGTGGCGACCACGGCGGCGTCCGCGTCGAACGACACGTTGCCCAACGGCTCACCCCTGTTCGACGGGTACCCACGGCTCGTCGACGCCGACGAGGTGGACGAACGGGTGGTCGGTGCCAACGAGGGGGTCGAGCAGTTCGTCGCCCTGGCCCCGGCGGTGTGGGCGATCTATGACCCCGCGAACCCCGACCTGTTGAGCTACCTCAGCGGGCCGACCACGGGGGATTGCGTGATGCGCGCCACCTACTTCCCCGACAGCGACGGCGAGTGCTTCGATCGCTGATCCTGCGCCGGCGCCGCGAACCGGTCAGAGTTCATCGAGCCAGAACGGGGAGTGGTCGAGCAGATAGCGGCTCACGTCGAGGCATCCGTCGAGTGCCGCACACAGGTCTTCGGTCCCCATGAAAATCTCCGTGAGGGTGACGTCTACCCGGGCGATGATCGACAACGAGCGTTCCGCCGCGTCGGTGACCGAGGCGAACGAGTCGATCGCCGACACCTCGAGGGGAAGATTCGGTCCGCCGATTCCCGCGAGTTCGGTGGCGAGCACCAGCAGGTCCGGGCAGTGCGGCAGCGGTGGCAGCGACCAGGTGAAGTTGAGCGGGAGTGCGAGCGGGGAGTCGGGGACCGTGTCCTCCGGGAGCCCGACGACGAGGTCTTCGAACGCGAGGATGGCCCGCGGCTCAACCTCAAGCGCGAGGTGCAGATCGAGCGGGCCGCCGCATGCCTCCTCGGGATGAAGATCGACCTCCCACGCCTGACGCATGGAGTAGGTCTCGATGAAGTGCCGCTCGTCGTGGATGTGGAAGCCGTGACGGGTTGCATGGTCTTTGAGATCCGCGATGAAGCCTGGGATGTCAGTCACTGCCATTGGGAGCCAGTCTCGCAGGTCCGTCAAGGCACTGCGACCCGATACCGTGGCGGTGTGGAGAATGCCACAACGTTCGCGTTGTTCGACAGGATCGCAGCCGAGGTCGCCGACGCGGTTGCCGTGGCGGATCGCGTCGGTCGGGGCGAGCGGCCAGGACAGTACCGCCTCGACCTCGATGCCGACGCGGTGGTCACCGAGGCACTGCGCTCGGCGGGGTTCGGTGTGGTGTCGGAGGAATCCGGACGCGACGGCTACGGTGCGGCGGTGACCGTCGTGGTCGATCCCGTCGACGGCTCGACGAACGCGAGCCGCTCGCTGCCGTGCTGGGCGACGAGCCTGTGCGCCGTCGATGCGGACGGCCCGCTGTTGGCGACCGTCGTCGACCAGAGCCGCAAGGTCACCTGGCGTGCGGTGCGAGGCGGCGGAGCGACCCGCCAGGTCGGTGACGATCAGCCCGAGCCGATTCGGGTGGCGGAACCGGTGCTGGCCGGCGACGCCGTCGTCGCTATCAACGGCATGTCGTCCAACAAGGCGGAAACCTGGCAGTTCCGGGCGTACGGAGCGGCCTCGATCGAGTTGTGCATGGTCGCCGATGGCACCCTCGACGGGTACACGAACCTCGACGGAGACTCCCATGGGGTGTGGGACTACCTCGCGGCCGTATTGATCCTCGCGGAGGCCGGAGGGGTTGCCCGCGACGTCGAGTTCCGCGACCTGGTCACGCTGAATCCTCGTGAACGGCGCTGTATCGTCGCGGCGTCCTGCGACTCGCTGTTGGCAGAAATGATGTGGTGATGGGTTCAAGCCGGACACAACGTTGGAGCCTTCAGGTGTACGGGCGGTTGCCGTCGATGATGCGCCAGCGCCTCGTGCGGGCGTTCAAGCCCTCCTACACGGTGGGGTCGATGACGGCGGTGACCCGCTCCGATGGGGCGGTGTTGCACGTGCGGCACAGCTACGCGTCGCACTGGGCGTTGCCCGGGGGACTGGTGAATCGCCGTGAGGACGTCGCGACGGGCGCGGTTCGAGAAACCCGTGAGGAGGTCGGCATCGAGGTGGTGTTGCACGGCCAACCGTCGGTCACCGTCGATCCGATCAAACAGGTGGTGCGGGTCATCTACCGGGCCGGCCTCGCCGAGGGGGTCGTGGCGACCGACGCCCATCCCGCATCGGCGGAGATCGTCGAGGTCGCGTGGCTGGATGCAAGCTCGGATGCAACCATCACCCCCGAGTCGCGAGAGGCCCTTGAGGCGCTCGAACGATCTGAAGGTGTCGCCACCGGGCGAACGCCTGGGCAGTGACGTCGTCGAATCGGCCGTGGGGTTGCCGGGCGGTATGCTGGCGAACCGTTCGGGCGTATAGCTCAGTTGGCTAGAGCTCCTGGTTTACATCCAGGCGGTCGGGGGTTCGAGTCCCTCTGCGCCCACCACCCGCGTGCCCACTATCTCATAGGTCTTTTGGGCACCGGAGACTGTGACGATCGCCCGGTCAAACTGGGCCTCAGGGTTGCCGATAACCATCTTGATGGATTTCGAGCGTAACCCTGTGGACCGGACCGCTCCTGCACGGCCGGACAGTGAGCTGTCAGCGAGCGACGTCGTCGACGGCGACGTGGTCGATCGCGAGGCGCTTCGCCGAGCGATGGCTCGCGCCGCGACCGAGCGCGCGAACCATCCGGCGCCACACACCGTGGTCGCTCATCGTTCGTCGATGGTCGACGGGTCCGTTGAGGTGCTCGAGGCACCCGAGGCGCCCGAGGCGCAGGTCGCGCCGGAACATGCAGCGGCGGTCGGCTCGGTGAAGGCGACGAAGTTCGTCGAACAGCGCTCCGCTCGTGCGGGCGACGATCAGAGCCCGACGCGGTCCTGGGAGTCGCGTCCGATTGCGTCCCGCCTGGTGCGCCTCGGTGTGACCTTGGTACCGATCGCCGTCGGTGCGCTGTTCGCGGTGGCGGCGTCGAGGGTGCTACCTCAAGCGACGTCGGTCGTGATGGCGGTCCTTCGCGCGCTCCTGGTCGTCGCACTCACCACCGGGGTCGTGCGCCTCGTCGACAAGGCCTCGCGCCGGTTCCTGCCGTTGGCGGCGCTGTTGCAGCTGTCGTTGGTGTTCCCGGATCAAGCACCGGACCGAATGCGAGCCGCACTCAAGGCCGGAAGTTCGCGTCGGCTCGCCCGCAACGTCGAGGAAGCTCGAACGAACGGGTTGGCATCGGATCCGGGTGATGCCGCTCGCCAGGTCGTCGCGCTGATCTCGGCGATCGGCGACCACGATCGGCGCACGCGTGGCCATTCCGAACGCGTCCGGCTCTTTGCGGACCTGATCGGTGAGGAACTCCACCTGTCCAAGGAGGAGCGACAGAAGCTCCAATGGGGTGCGCTGTTGCACGATCTCGGCAAGTTGATGGTTCCCGACGAGATCCTCAACAAGAAGGGCAAGCCCACCGACGAGGAGTGGTCCACCCTTCAGAGCCATCCGGCCGAGGGCATGAGGCTGGTGGAGCCACTGCGGGAGTTCCTCGGCGAGTGGGTCTACGCGATCGGCGGCCACCATGAGAAGTGGAACGGCACCGGCTATCCCGAAGGCCTTCGCGGTGATGGGATTCCGAGGGCGGCGGCGATCGTCGCGGTCGCCGATTCGTTCGAGGTGATGACCGCGGTGCGCTCCTACAAGCGTGCGATGCCGTTGAGCGAGGCGCGAGCGGAACTGACCCGTTGCTCGGGAACACATTTCTCACCGGAGGTGGTGCGGGCGTTCCTGAAGGTGTCATTGGGGGATCTGCGTCTGGTGTCGGGGCCGCTCGCATCGCTGGCGCAGGTTCCGTTCGTCCAGTCGATCATGAGCGCTCCTGCACAAGTCGGTGGCTTGGCGTCGCCGGTCCTCGGTGCTGCGGCAGCGGCTCCGGCGGCGGCCGCAGCGACCGCGGCGGCGGTTGTCGCTGCGGTGGCGGGCGCAGTAGCGGTGGTCGGGTCCGGGCCCGCCACCGCCGATGAACCCCCAGCGCCGGTCGAGTCAGCCATCGTCACCACGGTGCCCGAGCTCAGCGAAACCGTGACCTATGGCAGCTCGCCGAACGCCGGCAAGGCGCCGGTCGGGCCGGAAGGCGCCGGAACCGAGGCTGCTCCAGCGACCTCGACGACCACGACGACGACCACGACGACCACTGCGCCGGCGACGACGGCGCCGCCGACCAGCTTCCAGGTCAGTGGCACGGTCAAGCCCGACTCGCCACCGCAAACGCCGCAGTCTCCAACTGCGCCTGCCTCAGGCCCATCTCCATCAGGCACGCCGGACGGCGCCGGGGGTTCGGCCTCGGCATCGAATGCGCGCAAGACACCAGCGTCGACCGCGGCGCCGACGACCGCCGCGCCCCCTTCGGCTCCGCTGCCACCGCCGAATGGCCAAGGCACCGCTGCGACAACCCTTTCCCTGGTCGTGCGTCAGGAGGGGTCGTCGACCTCGACATCGCTCGAGGGGGCCAACCTCCAGGCCGGAACCCGATATGTGGTGACGGCGATGTCGAATCAGATGCCGAACATCAAACGTGTCACCTACGTCTACGGCGACGGGCTGTTGGTGTCGGCGACCACGACGGCACCGTTCGAGTTCACCTTCACCGCGACATCGTTGCTCGCGGGCAACAGTACCCAATCGGTCACCGCGTTGGTCGAGGTGTACAGCGGGTCACCGTTCTCGAAGCAGGTCAACTTCACGACCACCTCCGGCTGCCTTCTCGGATTGTTGTGCTGAACGCCGACCCGGTGACCCTCAGGCCGCCGAGGCCGCCATCGTTCGCAGCCGGCTGATGCCCAATGCGGCTCCTGCGGTGCGCACGACCATCATGGCCGAGATCGCGGCCCAGATCCCTGCCAGCCCCCACGGTGCAGCAGCCCACGCGACGAACCCGAACGCACACGAGGCGATCAGCATCGTGGCGGCCAAGAAGCGTTGACGCGATGCGCCGACCAGCATCCCGTCGCCAACGAACGCGACGGCGCTGACCGGGGCGAACGCTGCGACCCACCACAGGGCCGTCGTCGCCGCGTCGATCACCGCCTGATCGGAGCTGAACACCCGGGGAAGCCACCACGACAGTGCGACGATGCCAACCGCGAGCGCGACCCCGACCCGGACTCCCCACGTGAACAGCCGTGCGGTGACGGTGCCGAGTTCGTGGAACGTTGCGGACCCCAACCGGTGCGACACCAGCGATTGTCCGGCGGCCTCGAGGCCGTCGAGCGCGTACGAGCAGAAGATCCAGATCTGAAAGGCGATCGCGTAGGCCGCCAGGGTCACCTCACCTTGTCGCGCCGCGAGCGCCGTCGCGACGGTCAACACGGTGCGTAGCGCAACGGTGCGCACCAACAGGTCTCTGCCGACGACGAGTTGCGTGCGCAGGCTCCGCCGATCGGCGACGAGCGGCGCCCCGGCGCGCCGGGCATCGCGGACCACGAGCACCACGTAGGTGATCCCCGATGCGAGTGCGGTCGCGGTGGTCGTCCACGCCGCGGTAGCGATCCCGAACCCGAGGCCGATCACCAGGATCAGGTCGGCGACGAGGTTGGTGGCCGCGGCGACCGCACTTATGAGCAGAGGGATCCGCGTATCGAGGTGACCCCGGCGCGCTCCGATGCCGGCCATCGTGAGGGTGGACCCGGGTGCCGAGAGCGCCACGATCTCGAGGTAGCGACCAGCGTCTCGCGCCACCTCGCCGGATCCTCCGAGCCATGAGATGAACGTCGGGCCGCCGATCAGGAGTGTGACGGTTGCCGTCGCGCCGATGGCAAGGGCGATCCACATCGCGGTGACGGCCTCGTGCGCCGCGCGGCGGGTATCGCCGGCACCGAGGTGTCGGGCGACGGCCGTGGTGGTGGCGAACATCAAGAAGATGAACACCGTCGATGCGAACGACACCACTCGCACCGCGATCGCCACGCCGCCCAGCGCCGTGGTGCCGAGGGAGCCGACGATCGCGGTGTCGCACAGCTCGGCGAGCGGCTCGGTGGCCAGCGCTAGCGCGGCGGGAATGGCGATCGCGCCGATCTGTCGGTCGATCGAGGCAGACGCGGTCGTTGGCACGAGGCGAGCCTACGATGCGGAAATTCGCGCAGAGTGCGGGTGCTCGGCGCTAAGCGTCGGGGATCGCAGGTGGCTACCATGACGCCGTCGGTGAAACGGTTCGCCAGGAGGTCACGGATGCGCAACGACGGGACCCGCGAACGAGGCGCGGCGTCGGGGGCGTGGGCAGCGGCGGCGGTTGTTCTCGCGCTCGGAGCGTTGTTGTTCGGATTCACCGCACACGTTCGCCTCAACGAGATGGAGGCCGAGGTGGCCCGGCTGTCGTCGGCCACCACGACGGTGCCGGTGGGCGAACCGCGAGTCGCCACCGACGAAGGCCTCGGCCTCGGCGTCGGTGCCGATTCGGAACAGGCGGGTTCGGCATCGGCTGGTACGGCGCAGGCTGGGTCGGGGGACTCGGCGCCCAGCGATGACGATCGCCTGGCAGTGGTGCGAGCGTTCACGACCGTCTACGACGCGTCGCAGCCGCTGAGCGAGCGCCTGTTGAGCGTCGATGATCCTTCCGGGGTCGACCTGGCGCTTCAAGCGATTGAGGCGGGGCCGAACGGCGAACTGGTGAAACAGGTCGTCGTAAGCGTCAACGACGTGAAATTCCCGACGGCGAACTCCGCCACGGTGATCTACACGATCGTGGTGCCCGGAGCCGATCCGGTGCCGGGCCGCAACGGTGGGGCGAAGCTCATCGACGGGGCGTGGAAGGTGACCAGGGCAACCGTGTGCGGGGATCTCGCTGCGGTCGGAGGCAGTTGCTGAACCCGCGGCCGAGCGTCGAGCGGCCGCCTCTACGAGCGGCCGGCGTTCAGCTCCAGAGCCCCGACTCGAGGGCCTCGGGAACCATCAGGTGCGAAGCTCCGGCGCGAGCGGCGCTCGATGACACGTCGAGGTAGCGAGCCTCGAGCCGAAGGGTGACGGCGTCGGGTTCGGTGATGTGGCGCACACCGGCGTTGAAGGCCACATCGGCGCGATCGAACAGGGCCAGGCGCGGAAGCCGGGCGACGGCGTCGTCGCGGCGTGCGCTGTCGCCGCCGTAATACACCGGATCGTTCACCTGCCCCCACTTGTCGGCCCCCATGATGACGACGTCATAGCCGGCAGCGATGTCGACGATGAGGCGTTGCTCGCTGACGACGATGCGCATCCATCCGACGCGGCCCGCCAGTCGTTCGAGCACCTCGACACGTTGATCGAGGCTCGGGATGCTGAGGTGTTCCTTGCCGATGGGGATGCGGCTGACCACAAGGTCGACCCGTTCGAGTTCGAGCGTGGTTCGAGCCTCCTCGGCCACCGCGAGATGCGCGACCGTGGGCGGGTTGAACGTGCCGGGGAACACCCCCACGCCACCGCGGTGCCCACTCATGTCGCCTCGAGCCTCGGGCCTCGCCGAGCCCAGGTCAGTGCGGCACAACCCGCAACGCACAACGTGGCGGAGGTGAGCAGCGTCGCGTTGAACCCCAGGCGCGTGTAGATGGCCCCTCCGGCCGCCGATGCGACTGCTCGGGACACCAGCATCACGACGAACGCCTGGGCGACCGAGCGCCCGCGGTTGTCGACATCGAGCTCGGTCACGATCGGCAGGGTGGCGACGAAGGACGCCTCCATGGCCAGGTCCATCAGCAACAACATGGCCACCCCGAACACCGCCGAGTTGCCGACCGCACTGTTCGACATGGCGATCAGGATCAACGACGGAATCGCCGCCAAACCGATCGCGACCCCGCCGACGCGGACCGGTCCGAGGCGGTCCGCGTATGCGATCACCCACGCCACGCCCACGAGCTCGGCCACCCCGAGGGCCGCGGTGGCAAAGGAGAGTTGGGTGTTCGACATGGCGAGATGCCCTGCGAACCAGTCGCCGTTCACGGCGAACACGAGCATCTGCGAAAACGGCTGCAGGCAGAAAAACGCCCAGATGGCTCGGCGAAGGCGTGCCGGGTTGGCGATCGCCTCGAGGGCGTGGTGGGTGGCGGCGGAGCCGGTCGAGGTCGCGGCGGAGCCCGTTGGGCGTGCGGCCGGTGCTCCGACGGGCTCGTCCTCGGCGGCACCCTGCTGCGAGCGCCGAAGGCTCGCCCCGGAACCGACCGCCAACAACGCCAGGATCGGTCCGGTGATCAGAAACCCGGACCTCCAGCCGAAACGGTCGGTGGCGAAGCCGATGATCGGAACGCCGAGGAGGAACGACCCCGCCCAGGTCGTTTCGATGAAACCGATGACCCGCGCTCGTTTGGTGACGGGAACCTCGTGGCCGACCCACGCGTTCTGGGCCAGGTCGATCGAGTTCTTCGCGAACGCCCCCAGCACCATGACGACGACGAACACGGGAAACCACGGGGTGGCGGCCAACAGACAGGAGATCCCGACCAGAACTCCACCCGCGGCGATGACCGCAGCACCGTGGCCGTTGTCCACGAGTCGACCGGCGACCGGCGACCCCAGCCCGCCGAGCTCGCGCACGCCCAGCACGACGGTCATGGTTTCGACGCTGACACCGAGGCCCCGGGAGATCTCGGTGATGAACACGTACGGCGCCCGTACGAACAGGTTGCCGAGGAGGCGGGTGGCGGCGAAGCCACGCACCGTCGGCCACACGTGGCGATGATCCTGCGGGGTATGACCGTCGGGGCCGCCCTCACGCGGCGGCGTCATCGCCGATCGGCGCAGCGCTGAGTGTCGATCGGGGACCGCGGCATGGCATGCAGGCTACCGGTCGCGACCGTGCCGCCCCGGCTCTCAACCCGAAACGGCGCCCACGGCCGCGTGTTGCTGATATCGTTGTGGCCGTGACGCACCTGATCGTTTCCTCCAGCCTCGTAGTAGTGCGCTAGCGCCGCAGCCGATATTCCTGCGTGCGCGTCCAAGGTCCCTCCGGGGGCCTTTCGTCTTTTTCGGATGGGCGATCCGAGATCGGTCCGACCGGCTCCCGCCGATGTGGGAGATCGACCCGAAGCGGGTCGCAACGACGAGTGGGAGGCAGCGCAGGAACTGACGCCGAGGCCGGCGAACGACCAAACTTGTCACGATCCGACATCAACTGTCAGAGAGAAGATCCATGGGTGAACAACAGGGAGAACAACCGACCCGAATGACCGGGGCGGAGGCGCTGATCAAGGCGCTCGAGCTCGAGGGCGTCGAGGTGATCTTCGGATTGCCCGGGGGATGCATCCTTCCCGTGTACGACCCGATCATCGACAGCCCCATTCGCCACGTGCTCGTCCGACACGAGCAGGGCGCCGGGCATATGGCCGAGGGCTATGCCCACGCCACTGGACGTCCCGGTGTGGCGATGGTGACCTCGGGGCCGGCGGCCACCAACATCGTGACGCCGCTGTGCGACGCGTTCATGGATTCGGTCCCGATGGTGGTCATCACCGGTCAGGTCTCCGTCGCGGCCATCGGCACCGACGCGTTCCAGGAGTGCGACACGATCGGAATCACCCGATCGGTCACCAAGCACAATGAACTGGTCACCAGCGCCCAAGACATCCCGCTCGCGGTGCGCCAGGCGTTTCACCTGGCGACCACCGGCCGTCCGGGCCCGGTCCTGCTCGACATTCCCAAAGACATCATCGATCCGACGCATCCGAACTCGATGATGGAGTGGCATTGGCCGACCGACGAGGAGGTGGCCGCGTCGCTGCCCGGTTACAAGCCGACGACCAAGGGTCACCCCCGCAAGATCAAGGAGGCCGCCGAGCTCATCACCGCTGCCCACCGTCCGGTGCTCTATGTGGGCGGCGGAGTGTTGAAAGCCCGCGGTGCCGAGGCCCTGCGGGAGTTGGCCGAACTGGCCGACATTCCGGTCGTGACGACGTTGATGGCGCGCGGTGCGCTGCCCGACGATCACGAGTTGAACCTCGGGATGCCCGGGATGCACGGCAACTACACCGCGGTCACCGCCATGCAGGAGTCCGACCTGTTGATCGCGCTCGGCAGCCGATTCGACGATCGGGTCACCGGCAAACTCGACGGCTTCGCGCCCGATGCGAAGATCATCCACATCGATATCGACCCGGCCGAGTTGGGCAAGGTCCGGCGGCCGGACGTTCCGATCGTGGGCGACGCCCGCCTCGTCGCCGAAGAGCTCATCCGGGTGCTTCGTAACCAGGGCGCTCCCGACAACCAGACCGATCGCACCCCATGGCGTTCGACGCTGTCGGGCTGGCAGGAGAAATACCCGCTCACCTACGAGCAGTCCGCTCCGGGGGGATTGCTCAAGCCGCAGTTCGTCCTCGAACAGATCCGCGACCTGTCGCCGCGCGACACGATCGTCGCGTCGGGGGTCGGCCAGCACCAGATGTGGACTGCCCAGTACTGGAATTTCCAGTACCCGTACACCTGGATCAACTCGGGCGGACTCGGCACGATGGGCTTTTCGGTTCCTGCCGCCATCGGCGCGAAGGTCGGCATGCCGGATCGCACCGTGTGGGCCATCGATGGCGACGGCTGTTTCCAGATGACCGCCCAGGAGATGGTGACGGCCGCGACCGAACGGATTCCGGTCAAGATCGCCATCCTCAACAACGCATATCTCGGCATGGTTCGCCAGTGGCAGGAGATGTTCTACGAAGAGCGCTACTCCGAGGTCTACCTGTCGCCGGACCTGCCCGACTACGTGAAGTGGGCCGAGGCGATGGGTTGTGTCGCCATGCGCGTCGAGTCGCCCGAGGAGGTCGCTCCGGCGATCGAGAAGGCGAACTCCATCAATGACCGTCCGGTCGTGTTGGAGTTCCGCACCGACGCCTCGGAGAAGGTTTTTCCGATGGTGCCTCCGGGCAGCACCAACAGCCAGATCGTCGTCGGTCCCGGCGAGGAGGACGTCGTCCAGTGAGCGCACCAAACGCACCCAAGCACCACATGTTGTCGGTGCTCGTCGAGAACAAGGCGGGGGTGTTGGCCCGGGTGGCGAGCCTGTTCGCCCGCCGCGGGTACAACATCTACTCCCTCGCGGTCGCCCCGACCGACGATCCGGCCTACAGCCGCATCGCCATCGTGGCGGATGCCGACAGCGCCCCGCTCGAGCAGATCGTCAAGCAGCTCAACAAGTTGATCAACGTCATCAAGATCTCCGAACTCGACCCGAATGACGCCGTCGAACAGGAGTTGATGGTGTTGACGGTGAGCGCGGATTCGGCGACCCGCTCGCAGATCGTCGAGTTGGCGAACATTTTCGGGGCCCGGATCATCGACGTCGGCCATTCCGACGTCACCATTTCGGCCGCCGAGGTCCCGTCTCGCCTCGACGATCTCGAAGACCTGTTGCGTCCCTACGGGATCGTCGTGGTCCAGCGCACCGGCCGCATCGCCCTTCCGCGACTCGATCGCAGCCGGCTCTGACCGGCACCCGTCATCGGCGTCCCGACGTCGAAATCTGCATCGTCGTATTTCCGAACCCCCGCTCGTGCCAGTAGTTTCGGCACGCTCGAACACCCGAAAGGTACCACCCTCCATGGCCAACGTTTTCTACGAGAAGGACGCCGACCGTTCCCTCATCCTGGGTCGCAAGGTCGCCATCCTCGGCTACGGCTCCCAGGGCCACGCTCACGCGCTCAACCTCAAGGACTCCGGCGTGGAGGTCGTGGTCGGCCTTCGTGACGGGTCATCGTCGAAGGCCAAGGCCGAGGCCGCCGGTCTCACCGTGATGGGGCTCGCCGAGGCGTCGGCGTGGGCCGACCTGATCATGATCCTGTTGCCCGACACCGAGCAAAAGGACATCTACGACGAGTTCATCGCCCCGAACCTGAACGCCGGCGATGCGCTCTTTTTCGCCCACGGCTTCAACATCCGTTACGAACAGATCGTGCCGCCGACCGACGTCGACGTCGCGCTCGTCGCCCCGAAGGGCCCCGGCCATCTCGTTCGACGCACCTACACCGAGGGTGGCGGCGTGCCGTCGCTCATCGCCGTTCACCAGGACGCGACCGGCAACGCCCGTGCGCTCGCCATGGCCTATGCCGACGCCAACGGCGGCACCCGCGCCGGTGTGCTCGAAACCACCTTCCCCGAGGAGACCGAAACCGATCTCTTCGGCGAGCAGGTCGTGTTGTGCGGTGGTCTGACCTCGCTCATCAAGGCCGGGTTCGAGACCCTCGTCGAGGCCGGGTATCAGCCCGAGGCGGCGTATTTCGAATGCCTGCACGAGGTGAAGCTCATCGTGGATCTCATCTACGAAGAGGGCATCGAAGGCATGCGCTACTCGATCTCCGACACCGCCGAGTACGGCGACCTGACCCGCGGCCCGCGCATCATCACCCCGGCGGTGAAAGACGAGATGCGCAACGTGTTGGCCGAGATCCAGGACGGCCGCTTCGCCGACGAGTGGATCAAGGAGTCGCGTTCGGGTCGGGCGAACTTCCACCGCCTCGAGGAAGAGGGCAAGACCCATCAGATCGAAAAGGTCGGCAAGGAGCTTCGTGCGCTGATGCCGTGGATCTCCCAGGGCAAGCAGTCGGTGAAGGACGCCGCTGGCGGTCAGTCCTGACGCTCGAAGCCTGACGCTCGAAGATCGTCGCTGTTCATCCGGCTGGAGTTGGCGCTTGGCGTCGCCTCCAGCCGGATGATTCGCGTCCGGGGGCGCGTCACGCGCCGTGGCGCAACACCCCGTCGCGGTAGGTGGCGCTGACGGCGATGCGTGAAATGCGCGTGGCGTCCACTCGGAACGGATCGTCGTCGAGGACACACAGGTCGGCCGATTTGCCCACCTCCATCGTGCCGGCGCGGTGATCCTCGCGAAGCTGCCAGGCGGCGTCGCTGGTGACCGCCCGCAGCCCGGCCTCGACGCTGATGCGTTCGGCATCGTTGAGCACCTCGCCGTTGGCCGCCATGATCCGGTTGACGGCATCTTCCACGTAACGCAGCGGCTCGAGCGGGGTCACGTTGTAGTCGGAGTGCAGCGAAATGCGCAGGCCCGCAGCGAGCGCTGAGGCACACGGGTCGTAGTGCATCGATCGCTCGGGGCCGAGCAGCCGGTCTCGAAACGCCTCGCCCCACCAGCGGATGTGTCCGATGAGAAACGACGGGGACAGCCCGAGCCTCGCCATGCGTTCGATCTGTTCGGGGTGCAAGACGCTGCAGTGCTCGATGCGATGGCGGTGATCCTCGCGCGGCGTCGCTTCGAGCGCGGCCTCATACGCGTCGATCGTGGTGTCGATCGCGGCGTCGCCGTTGGCGTGCACCCCGATCTGCCAGCCGCCGCGGTGACAGCGATCGATGGTGGCCGCGAGTTGTTCGACGGTGAAGTTCAGCTCGCCTCGCGAGGTCGAATTCAGGTAGGGCTCGCGCTGGTAGCCGGTGCCGGCCTGATTCGATCCGTCGCTCCACGCCTTCATGCCGGTGACTCGGAAGTCGTCGGTGCCCCATCCGGGCACGATTCCCGTACGTTCCCAGGCGTCGAGGTGGTCGGTGGTCAACATTCCCCGATACCGAACGGGGGAGTTCTCGTCGATCGCGGATGCCAGCAGGTCGAGGTCCGCCGGGCCTCCGATCCCGATGCCACAGTCGTGCAACATGGTTGCCCCGACACTCGCCGCGTGGTCGAGTAACCGGCGGATCCGGGCGCGCATCTCGGTGGCGTCGGGAAAGGGCGCGTGGAGGATGAATGCTGCGATCGCCGCGGATTCCTCCACCCGGCCGGTGAGACGTCCGGTCGCGTCGCGAACGAACCGTGCGGCCGGCGGGTCGGGGGTCGTGTCGTCGACCCCGGCGATTCGCAGCGCGACCGAGTTCACGTAGCCGATGTGGGCGTTGGATTCGAGGACGAACGCGGGGCGGTCGGGCACCAGGCGATCGAGCACGTCGCGGTCGAGTTGGGGATGGCCGACGGTGATGGTCGGGTCGAACGCCTTGGCCAGCACCCACCCTTCGCCAGTGGTGGCCGCAGCGGCGAGTGCCTGAAACACCAGGTCCGCGGTCGGGGTGGCGATGGGGCCGACGTCGACGAAGTCGTCGAGCACGACCATGGCCGAATGCATGTGGGCATCGATGAGGCCCGGGACCACGGTGCGGCCGTCGAGATCGAGCACCTCGGTGCTGGAATCGGCGAGGTGGCGCAGTTCCCCTGCCGAGCCGACGGCCGCGATCCTTCCGTCGCGGATGGCGATGGCCTCGGCGATCGTCGAGGCCGGATCGAGGGTGTGCACGGTGGCGCCGAGAAGGAGTCGTTCGATCGGGCGGGCGGAACCGGGGGTGACCCGGTGGTGCGCGGTGGCCATCCGGGCGAGGCGGGCCGGGCGCATGGGACCTGTCGGGCGAGCAACCGTGCGGGTTCGAGCGATGACTCCGAGGGGGCCGCATGCTTCACACATGGGGCCACCCTACGGTGCGGCGCCCCGACGGCGTCGTCGATTCAGCTCCAGTCGGGGTGATGTACGGCGACGATGTCGGGGTAGCTGCGCAGGTAGTAGTTCATGAGTTGCTGGCCGAAGGTGTCCGCGGAGGCCGAGTTCGTTCCCGCCTGGCCGGCGAGCAGTTCGTCGCGTTTGGCCATGAACCCGGCCTCGGCGTGACGCGGTGAGGCCGCGACGGCGTCGAGGTATCGCTGCGGCATCGAAAGCGGCACGAGCGCCGTGCGCAGATCGGCACCGTGGAAGTAGGCCGAGGAGGTTCGAGCCTGCGACGCGATGACCCGGTGGTTGGTGGCGACGAAGTAGTTTCCGGTCATTCGCTGGAGGATCTCGCCGAGGTTCACGACGAACGCGTCGTCGCGAGGCGAAATCCCGGAATCACCGCCTCGTCGGGCCACTGGTTGGGTCCGTCGATGCGCAGGTAGGCCGGTTCGACGCCGACGGGGTAGGCCTCGTATTCCACCGCGAGGTCGAGCTGTTCGCGGTAGTCGACCCGGTTGTCGGTGAGTTCCGCACCGACGCGCTCCCATCCCCGAAACTGAGGGGACCTGGCCTTGTCGATCGCGCTTCGGTGCTCGAGGGGTAACGCGAAGAACCGTTCGACGAAGTCGAAATGTCGTCGACGGAACTCATCGGGAACGCCGTGACCGACGAGTTCGAAGAACCCGACGTGGTGGCAGATCTCGCGGACTTCCTCGGCGAGTTCGCGCCGTTGCGTCTCGGTCCCGTCCCAGCGGCGAAGGTCGACCTCGACGAGCGTCGGGGCAGTCGCGCCGTGTCGGGACACAGCGATGGAAGGCGACGGTTGGTAGGTCACGGAGCGACTGTAGGCCGCTCGTCGAAACCGTCGCGAACCGTCAGCTTTGATTCAGCATCGATTCATTCCTCGAAGGTGACGCGGGCACCTGCGTCGCCCGGTTCGCTGAGGCCTCGGTAGGTTCCAAAGCACCACATGTTGCCTTCGGGATCGGCCACGGTGAACTGCGCCGCACAGTAGGGAGTCGACTCCATCTCGCGTTCGATTCGGGCTCCGGCGGCGACGCATCGGTCGTAGATGGGGAACGGATCTGCGGTGACGACGTACATGCCCACACGGCCGGGCAGCGTCGAGAACTCCGATCCCTCGCGTTGGCTGGTGCCGAGCATGAATCCTCCGCCTTCGGGCCACCAGAGCTCTGCGTGGTGGATGATCTGAGGGTCATCGGGATCCTCGACGACGAGCGTCGCCTCGAAGCCGAAGACGTTGGTGAGGAACTCGATCGCGGCGTTCGCGTCGGTGTAGTTCTGGCTGCCCCACACCGTCGGCGGGGCTGCGTTGTTCGGGTGGGTTTCGCTTTTCGGGTCGCGTGGTTCGGTCATGTGGTCAGCGTCTCATGTCGTCGGCGGCGGTGTCTTGAACGTTTGGGAAAACCTCGTCGCGCAGCCATCCCGTCGGCGTGGTGCGACAGATTTGGCGCCATTGCCTGGTCATGTGGGCATGATCGGAAAACCCACACGCCGCGGCTGCATAGGCGAGGGAGCCGGTCGGGTGGGCACGTAGCCATTCCACGGAGCGGTGAAAGCGCAAGACTCCGGCGATGGCCTTGGGGGTGAGGCCGTATTCCTCGGTGAAGCGTGCGGTGATGAGCCGTCGACTCCAGCCGAGTTCGCTCGCGATCGCGGAGATCGAAGCGCGACCGTCGGTGGCACACAAGATGTCCCACGTGTCGCTCGCCGCGGCGTGGACAGCGTGACGGCGGTCCTCGTGGCGATGCAGCACCTCGAGGAGCACCGCGTCGAGCGCGGCGAATCTCTGCGGCCAACCCGCAACATCGGCGGTTCGGTCGTAGATGTCGCGCCCCAGCGACCCCGGCCACAGGTCGTCGAGGTCGACCGCAAGGCCGGCGAGTTCCTTCGAGGGCATGGCGAACAACGCCCGGGCGCCTTGGGGTGTGAAGTTCAGTTGGATGCCGTGCTGGTTCCCGGTGTGATCGATTTCGACGGCGATCGGATGGATGCCGCTCGCCATCGCCAGATGGGTCGAGCCTTCATGGTCCGTGTCGGGATGCATCCGCAACCGGAGTGGATCGTCGTAGCTGATGATGACGGTGAGGGAACGAGACGGCATGCCGAGGTGGACCCCGGCGGGGAACCCGGACATGCGATACCCGATGATCGAGTCGAAGTAGCCCGCCAGCGCCGGTGGCGGCCGGTGGGGGATCATCTCGTTGAGCGTCGTCGGAGCGGATCCGGGCATCGTTGCCACGGTATCGGCTGGTGTCGCTCGTCGTGGCGGGTCGAAGCAGAATGGGCACCGTGATGACCGACTGGAATCCGGTGCTGCGCGGCGAGTTCGACGAGGGGTACTGGAAGGAACTTCGAGCTTTCGTGGCCGCTGAGCGCTCGCAAACCGTCGTCTATCCGCCACAGGAACAGGAGTTCGCGGCGCTGCGACTCACGCCGTACGCGCAAACGAAGGTGCTGATCCTCGGCCAGGACCCGTACCACGGTCCGGGGCAGGCGCACGGGCTGTGCTTCTCGGTGACCGACGGCGTGAAGCCACCGCCGTCGTTGGTGAACATCTACAAGGAGCTCCACAGCGACCTGGGCTGCCCGATTCCATCCCACGGCAACCTCGAGCCGTGGGCTCGCCAGGGGGTGCTGTTGTTGAACGCGGTGTTGACGGTGCGGGCGCACAAGGCCGGCTCGCACGCGAACAAGGGGTGGGAACGCTTCACCGACCGCGTGATCTCAGCGGTGTCGGACAAACCAGAGCGGGTGGTGTTCATCTTGTGGGGCGCCTATGCGCGCAAAAAGAAGCCGCTGATCGATACGTCGCGACACGTCGTCATCGAATCGGCCCATCCGTCTCCGCTCTCGGCCCATAACGGGTTCATCGGGAGCCGACCGTTCAGTCGAGCGAACGAGGCACTCGCCGAGGCCGGACGAGATCCCATCGAGTGGTGCTTGGGCTGAGTCGCGAGACGTCCGCCTTCACTCGGCGACGACCCCGGCCATCATCGACACCTCAGCGATCGTCGGGACGGCCCCGGTCGTAGTGACCCGCTCGGCGACGAGGTTGCGCACCTCGCCGCTCGCCCGCCAGCCCACCACCCGCCAGGCGTGACGTTCACCCGTGTGATCGATCGCCTCGACGGTCCAGGGGCGTCGAAACACGACCTTGGTGACGACGCCGATCACGAACAGGACGAGCAGCAAGGCGAGTTCGCCGAGCGCAATCAGCAGCGGGATCCCGAGGAAGATGAACAACAACGCCGCGGCGATCACGAGGAGCGCGATGGCGATCCCCTCGCCGAGGTCGGGAAGGCACCCGTCGCCGGCATCGAGTAGGTCCGCGCCCTCGCTCATTCGGCGCCGCGCCTTGGAGTTCCGGCTCCGAAAGCGGGACCAGTAGCTGTCGTTTCCGAGCTGTCGCGGCACCCACCGACGACGAACCACCCAGGTTCCCAAGGGGGTTTCGACCTTCACGCCATCACCCGTGCTCCACGATTCTCACGTCCGCCAGTGTGCCAGGAGATATCGAGAATCGATGTCGGAAGAGACCGGTAGCGTGGAGCCATGCGAGTGAGCGTCTCGGCGTCGTCCGCCAACCTCGGCCCCGGTTTCGACAGCCTCGGGCTCGCGCTGACTCTGCCGTTCATCGCGTCGACCGAGCCGGGTGAGTCGTTGCTTCAGGCAGACGACCGCCATCCGCTGGTGGTCGCGTATCAGCGCGCCGGCGGTTCGAGGCCGCTGTGGTGGCGCTCGCCGATCCCTCCAGGGCGCGGCCTCGGCTTTTCCGGTGCAGCACGCGTGGCGGGTGCCCTGCTCGGGGTGGAGGAAACCGGCGATGCAGAATCCGAGGCGCAGGTCCGCGCTCGAGCCTTGGAGCTCGCGATCGAACTCGAAGGACACCCCGACAACGCGGCGGCCTCGATGCTCGGTGGCCTCACCGCGGCGGTGGGCACGACCGCGGTTCGGGTGCCGCTCGGCGCTGCGCTCGACGTCGTGGTGTGGTGGCCGACGACGGTGACCTCCACCCGAAAGGCGCGAGCGGCGCTGCCCGAGATGGTGCCCTTTGTCGACGCCGTGTTCAACGTCGCCCACGCGTCGGTGCTCGTCGCTGCGCTCGCAGCCGGCGACCTCGATGCGATCGGCGAAGCGATGCACGACCGTCTCCACCAGGACCTCCGCCTCGCCATGTCGCCGCCATCACAGGAGGCGCTGGACGCGATGCGAGCCGCTGGGGTTGTCGCGGCCTGGCTCGGCGGTTCTGGGCCGACCGTCGCGTGTTTTGTCGAACCGGGCGACGGCTTGCGGGTGGTGGCGAAGTTGCCGACATCAGGGGTCGCGAGGGTGCTGCAGATCGATGACCGCGGAGCACGGTTCACGTGAGGGCACCTGCCCGAGCTAAACCCGACTTGTTTGGTCGGGAATTGGGAACCTAGGGTGCTCGTCACAGCGGTCTATTCAACGACAGACCTACTCAACGACAGACCTACTCAACGACAGACCTACTCAACGACAGACCTACTCAACGACAGACCTACTCAACGAAGACCTACTCAACGAGGAGTGCAAATGAGCGAGTCATGGGGTTTCGAGACCCGGCAGATCCACGCCGGTCAGGAGCCGGATCCGACCACTGGCGCGACGGTCGTGCCGATCTATCAGACGACCTCCTATCAGTTCCGTGACTCCGATCATGCGGCCAACCTTTTCGCGCTCAGCGAGATCGGCAACATCTACACCCGTCTCATGAACCCCACCCAGGGCGTTCTCGAGGCCCGACTCGCCTCGCTCGAAGGGGCGCTCACCACGGCGGTCGGGCTGCCCGGCGCGCTTGCGGTGGCCTCGGGGCAGTCGGCTGCGACGCTGGCCATCCTCAACATCGTGGAGGCGGGGGAGCACCTCGTGGCGTCGCCTTCGCTGTACGGCGGAACCTACAACCTGTTGCATCACACCCTGCCCAAGCTCGGCATCGAGGTGACCTTCGTCGAGGATCCCCACGACCTCGATCAATGGCGCGACGCCACCAAGGAGAACACCCGGGCGTACTTCGGTGAGGTGCTCGCCAACCCTCGAAACGACGTGTTCGACATCGAGGGCATCTCGACGCTCGCCCATGAACTCGGGGTTCCGCTCATCGTCGACAACACCGTGCCGTCGCCCTATGGCATCAACCCGATCAAGTGGGGCGCCGACATCGTCGTTCACTCGACCACCAAGTTCATCGGCGGCCACGCCACCTCGATCGGTGGCGCCATCATCGAGGGCGGAAGCTTCGACTACACCGCACACGGCAAACACCGCGGCATGATCGACCCCGATCCGTCCTATCACGGCCTCGCCTTCCACCCGGCGCTCGGCGCCGGTGCGTACACGGTCAAGGCTCGCGTGCAACTGCTTCGAGACCTGGGCCCCGCCACCTCGCCGTTCAACGCGTTCTTGACGCTGCAGGGGGTCGAGACGCTCAGCCTCCGCATGGAGCGTCATTTCGAGAACGCCCAGACGGTGGCGGACTTCCTCGTTCGGCACCCGCAGGTCCGCAGCGTGAACTACAGCGGGCTCGACTCCTCACCGTGGCACAAGCGTGCCGAGAAGTACTTCGAGGGGCGCGGCTTCGGCTCGGTGCTCGCGTTCGAGATCGAGGGCGGTCGCGAGGCCGGGCGCAGCTTCGTCGACTCGCTCAGGCTGCACAGCCACGTCGCCAACATCGGCGATGTTCGTTCGTTGGCGATTCACCCGGCCTCGACCACCCACAGCCAGCTCACCCCCGAGGAACAAGCGGCCTCGTCGGTGACCCCGGGGCTCATCCGCCTGTCGGTCGGCCTCGAAACCATCGACGACATCCTCGCCGACCTCGAGGTGGGCTTCGCCGCGGCGAAGTAGCAGTACAGCGCCGTCAGTCGAGGGTGAGCTTCGGTTCACCCTCGACGACGGTGAGCGTGGCCGGCAGGCCGATCAGTTCGATGTCGCTGCCGGCTAAACCGGTCGCGGCGAGGGCGAATGACGCGCCCTTGTGTTCGCCGGCGGTGATAGTGATTTCCACCCCGGCGACCCGCTGTTCGTCGTCGGGGTGCGCCATGGCGTCGACGATGAACACGTCGTAGCTGCCATCCGGCAGCGGGGGTTGATCGCTCACATCGTCTCCGCCATCGAGACCTCGCCGCTGCCTCGCAGGATGTTCTTCAACAGCTTGCCCGACGCATTCCGGGGCAGCTTGCCGTCGTGGAACTCGACGTAGGTCGGAACCTTGAACGGAGCGAGGCGCTCGGCGACCCAGGCACGCACCTCGTCGGCATCGAGGGTCTCACCGCCCACGACCTCGATCACGGCCTTGACCTCCTCGCCGAGGCCGTCGTGGGGCACGCCGATGATGGCGGCATCGGCAATTCTGGGGTGTTCGACGAGGCAGTTCTCGATCTCGACGCAGTAGACGTTCTCGCCGCCGCGGATGATCATGTCCTTCGAGCGGTCGGTGATGTGCAGGTAGCCGTCGTCATCGATGAATCCGACGTCGCCGGTGTAGAGCCATCCGTCGCGGATGGTGGAGGCGGTGGCATCGGGCTTGTTCCAGTACCCGGCCATCAACAGGGGACTCTTGACGAGCACCTCGCCCGTGGCCCCGGCAGCGGCGAGGCCTGCGTTTCCGTCGGAGATTCCGAGGGTCACCGTCGGCATCGGCAGCCCGACGGTATCGGCGCGGTTCAACGCGTCGTCGCCCACCAATACGGTGGCGGCCGAGGAGGTCTCGGTGAGTCCGTAGGCGTTGGTGGTGGCGGCGACGTTGGGGAAGGTCTCGCGGATGCGGCGCTGCAGTTCGTCGGCGGAGGGCGAACCGCCGAACCCCACCGAGGTGATCGTCGACGTGTCGAAGTAGTGCCGGTTCGGCGACTCGCAGACCCGCCACACCATGGTCGGCACGGTCGACCAGGTCGAGGCCCGCTCGCGCTCGATCAGTTCGAGCGCCTTGTCGGGTTCGAACTTGCCCTCGATCATCGCCAGGCGCATGCCGGCGAGGGCGCCCACGACCATGGAGGTGTGACAACCGGAGACGTGAAACAGCGGCGAGGTGAACAGCGCGACCGGTTGGTCTCCGCCGGAGGACGCCGCCGCTGCCTGATCGGGATGGTTCGCCGCAAGGAGCGCCGCCGATGCGGTGACGACGAACACCGTGTTTTGCAGGTTGCAGACCATCGAGCGGTGGGTGCTGATGGCGCCTTTCGGGCGACCCGTCGTTCCCGAGGTGTAGAAGATGACCGCGTAGTCGGCTTCGTCGATCGCGATGTCGGCAATGGTGGTTGCGCCTGGAGCGGACCCAGCGGTCGGTGTCAGCAGGTCTGCGAATCGGTAGAGCTTTGCTCCGTCGGAACCGGCCGGGGTGACCTCGGCGGGGTCGCAGTCGATCAGGTAGACCCGCTCGAGGAAGTCGAGACGATCGACATCGTCTTTGATCCGTTCGAATCGCTTGCGGTCGGCCACGAGCACCTTGGCGCCGGAGTCTTCGAGGCCGTAGAGGATCTCGTCGTTGGTCCACCAACCGTTGAGGCCGACCAGGACGCTGCCGATGTCGACCGTGCCCCAGAACGTCAGGCACCATTCCGGGCAGTTCTGCGCGAGGACCGCTACCCGGTCGCCCTTGGCCACTCCGGCCGATTGGAGAGCGGCCGACACCGCGTTCGCCTGGTCGAAGAACTCGCCGAAGGTGATTCGTCGATCGCCGTAGACGATGAATTCCTTCGGCCCGTGGGCGAGTTGTGAGAACTGGGCGACCTCGCGCAGCGACCCGAACCGGTTGGTGTAAACGGTCTGTTCGATGCCGTCGATGAGCTCGGTCGTCGTTTCGAACTGAGCGCCGGGGGCGGTGAGCTGCGCGGTGATCTCCTGAAAGGTCAACATGGCCAACAGTCTGCCAGTGTGACCACCGTCACGGCGGGAATCAGCCGGCGGGGATGCTTCGTCGCGTCGCCTCGACGACCCAATTGGCCATCAGCACCGCACCACCGTTTTCGAAATGGACCCCGTCGGGCCGCATCCGGGTCGCTTCGTCGCCGGTCGGACACTGGCCGTTCGGACACACCCAGGCGGCGAGGTCGAGCAGCCGAGCGGAGTCGGGCCGGGCGGCGATGGCGTCGCGCAGCGCTGCGTTCAAACAGTCGATGTTGGCGTCGTTGCGGCGTACCGCATCCTCGCCGGACATGACCAGCATCTTGGAGCGGTTGTAGGCGATGTTCGCCAACGCGACCCGGGCACCCTGCGACGCGATCTCGTCGATCTCGGCGATGACATGGTCGCGATAGAAGTCGTGATAGCTGCTCGAGCACACCGGATGCCAAGCGCCCCCGACGTTGACCTCCTCGAAATAGACGGTCGATCGGATGACGATCACGTCGGTCGGAGCGAACCCTTCGATGGTGCTGCGCCAGGCGTTGCGCCACGCGGTGCAGTTGCGGGTGGGAGCGACGGGCGTCTTGTTCGCCAGGCGAAGTCCGTCGCCGAATCCGGCGATTCCGCAGCCGATCATCGAATGGGACAGCGCCGGTATGCCCGCGGTCTTGGCCGAGGCGAGGAAGTCGCGTTGGATGCCGGCCGCAACCGAGTCGCCGAGCATCAACAGCCGTGGAGTGGGCGTCGGGGTGGTCGACGGGTTGCTCGCCGGCGCCGCAATCGCCTGGCCGCCCGCCGGTGTCGAGTCGGGTGCCGGCGCCTCGGATTCGTCGAGCGGTGTTGCCGGGTCGGCGACGCTCGTGGCGCCTGCGACGGCCGCGTTCGGGTCGGTGGGTTGGGCATCGGTGGTGGCGCTCGCCGCGCTGTTCAGGTCGCTGTCGACGTCATTGCCCATCGGGGTCGACATGGTGTCGCTCGGCGCTGCCACGAGGAGGCGCTGGGTCGGCGTCGACGAGGAGGTCATCACTGCGCCCACCCCGGCGGCGCCGATCACCACCGCCGCGGTCGCGGCCAGCGGGGCGAACGACTTGATGCTGGTGAACGAGCGAAGCCGGATGGGCTGTTCGACCAGCGAGGTCAACACCGCCGCGATCGGAACGCTGAGCGCGACGACGATCAGGCCGCGCACGGTCGGTGAGGTTTCGGGGGCGGAGGAACCGAGCCAGATGTGGATCGGCCAGTGGACCAGGTAGAGGGCATAGGAGATCATTCCGAGCCGCCGAAGCGGCCGCAGGGTCATGAGTCGGTGGAACCAGTCGTTGGTGTTGCGACGTGCACAAGCGAGAACCAGCATCAGCGAGCAGATTCCGCTCACCAACAACAGCGCCCACTTCGCAAGGTTGATCCGGTCGAACGACAACGTCGCCCACAACACGACCGAGACGATGGAGGAGACTACGACGATCGCGCCCATCCAGCGTGATTGCACGAAGCGGGGCAGACCTCGTGCGATCCACAGCGCGGCAGCGGCACCGATCAACAGGGCACCGATGCGGGTGTCGGTGCCGAGATACACGCGGTCGGTCGGGGCGTCGGTCGCGACCAGAAACAGTGCCCACGCGGAGGTGACGGTCGCCGCCACCGCCAGCAGGAACGCCACCGCACGGGGGTTTCTCGCCCAGCGGTAGAGCATGATCACGATGACCGGAAACACGAGGTAGAACTGCTCCTCGATGGCCAACGACCACAGGTGACGAAGCGGCGAGGGCGCGCCGTAGCTCGTCCAGTACCCGCTGCCCAACAGTTGTTCCCAGTTCGAGGTCCATGTGAACGCGGCGGCGAACTGGCGACCGATTCCCACCGGCCGCTCGTTCGGGCCGGCGATGGCGACGTACGCGCCGACCGAACCCAACACGATGAACAGCGATGGGGCGAGCCGGCGAAAACGCCGCGCCCAGAACCGGCGGAGGTTCAACGAGTTCGTGCTGGCGATCTCGGCGGTGATGATGCGGGTGATCAGAAACCCGCTGAGCACGAAGAACAGGTCGACGCCGAGAAAGCCCCCGGGGAGCCAACCGAGGTGATACGCGACGACCGCCGCGACGGCAAAGCCGCGAAGACCGTCGAGCGCCGGCAGGTAGCGCGGCCGCCGCAGGCGCGGGGCACCGGCGGGCGGTGACTCGATGGCGAGCTGTGCGGTCACGTGGTCGTGGCGGGGAAGCGGTTGGAGGGGCGGCTCGACGCGGGCTCTAGAGCCGCTCGAGGACGTGATCGATACAGCCGGTGAGCTTCGCGATGTCGTCGGGGTCGATGGCCGGGAACATCGCCACCCGCAACTGGTTGCGGCCGAGCTTGCGGTATGGCTCGACGTCCACGATGCCGTTTGCCCGCAGAACCGCCGCGAGGCGTTTGGCGTCGACGGTGTCGGCGAAGTCGATCGTGGCGACCACATGGGACCGCATGGCGGCATCGGTGACGAAGGGGGTCGCCAACTCGTGGGCATCGGCCCAGCCATACAGCGTCTGTGCCGAGGCGTCACAGCGCCCGGCGGCGAACTCGAGCCCGCCGTTGTCGAGAACCCAGCGGATCTGCTGGTTGGCCAGGAACACCGTGGCGAGAGCCGGCGTGTTGTAGGTCTGGTCCTTGCGGCTGTTGTCGAGCGCAATGCCTAGGTCCAACATGGCCGGGGTCCAACGCCCGGAGGCACGGATTTGTTCGATGCGTTCGATGGCGCGTGGCGAACACGCTGCGATCCACAGCCCGCCGTCGGAGGCGAGGCACTTTTGGGGGGCGAAGTAGTAGACGTCGACCTCGTTCATGTCGACGCGAAGCCCGCCCGCGCCTGAGGTGGCGTCGACGGCGACGAGCGCATCGGCGGCGATGCCGGCGGGGCGGGTCAGCGGCATCGCGACCCCGGTCGAGGTTTCGTTGTGGGTCATCGCGTAGAGATCGATCCCGTCCTCGGCCACCGACACCGGGTGGGTGCCGACCTCGGATTCGACCTTCGACGGGTCACCGAGGAAGGGCGCCGCCTTCGACGCGGAGAAGAACTTCGAGCTGAACTCTCCGAACACCAGGTGCTGGCTGCGCTCGCGGATGAGCCCGAAGGTGGCGGCGTCCCAGAACAGAGTCGACCCGCCGTTTCCGATGAGGACCTCGTATCCGTCGGGCAGGGAGAACAGTTCGGCGACGGCGTTGCGCAGCGCTCCGACCTCGAAGAGCACCGCAGCCTGGCGGTGCGACGTGCCCAGATAGCCGGTCGAGGCCGCCAGGGCCTCGATCGCCTCGGGGCGGATCTTGGAAGGGCCACAACCGAAGCGGCCGTCCGCGGGGAGCAGGTCGGAGGGGATGTTGATCGTGTCGCTCATCGCCCTCAGTCTCCCAATGATCGCCCCTCGGTGGAAATCAGTTCGACAGATGGCTGAGGTGGGTGGGAAATGAATTCGACGCGGGCCGTCGTGCGGCCAAGAATTGCCCACGTGACCGAATCAAGCGCATCCCACAAGCCACGAATTTCCCGGCGCATCGCCGCGATCGCCCCGTCCGCAACCCTCGCGGTCGACGCGAAGGCCAAGGCGCTGAAGGCGAAGGGGGAGCCGGTCATCGGTTTCGGTGCCGGTGAACCCGACTTTGCAACCCCCGACTACATCGTCGCCGCCGCGATCGAGGCGGCGAAGAACCCGGTGGCACACCGCTACACCCCGGCCGGTGGGCTGCCGGCGCTGCAGGCCGCGATCGCCGCGGCGACGCTGCGCGACTCCGGGGTCGAGGTGGAACCGTCGCAGGTCATCGTCACCAACGGCGGCAAACACGCCCTGTACAACGCGTTCGCAACCCTGCTCGACCCCGGCGACGAGGTCTTGTTGCCGGCCCCGTACTGGACGACGTATCCCGAGTCGATAGCTCTGGCCGGCGGGGTCACCGTCGAGTTGCCCACCGACGAGTCGACCGGATTCCGGGCGACGGTCGAACAACTCGAGGCCGCGCGAACCGAACGGACCAAGGCGCTGGTGTTCGTGTCGCCCTCCAACCCGACCGGTGCGGTGTATCCCCGCGACGAGGTGGAGGCCATCGGCCGCTGGGCCGTCGAACACGGCATCTGGGTGATCACCGACGAGATCTACCAGCACCTGGTCTACGGCGACAACGAGTTCACCTCGATGCCGGGAGTCGTGCCGGAACTGCGCGACACCTGCCTGATCGTCAACGGGGTCGCCAAGACCTACGCGATGACCGGCTGGCGGGTCGGTTGGATCGTCGGGCCGACCGACGTGATCAAGGCCGCGACGAACCTGCAGAGCCACGCGACCTCCAACGTCAGCAACGTGGCCCAGTACGCGGCGATCGCGGCGCTCGAGGGCGGCCTCGACGCGGTCGACGAGATGCGTGCGGCCTTCGACCGCCGACGGGTGACGATGTGGAAGATGCTCTCGGAGATTCCCGGGGTCACCTGCCTCGAACCGGAGGGGGCCTTCTACGCCTTCCCGAACTTCACGGGCCTGCTCAACATCTCGCTCAACGGTCGGGTCGCCACCACGACGCTCGAACTCGCCGACCTCATCTTGGAGGAGGTCAACGTGGCCTTCGTTCCGGGCGAGGCCTTCGGTGCGCCGGGATACGCCCGGTTCAGCTTCGCGCTCTCCGACGAGGACATGATCGAGGGCATCCGTCGCATCGCGGATCTCGTCGCGTCCAGCTCCTGACCTTTCTCGCCAGCTCGTGAACACGCCCCGACGGCCCTGTGGCCGACGTCGGGGCGTGTTCGCGTGGGGTCGTGTTCGCGTCGGGGGGGCGTGGGGCCGTTTCGAGGGCATCAGGCGGTTTCGGCAAGCGCCCGCGATATCGTCGACACGGCATGGCTGAACTCGCGCCCTACGGCTCCTGGCACTCACCGATCACTGCGCAGCGCGTGATGTCGGCCACCGCTCGCCTCGGCGAGGTGGCGATCACCGATGACGCCGTGTTCTGGTCGGAGGGGCGTCCGGCCGAGGGCGGCCGGATTCAGATCGTGAAGCGCACCCCCGACGGGGAGTTGTTCGACCTGCTCCCCGACGGATTTTCGGCGTCGAGTTCGGTGCACGAGTACGGCGGCGGTGCGTGGTGGGTTGACGTCGACACGCTGTTTTTCGTCAACGGCGCCGATCAACGGATCTACCGGTGCGATCCCGGGTTCGTCCCCGGATCCAAGCCGACGCCGGTCACCCCGGCGCCGCGACGGTCGCGAGGTCTGCGGTACGCCGACGCGTCCATGACCCCCGATCGTCGCTTCATCGTCTGTGTTCAGGAGGCCCATCCGGGCGAACAGGGCCTGCCGCGAGCCACCGAATGTGTCAACCGGCTGGTCGCCGTGCCGGCGGTGGGCGGCGAGCCGGTGGTGTTGCGCGAGCACGCCGATTTCGTCATGTCGCCGCGGGTCGACCGGTTGGGCGAGTGGGTGGTGTGGGTCGAATGGTCGCACCCGAACATGCCCTGGGACGCCACCGAGTTGTGGATGGGCCGCCTGGACACGTCGAGTGGAACCCCGCGGCTCGTGAACCCGACCAAGGTGGTCGGCGACGGCCACGAGTCGATCGTGCAACCGCGGTGGGATCACGACAATCACCTGTGGTTCTGTTCGGATCGCAACGACTGGTGGAACCTGTACCACTTCAACGAGCAGGGTGCGCCGACCGGCGAACCGCACGTGGTTGCCGAAGGCCCCTGGGAGGTCGGCACGCCGCCGTGGGTGTTCGGTCTGTCGCGCTACGACTTTCTTTCCGATGACCGGGTCGTGTTCGCCTATTCCAGCGACGGCATCGACCATCTCGCGGTGTACGACCAGCTCAGCACCCGCGTCGATCGACTCGAGGTGCCCTTCACGTCGGTGCAACAGGTTCAGGCCTGGACCACCACCGTCGTGTTCGTCGGCGGGAGCTTCACGCTGTCCGCGTCGGTCGTGGCGACCGTCGTCGGCAGAAACGGTGCGACCTCGCGCATCGAAAGCATGCGTCCGGTCGCCGACCCGCCGATGACCTCGGCGTACATCTCGGTCGGCCAGCCCATCACGTATCCGACCGTTCACGGTGTCGCCCACGGGATCTACTACCCGCCGACGAACCCCGATTTCGTCGCACCGGAGGGGACCCGTCCGCCGCTGGTGGTCATGATCCACGGCGGTCCGACCGCATCAGCCACCCCGGAACTCAGCCTTCGGACCCAGTACTGGACCTCCCGGGGGTTCGCCGTGGTCGATGTGAATCACCGTGGCAGCACCGGGTTCGGCCGCCAGTTCCGCGACCTGTTGCGCGGCGAGTGGGGTGTCGTCGACGTCGAGGATTGCATCGCCGCCGGCGAGTTCCTGATCGGCGCAGGCCGTGCCGATCCGGATCGGTTGATCATCCGCGGCGGGTCCGCCGGTGGATTCACGACCTTGGCGGCGCTCACGTTCCACGATGCGTTCAGCGCCGGTTGTTCGCTGTATGGAATCGCGGATCTCGAGCTGTTGGTGGGCGACGACCACAAGTTCGAATCGCGCTACACCTTCAGCCTGGTCGCCAACCTGCCCGAGGGGCGCGAGGTGTTCATCGAGCGCTCGCCCATCCATCACATCGAACGCCTCACCGCTCCGGTCATCTTGTTCCAGGGCACCGAGGACCTCGTGGTTCCGGCGAATCAGGCCGAGGTGATGGCCGCCGCGCTCGATGCCCGCGGCGTGCCGCACAGCGCCGTGTTCTTCGCGGGGGAAGGCCACGGCTTTCGCCAGGCCGACAACATCGTGCGGTGCCTGGAGGCCGAGCTGAGCTTCTACGCGCAGACCCTCGGGTTTCCACATCCCGAGGGGGTCGACCCGGTCGAGGTCAAGCACCTGTGAACGCTCGCCTCGCGCCATGGGCGCTGACGTGTCGTCGGTCGCAACGTTGCGACACCCGTCACGGTGGTGAATCTCGGTTCGGGGCCGGGGCGCCGCGCCGGTAGCATCGGCGGACGTGGCACGAGTACTCGTAACTGAAGCAATCGCCGACAACGGTCTGCAGCGTCTGCGCGACGCCGGGCACACGGTCGACATCCAGCTCGACTGGACCCCCGAATCGCTCCTCGAACTGGTGAAGGGGGCGCACGCGCTGATCATCCGGTCGGCGACGCAGGTGACCCGCGAAGTGCTCGAGGCGGGACGCGACCTGGTCGTGGTCGGGCGTGCGGGCATCGGGCTCGACAACGTCGACACCGCCGCGGCAACCGAACTCGGCGTGATGGTGGTGAACGCCCCGCAGTCCAACGTCGTGTCGGCGGCGGAACACACCATGGCCATGTTGCTGAGCCAGGCCCGCAACATTCCCCAGGCCCATTCGGCGCTCAAGGCGGGGCGTTGGGAGCGTTCGAAGTGGAACGGCGTCGAACTGGGCGACAAGACCCTCGGCATCATCGGTCTCGGCCGGATCGGGCGGTTGGTGGCTCAGCGTGCGCTCGCGTTCGGCATGAAGCTCATCGCGTATGACCCGTTCGTCAGCGAGGACGCAGCCCGGCGCATGTCCACCGAGCTGGTGAGCCTGGATGAGCTGATGGCCCGATCCGACTTCGTCACGTTGCACCTGGCGAAGACCCCCGAGACGATCAACCTGATCAACGCCGAGTTGCTCGCCAAAGCCAAACCCGACATGCGCATCATCAACGTCGCCCGCGGTGGCATCATCAACGAGGCCGACCTCGCCGACGCGGTGCGCAACAAGGTGATCGCCGGCGCAGCCATCGACGTGTTCGATTCCGAGCCGTGCACCGAGTCCCCGTTGTTCGACGTCGACGAGATCATCGTGACCCCGCACCTCGGGGCCTCCACGGTCGAAGCGCAGGACAAGGCGGGCGACACGATCGCCGACATGGTCAAGCTCGCCCTGTCCGGCGAATTCGTGCCGTTCGCGGTCAACGTCTCGGCGGGTGAGGTGTCCGAGACGGTCCGGCCGTACCAGGCCTTGGCCGAGACGCTCGGCGGCCTGCTCGCCGGCCTCGCCGGGGGTGCGAAGGGGGCGCTCGAGATCAGCTACGACGGACAGATCGCCGAGTACGACACGAGAATCCTCACCCTGTCGGTGCTCAAGGGGTTCTTCGGCGCCATCAGCGAAGATCCGGTGTCTTATGTGAACGCTCCGCAGATGGCCGCCGACAAGGGCATCGACGTGAACGCCACGCAGTCGACGACCCCGAAGGACTACGTGAACCTGATCACGGTGCGGATCGGCTCGAACTCCATCGCCGGGACGCTTGCGGGGCTTCGTGCCGTTTCGAAGATCGTGATGGTCGACGGGTTCGCGGTCGACATTCGTCCGTCGGCAAACATGCTCGTCGTGCGCAACGACGACGTGCCGGGCATGATCGGCCTCATCGGCACCGCCGTGGGGGCTTCGGGGGTGAACATCTCCGACATGGTCGTCGGCGAGGACGCCGATGGGGTGGCGGCACTCATGGTGCTGTCGACCTCCGAGGCGGTTGCGGATTCGGTGGTCGCCGATCTCGAGGCTCGCGAGGGAATCGTGAGCGTCAACCGCGTTCGCGGCTGACGCGCCGCCGTTGGCCGCCGTTGGCCGCCGTTGGCCGTTCTGTAGGTAATCGCGGTTGTTATGGCCACCGCGATTACCTACAGAACGCTGACGCGAGCTGGGCTGGTGGTGCGGGCTAGAACGCTGCGAACCCGGTGAGGCGGAAGTCGTCGGCGCTGAACACCCCGATGCCCCACCACGAGAACGTGACGACCGAATCGCCGAGGGGGAACGCCCGGGTGATCGGGAACACCCATTGCGTCGGGGCCGGGGCACCGATCGACGGTTCGGAGACAGCGATGTCCTCCGTTGCCGAAACACCCGGTGCGGCAACGGGTGCCGTGGTGGTGGGGGCGTCGGTGGTGGCCGGTTCAGTTGACGCGGGCACAGTGGTCGCTGGCTCGGTTGTCGCAGGTTCGGTGGTGGTCGGTTCGGTGGTGGTCGTTGGAGCCGGATCCGGCACTCGGTTGTCGTGGGTCAGACGGGTGAGCGGCTCGATCGTGTCCTCGGAGACGTGGAACACCGCCGCGCCGCCGTCATCGCTGTAGGTGCAGCGCTCCCAATCGGCGTAGCAAGCGTCGGTGTAGATGACATAGGCCAGGCGTCGCTCGGCGTCCCAGGTGAATGCGTGGGGATCGTTTCCAGCCTGGAAGGCGAGGTCGGTCGCGGTCCAGGTGTCGAGTTCGCTCGGCTTGGTCGGGTCGGAGACGTCGTACAGCGACACCTTCGCCCCCGTTGTCATGCCGTTGTCGTCGGCGTCGGCCCCGATACCGAGGACGAGATGTTCGCCGACCGGGTGCAGGTAGTTGCTGAACCCGGGGACCTTCAGTTCACCGAGCACCTTCGGGTTCGCCGGGTCGGCAACGTCGACGACGTAGAAGGGGTCGGTCTGTTCGAAGGTCACGACATACGCGGTGTCGCCGACGAATCGAACCGACTGGATCGTCTCGCCCGGTCCGAGGCCCCACACCTCACCGACGACCTGCAGCGCTTCGCCCTCGGCTCGCAGCGTCATGACGCCGGATTCGCCCGACCCCCAGGATCCCTTGGTGGTCGCCACCCGAAGCGTGTCGTCGGACTCGCTCATCGAGTACTGGTTGAGGACGTGGCCGCTGATCTGGCCCGACGCGACATAGGTGGCGTTTGCCGAGCCGGAGGTGGCGAACATGTGGAGGTCGGTGGTTCCGCCGGCGTCGCCATCGGTGTCGGCTGCAAAGGTCCGCCAGTTCCAGACGGAGGTGGCGAGGTAGATGGCGTCGGTGCTGGCGTACACCGTCTCGGCGGTGCCGGTCACCGCTGCCGATTCCATCGAGTCGACACCGTCGGCGAAGGTCAGCACGGTGACCGTGCCGTCACCGGCGTTTTCGGCGGGCAGGTAGGTGTCGGCACATCTGGTGACGAGATCGCCGGAGTCGTCGACGGGCAGCCAGTCGGTTGCCGTGGTCGTCTCGATGTATTCCGTCATCGCCTTGGTCGACGCTTCGGTGTACGCCTCCCACGACCGTTCGTCGTCGGAGTACGGGTACTCGGGCATCGGAGCCTGGTAGTAGGGCTGCTTGGAATTGGAGACGATGACCCGCACCGTCCCATCGCTCATGCGGGCGTCGGTGAGCCACCCCTCGACGCTGCGGGTCGCAACGACCGTCGGTTGGCCGCCGAGCGCGACCTCCACAACCTGAACCGCCGAGGCCCCGGGGCTCCAGCCCATGTCGAGGGCAGCATCGTCGCGGACGCCGCCGGAGGCGCCAGCGGGGGAGTCCTCTGTCTGGAGCCAAGAGGACCCCAACACCATCACCCGGTCGCCGGTGAGGAACAGGGAGGCGGCGCTGAACCCGTCGGGCAACGTCACTCGACCACTGACCGCTGCGGCGCCGCCATCGAGGTCGACCACGATGAGTTCCTGGCCACGGATCGACACGACCCGTCGGCCGTCGGTCTTGATCATGTCGGCCTCGTCGACCCCGGCCTCCTGGTTGTTGGTACCGGTCGCGGTCTCGTCGAATGATGCCTTGTCGTCTGAGGACCCAGCGGTCGACGACTCAGGCGTCGCCGTCCGGTTGGACTCCCGCGCAGCCGGTACCGTCGCCGGCGCTGCGCCGTCGGCCGCGGAACCCGCCGCATCCGCCGTGGCGAAAACGTCGCCCCCATAGCCGTACCCCTGTTGGGCCGACACCATCTCTTTGGCGGCTGCCTTGAAGTAGGCGACGACGTCGTCGCAGGTCTGCGCCCGAGTGAGCGCTGCGGCGCTCAGCCCGAGTCGCGGGAAGTCGTACCTGGTGGTCGGCGCCGTCGAGTTACCGGCGATGGGGTCGTTCGCACAGCCGCCGGACAACATGGCGACGCTGCACAGCGCCGCGACCGCTGCAGCTGTGCGGAACCCAGGATTCTGGCGAATATGGCGTTTGCGAAGGTTGGGCATGTCCGGCTCCTCATGTCGCTGCGACGCAGATGTCCGACGGCGTTTGGGAGTTGGACGTCGCCACCGCGGGGAAAGTTCCGCGGTGATCAAGAAATTGTCGTGCTGCACGCGGCGAGGGGTCGACGACGCGAGCGCCGTCGACCCCTCGGTCAGTGCTGTCCGGTCCGTGCCGGCTGGTCGGTGCCGGCTGGTCAGCGAGTGGTCGGCATCCAGGCCGGCCGGGTCAGCGAGTGGTCGGCATCCAAGCGGGCCGGGTCGACTCGTAGGCCGCGATCTCGTCGGCGTGCGACAGCGTGATGCCGATGTCGTCGAGGCCGTTCACCAGGCGATGCTGAGCGTTGTCGCTGAGCGGGAACTCGACTTTGAGGTCGAGCGCCGGAACCTCGAGGGTCTTGGTGGTGACGTCGATGCTGATCTGCAGTTCCGGATCTGCCTCGACAGCGCGCAGCAGCTGTTCGCCGACCTCTGCCGACACTTCCACCGGCAACAGACCGCAGTTGGTCGAGTTGTTGATGAAGATCGGCCCGAAACGAGGCGAGATCACGGCCTCGAACCCGTACTGCTGGATGGCCCACACGGCGTGCTCACGGCTCGAGCCGGTTCCGAAGTTCGGGCCGGCGATGAGGATGTTCGCGCCCTGGAACTGCTCGCGGTTGAGCACGAAGTCGGGCTCGTCGCGCCATTCCGAAAAGAGGCCCTTTTCGAAACCGGTGCGCTCGACCTGCTTCAGCCAGTCCGACGGGATGATCTGGTCGGTGTCGACGTCGGAGCGGTCGAGCGGCACGCCGCGACCCTGAATCAACTGAACAGCCTTCATGCGAGATCCTCCGGGGTGGCGAAGTGGCCGGCGATCGCGGTCGCGGTGGCGACGGCGGGGGAGACGAGGTGGGTGCGACCGCCGCGGCCCTGGCGACCCTCGAAGTTGCGGTTCGAGGTCGAGGCGGAGCGCTGGCCGGGGGTGAGCTTGTCGGGGTTCATGGCGAGACACATGGAGCATCCCGGTTCACGCCAGTCGAAACCGGCCTCGATGAAGATCTTGTCGAGCCCCTCGGCCTCGGCCTGTGCCTTCACGAGGTGCGAGCCCGGAACCACGTAGGTGGTGACGGCCGGGTTGACCTTGTGGCCCTTGGCGACGGCGGCCGCGGCACGCATGTCTTCGATGCGCGAGTTGGTGCAGGAGCCGATGAAGACGACGTCGACCGGTACCTCTTTGATCGGCTGACCGGGCGTGAGGTCCATGTACTCAAGCGCGCGCTCAGCCGCGTTGCGTTCGACCGGATCGCTGAAGTCCTCGGGGGAGGGGATGACATCGGTCATCTGGATGACCTGGCCCGGGTTGGTGCCCCAGGAGACGTGCGGGAAGATCTTCGACGCGTCGAGCACGATCTCCTTGTCGAACACCGCGCCCTCGTCGGTCTTGAGCGTCTTCCACTCTTCGACCGCCCGGTCCCACAGCTCACCCTGGGGTGCGTGCGGGCGACCCTTGAGGTACTCGAAGGTGACCTCGTCGGGGGCGATGAGACCGGCCTTGGCCCCCGCCTCGATGCTCATGTTGCAGATGGTCATGCGACCTTCCATCGACAGTGCCTCGATGGCCGAACCGCGGTACTCGGCGATGTAGCCGATGCCGCCGCTGGTGCCGAGTTCGGCGAGGATGGCCAAGATGATGTCCTTGGCGGTCGAGCCCTCGGGAAGTTCGCCGTTCACCGTGACCGCCAGGGTGCCGAGTTCGGGCTGACGCAGCGTCTGGGTGGCGAGGACATGTTCGACCTCGGAGGTGCCGATGCCGAACGCCAGGGCGCCGAACGCTCCGTGGGTGGCGGTGTGGCTGTCGCCGCACACGACGGTCATGCCGGGCAGCGTGAGGCCTTGTTCGGGGCCGACGACGTGGACGATGCCGTTGTACTTGTGGCCCATCGGGTAGTGGGTGATGTCGAACTCGTCGGTGTTCTTGCCGAGCACCTGAAGCTGCTTGGCCGAGATCGGGTCCGTGATGGGCTGATCGATGTTGGCGGTGGGGATGTTGTGGTCCTCGATCGCCACGGTGAGTTCGGGGTGGCGCGGCGTTCGGTGGTTGAGGCGCAGACCGTCGAAGGCCTGGGGACTCGTGACCTCGTGCACCAGGTGCAGGTCGATGAACAACAGGTCGGGTTCGCCGTCGACCTGGCGGACGACGTGGCGGTCCCAGACCTTCTGACTCAGCGTCTTGGGCTGGCTCATCTGGGGACTTCCTTGTGGGGTGGTTGGGCGTCAGTGTCTTGACAGGTCCCAATATGTGGGATCAGAATCTCAACTGATGGAACAGATACTAAGCGGAATCGGAGTGCTCGACAAGGCGATGTACCTCGTCGAGCTGCTCGAGCGCCGTTCGCGGACCCTCGCCGAACTCGTCGAGGACTCGGCGATGTCGCGTTCCACCGTCCACCGCATGTTGCTGGCGCTCGAACTGCACGGGCTCGCCGCACGAGACGCCGACGGCCGTTGGCACCTCGGGGCGCGCCTGATCGGCCTGGGCGTCGCAGCGTCGGACTCGTTTCCCCTCGCCCGTCTCGCCGAACCGGTGCTGGCTCGGCTGCGAGACGAGTCGGGCGAATCCGTGCAGCTCTACGTGCGCCAGGGGGAGCACCGGGTGTGTCTGAGCGCGCTCGACTCGCCGCATGAACTGCGCACCATCGTGGCCCCCGGCGCGGTGCTGGAGTTGGGGGTGGGTTCGGCCGGTCGCCTGTTGGGCGGCGCATCACCGGGAGCGAGCGGATGGCTGGAGTCGGTGGAGGATCGTGCCCCGGGTGTGGCCTCGGTTTCGGCCCCGGTGTGTGACCGTTCGGGGGTTGTCGTCGCTGCGGTGTCGGTGTCGGGCCCGCTCGATCGCATCACGCGCCGGCCGGGAGCCTTGCACGGAGCGGAGGTCGTGGCCGCAGCGCGCTCGATCGAGGCTCGACTCGCGCGCTGACTCAGCGCGCTGGCTGGCGCGCGGCCCGAGACCCGTCCCTGCCTTCCCCGGCCGAAGCCGTTCTGTAGGTAATCGCGGTGGCCATGGCCACCGCGATTACCTACAGAACGGCTTGCGAGGTGGCGGGGCGCCTTGCGAGGGGGCGGGGTGTTTCAGCGTCGCCGGTCGGCGAGGCGATCGCGTTTGCGCTGCTGTTCGGTGAGGTGGGCGTCGAGTTCGGCCATCTCGTCGCGCATGCGACGCCACGAGTCCAGCCGGTCGGCATCGATCGTTCCCGCCTCGACCGCCTCGACCACCGCGCAGTTCGGTTCGTCGTCGTGGAAGCAGTCGGCGAATCCGCACTCCGAGGTCAGGTCCTCGATCTCGGGGAACGTGAGCGCCAGCCCGTCCCACGACTCCCAGAGGGCGAGGGCGCGCACGCCGGGGGTGTCGAGGAGGAGCCGACCGTCGCTCAACATGATGAGCCTCGCGGCGGTGGTCGTGTGGCGGCCTTTGCCGTCGCCCTCGCGGATCTCCCCCTCGAGTTGGACCTCCTCGCCGGCAAACGTGTTCACCAACGTCGACTTGCCGACCCCGGAACTGCCGAGCAGCGCGAAGGTTCGCCCCGGGCCAACGATCTGATGAAGGCAATCGAACCCTTCGCCGGTGCGATTCGACACGGCCACGACCTCGACGCTCGCGGCGGTGCGTCGCGCCTGGTCCAGCGCTTCGGCGACCGTGTCGGCATCGACCAGGTCGGTCTTGGTGATCACCACGACCGGGGTTGCTCCGCTCTGGTGGGCGAGGACCAGTTCGCGCTCGAGGCGGCGAAGGTTCAGCCCCGGGTCGAGGGCCTGTACGACCAACACCACGTCCATGTTGGCGGCGAGGGTCTGCGGGGCGAACGATCCGCGCGCGGCGCGCCGCACGAACGCGGTGAGGCGCGCAGCGACGGCTTCAACCCGGGCCTGTTCGAGGTCGACGGCGACCCAGTCTCCGGCCACGCAATCCTTCGCCGCGGTGGTCGTCGTTGCCCGAACGACATCATCGGGGTGCGACCCGAGCGCCACGTCTACCTCGCCGCGGTCGACGCGAACGATCCGCCCAGCCGTAAGTGTGTTGTCGGTCGCGGAGCGGGTCGGCAACGTCGAGATTCGATCGGCGACGTCGTCATTCCAGCCGATGCTGACGAGGCGATCGGCGGCGGTCATCGACGGCGGGGGGTGGCAGGGGTCGGCAACGCCATGGCCTTTCCAAGCTAACCGCCCCTCCCACGCCTGTTCTCCGATAACCAGTGGTCGTGATCACGACCACTGGTTATCGGAGAACGAGCGGGAGGGCTGGTTGGTCGGCCGTGGGTTGGGGGCGTGGGTTGGTCGGGCGTAGGTTGGGGGCGTGAGTGAGGTGCGTCGTAGGCTCATCGCGTGATCGATTCGACACATCCGTCGCTCGCTGCGTCGACAGCGAGCGGCCGGGTGGTGATTCCCGAGGTGTTGGCGGCGATCGACATCGGCACCAACTCCATCCACATGATCGTCGCCAGGGCGCTGTCCGACGGCCGATTCGAGGTGGTCACCCGTCTCAAGGAGATGGTGCGGCTCGGCGAGACGGGCGACGACCATCTGAAGGAGTTGACGCCGGCGGCGATCGAACGCGGCGTCGCGGCGTTGGCGCGGTGCCGCGTCGTGCTCGACACCTATGGCGCCCCCTACGCCGCGGTTGCCACCAGTGCGGTGCGAGAGGCCGACAACCGCCGCGAGTTCATCAAGCGGGCGCGCCGGGAGGCGGGCATCGACGTCGAAGTCGTCGCCGGCCACGAGGAGGCGCGCCTCATCCATCTCGGCGTGTTGCAGGCGCTGCCCGTTTATGACCGCGCGTTGCTGCTGTGCGACATCGGAGGTGGCAGCACCGAATTGTTGCTCGGCCTGCGTGGCGAGGTCCGGGCATCGCGCAGCTTCAAGCTGGGCGCGATTCGCATGACCCAGCGCTTCTTCGCAGACGGAACGGTCACGAAGAAGTCGGTGAAGCAGGCGCGTGAATTCGTTCGTTCGACGATCGCCCCGTTCGGTCGCGAGGTCCGCAGGTACGGTTTCGAGATCGCTGTGGCCTCCTCGGGAACGATCGAGAGTCTCACGTCGATGGCGCTCGCTGCCGCGGGTCAGGAATTCCAGAGCCTGAACGGAGCGGTCTTGACCCGCGAGGCGCTCGGGGACGTGATCGCCTCCCTACTCGAAGCGTCGACGCCGGAGGAACGCGCACTGATCCCCGGAATCGACCGGAGCCGCTCCGACATCATCGTCGGGGGTGCGATCATCCTCGAACAGGTGATGGGCCAATTCGGGATCGAGTCGGTGACCGTTAGCGATTACGCGCTTCGCGAGGGCGCGCTGTTCGACCTGGCGAGTCGGTTCAGCGATGCGTCCCTCGATCACCTCAGCGACATCCGCCGCCGCAGCATCGCCCACCTCATGGAGGTCGGCGATGAGGACCCCGAACACTCCGTGGCGGTGTCGCGCCTTGCGTTGTCGATGTTCGACCAACTCGAAGGGTTGCACGGTTTCGGCCACGAGGAGCGTGAGGTGCTCGAGGCGGCCTCGCTGCTGGCGAATGTCGGGATGATGGTCGCGCACTCCAAACACCATCAGCACAGCTACTACATCATTCGAAACTCCGAGCACCTATCGGGGTTCACGGACCCGGAGATCGAACTGATCGCCCAGGTGGCGCGCTATCACCGTCGCAGTGCGCCATCGCTCAAACACGAGGCGTTCGCTGCGCTGTCGGATGAGGAGCAGGCGGTGGTTCGCTGGCTGTCGGCAATCCTGCGCGTGGCCATCGGGCTCGACCGCGCTCACACCGGTGCCGTTGCGTCGGTGGAGGTCTCGGTCGAACGCCACGACCTGGTGTTGTCGCTGACCCCGTCGAACGACAGTGATCTGGCGTTGGAACGCTATGCCGCGATTGAGCGCAGCGCGCTGCTGGCCGAGGTGGCCGGTCGGACCGTGAGCGTCACAACACCGCCTGTTCTCCGATAACCAGTGGTCGTGATCACGACCACTGGTTATCGGAGAACAGGCTGGGGCGGGCTACTTCTTGGCGATCTGTTCGAGGAGGGCGATCATCTTCTCCTCGTTGGTCGGGTCCTCGGGTTCGGCCGAGTTGGAGCGACGCTCCTTGATCGTGTTCATCGGAACGGCGACGACGAAGTAGATCGCCGCGGCGGTGATCACGAAGGTGATGATCGCGGTGATGAAGGACCCGTAGTCGAACACCTGATCATTGATCGTGAAGGTGCCACCGGTGGTGCCGCCACCGGTGATGAGCCGGATCAGCGGATCGAGGAACGACGTCGTGAACGACGTGACCAGCGCGCCGAACGCCGCGCCGATGGCAACACCGACGGCGAGGTCGACGACGTTGCCTTGCATGATGAATTTCTTGAAGCCTGCGAGCATGGGGAAAGCCCTTTCGTTGTGAACAGGTGAGATGACCGTAGTCACGCTATGAACGCGGGGTCCCCAAAATGCGGATAGGTGTTTTTCCTACCGTTCGTCAGCGGTCGAGGCGCAGGATCTCGACGGTCAGCTCGCCATTCGGGGCCTCGAAGGACACCCGTTCACCGGGCTTGGCGCCGAGCAACGCCGAGCCGAGCGGGGACGACGGGGAGACGATCGCGACCCCGTCGCGGCGCTCCTCGATGGAACCGATGAGGTACTGCTCCTCGTCGTCATCGCCCTCGTAGATGAGCGTGACGACGCAGCCCGCGACGACCTCGTCGAGCGGGCCGTCCTCGACGATGATCGTCGAGCGTTCCAACAGGGCGCTGAGATGGCCGATGCGGGCTTCCATCTTTCCCTGCTCTTCCTTGGCGGCGTGGTAATCGCCGTTTTCGGAGAGGTCGCCCATCTCTCGAGCCGCCTCGATCTTTCGGGCGATTTCGATTCGGCCGACCGTGGTCAACTCGTCGAGTTCCGCCTTGAGGCGATCGTGGGCGGCCTGGGAGAGATGGTGCTCGGACGTGGTCATGGCCCGCGATCCTACCGACGATCACGGTCTCACGGGCGCAGGCAACGACGGCCCTCGGCGCGACGGGTAGGCTTTCACGGTCACATCGCGAGCCCGAAGGGCTGGTGGAACGGTCGTCGGAAAGGACCTCATGGCAACTCACAGGATCGCAGTGGTCGGAGGCGACGGAATCGGCCCGGAGGTCACCGCGGAGGCACTCAAGGTGCTCGACGCGACGGGGGTCTCCTATGAGCGCATCGATTACGACCTGGGCGCGGCCCGCTATCTGCGCGACGGCACGGTGCTGCCCGATTCGGTGCTCGACGAATGGCGGCAGGTCGACGCCATCCTGCTCGGAGCGGTCGGCGACCCTGCGCCCGGGGTGAGTGCTCCTGCCGGACTGGTCGAACGCGGGGTGTTGTTGCGCACCCGGTTCGAGCTCGACATGTACATCAACCTCCGCCCGTTCCGCCTGGCCCCGAAGACCGATTTCGAGGTGATCCGGGAAAACACCGAGGGCACCTATGCCGGCGAGGGTGGGTTCCTGCGAAAGGGCACGCCGTTCGAGATCGCGACCCAGGGTTCGGTCAACACCCGCAAGGGGGCCGAACGCGCCATCCGCTATGCCTTCGACCGGGCGATGCAGACCGAGCGCAAGACCTGCCATCTCATCCACAAGAAGAACGTGTTGACCTTCGCTGGCGACCTGTGGCAGCGCACCTTCGACATCGTCGCCGCCGACTATCCGGAGGTGGCCACCGGCTATGACCACATCGACGCGGCGTGCATCCACTTCGTCGAGCGCCCCGAGCGATACGACGTGATCGTGACCGACAACCTCTTCGGCGACATCCTCACCGATCTGGGTGGAGCCGTCGCTGGCGGCGTGGGGTTTGCGGCCTCGGCCAACCTCAACCCCGACCGCACCGGGCCGTCGCTGTTCGAACCGGTGCATGGCACGGCCCCCGACATCGCCGGACAGAACAAGGCCAACCCGATCGCCGCGATCGCATCGGCGGCGATGATGCTCGAGTTCCTCGGCGAGGCTGACGCGGCGGCGCGTGTCGCCGCAGCGTGCGAGCAGCCCGAGCGCTACAGCGGCTCGACGACCGAGATCGGCGACGCCGTCGCTGCCGCAGTGTCGTAACAGCAGCGCATCCGCGACCCCCACACCGCGACCACCATCCGCGACCCCAACCCCGTGAGCACCCACCCGACCCGTTGAAGGACCATCATGCCCATCACCCCCACACCAAAGATCTGGATGAACGGCGAACTCGTCGACTGGGAGAACGCCCAGATCCACGTGCTCACCCACACCCTGCATTACGGGATGGGTGTCTTCGAGGGCATTCGGGCCTATGAGACCGACGGCGGCCCGGGCATCTTCCGCCTGACCGAACACATCGAGCGGCTGTTTCGCTCGGCGAAGATTCTCGGCATGAAGATTCCCTACACGGTCGACGAGATCGTGCAGGCGACCAAGGACACGGTGCGGTCCTCGGGCCTCCCAGGCTGTTACATCCGCCCGATCGCCTATTACGGGTACGGCGAGATGGGGCTCAACACCCTGCCATGTTCGATCGATGTCGCCATCGCCTGTTGGCCGTGGGGGGCCTACCTCGGAGACGAAGCGGTCACCAAGGGCGTGCGGATGAAGATCAGTTCGTGGACCCGCCACGACCACAACACGATGCCCCCGGCCGCCAAGACCACGGGCAACTACGTGAACAGCTCGCTCGCAAAGGTCGAGGCCCTCAACGCCGGTTATGAGGAGGCGATCATGCTCAACAAGTTGGGTCTGGTCGCCGAGTGCACCGGCGAGAACATCTTTGTGGCGCGCCGCGACCGGATCGTCACCCCGCCGCTGTCGGCGGGAGCGCTCGAGGGCATCACCCAGTCGACGGTGTCGGCCATCCTCAACGATCTGGGCCACGAGGTGGTCGAAGGCGACCTGACCCGCTCGGACCTGTACACCTGCGACGAAATGTTCCTGTGTGGAACCGCTGCCGAAGTGTCGACGGTGAACTCGGTCGACGACCGTGACATCCCGTGCCCCGGCCCGATCGGCTCGGTGGTGGCGCAGGCCTACGCCGATGTCGTGCGTGGGAAAAACCCGAAGTACGCGCACTGGGTCGAGCTCGCATGACCTCCGGCTCCGGCGGGCCCGGCGCCGCCAGCGACCCCTCGTGGCTTCCGAACGTCGGTGGCGCTCCGGACGCGGTGCAATCGGTCGAGATCTTCGACACCACCTTGCGCGACGGCACCCAATTCGAAGGGATCTCGCTGTCGGTCGATGACAAACTCCGCGTCGCCGAGCAGCTCGACTGGCTCGGCGTGCATTGGATCGAGGGCGGCTACCCGCTGTCGAACCCGAAGGACGAGGAGTTCTTCCGCCGCGCTCCCAAGGAGTTGGCCCTGTCGACAGCGACGCTCGTTGCGTTCGGGTCGACCCGTCGGCCGGCGGGCAAGACCGACTCGGATCCCACGCTGAGCGCGCTGGTCAACGCCGGCGTGTCGACGGCGTGCATCGTGGGCAAGTCGTCGGCGTTCCACGTGACCGAGGCGCTCGGCACCGACCTCGCCGAGGGTGTGGCGATGGTGGCCGACTCGGTGCGGTTCCTGACCGGAGCCGGGTTGCGGGTGTTGTTCGACGCCGAGCATTTTTTCGACGGCTACAAGGCCAACCCCGAATTCACCCTGCGAGTCCTCGAAGCTGCCGCCACCAACGGTGCCGAAACCCTCGTGCTGTGCGACACCAACGGCGGGTCGCTGCCCCACGAGGTTCAGCGCATCGTGGCGGAGGTCAGCTCGTATTTCGAAGACGTCAAGATCGGCATCCACACCCAAAACGACAGCGGGTGTGCGGTCGCCAACTCGATCGCTGCGGTCGTCGGCGGGGCGACTCACGTGCAGGGCACGATCAATGGCTACGGCGAACGAACCGGCAACGCCAACCTGATCACCGTCATCCCGAACCTCACGCTCAAGATGGGGGTGACGACCCTTCCCGAGGGCAACATCAGCCGACTCACCGCAGTCAGCCGCCATGTGGCCGAACTCGTCAACCTGCCCCCGCATCCCGCCGATCCCTACGTGGGTTCCTCGGCGTTTGCGCACAAGGGCGGCCTGCACTCCTCGGCGTTGGCGAAGGTCGGAAGCGCCTCCTATGAGCACATCGACCCGGCGGTGGTTGGCAACCGGACGCGGGTGTTGGTGTCCGACCTCGGCGGGCGGGCGGGGATGGCGATGAAGGCCGAGGAGTTCGGCGTCGACCTCGATGCGCGTCAGGCCGCCGAGGTGTCCGATCGGATCAAGGTCCTCGAGGCCGAGGGGTATGTGTTCGAGGCCGCCGACGCCTCGCTCGAGCTGTTGATGCGGCGGGCCGGGGGATGGGACAACCCGTTCTTTCGGGTCGAGGCCTATCGGGTGTCGTCGTATCACCGCGAGGGTGATGTCGCGGCCGAGGGTCACGATGTCGAGGTGTCGACCGAGGCAACGGTGAAGGTGTGGGTCGGCGACGAACGCATCGCTGCGGTGGGGGAGGGCAACGGCCCGGTCAACGCCCTCGACGCGGCGTTGCGCAACGCGTTGGAGGCGCGATTCCCGGCGATTTCCGACATCCATCTGGTCGACTTCAAGGTCCGGATCCTCGATACCTCCGCGAGCACCGATGCGGTCACCCGGGTGCTGATCGACTCGACGAACGGCGACGACACGTGGACCACCATCGGGGTGAGCACCAACGTCATCGAGGCGTCGTGGGACGCGCTCATCGACGCCATCACCTTCGGCCTGTTGCACCGGACGTCGTGACCGTGGCGGCGCTTCGATAATCTTGGGGGCACTATGTCTGCACCCGAGTTCGTTCCCACGTCGCCGACCGCTCGCAAGTCCTACCAGTCGCCGAAGTGGCGCCCGGGTTCGTGGCACGCCGATCGACCGGGTGAACTCGACGGTCGACAGCCGGAAGGCGACCGACTCGGCGCTCCGGGACCCGACCCGGGCTATGTCGATCGTCTCGTCGACACCGTCGAGTCGTCGCTGAAACTCGGCCACCACGAGCACCTCGCCGATGTCCGCGAGGCCATCGCCGTCGTCGCGCTCAAGCGGGCCTCGTTGTTCGGGCGGGCTCCGGTGATTCACGACGTGACCGCGGCCGTCACCGCGCTCGGGTTCGATCAGGCGCCACCCTCGGGCGACGCGGGCGAGCGGCGGGCCGCGTTGTTGGAGGAATGCCACCACCCGCACTTCTACGTTCGGTTGCGCAGCATCGCCGACCTTGTCGAGGCTGAGGTGCTGGCACAGCCCGCCGCGAAGATCACCAGCGCCGTCGCCAACTGGTAACACCGCGACGCTGGCGGCCGGCGGCCGGCGGCGGACGGCGCCAATGGCTCAGGGCCAGATGTCGACCGGTGTGCCGAGCGGCAGCGAGTCGCGCAACACCCGGATCACGTCGTTCGGGATGCGAATGCAGCCATTCGATCGCGCCTGTCCCACCGCGGCAGGGTTGTTCGTCCCGTGGATGGCGATGACCGGCACGCCCCCAGAAAACCTGTCGAGCGCCTGGCTGAACCCCGACAGTGCCGCCACCCACGGACCGTAGGCCGAGCCCTCGGCCTTCTCGTCGTAGTGGGTGAGGAAGAGTCGCCCAGTGGGCGTCGGGGTGTCGGCGGCGCCGATGACGACCGGGGTGTCGGCGATGACCGTCCCGTCGACGGTGGCGACGAGTCGTCGTTCAGCGAGGTTGATGGCGACGTGAGCATGGATGGTCGAGGTGCGGACCTGGCTGGCGTGGACCCATCCCTGGGTTCCGTTCGGGCGCACCGGCAACAGCACCTTGAGCCACTCGCCGTGGTTCTCGGTGACGACGAAGGTGAGTTCGTAGTGCTGCGGGGTCGGGTGGTCGAACTCCCAGCCGGTGTCGGTGGCGCGCCGGCCGACCACCGGCGAACCCGCGGCGGGGATGGCCTCGGCGTTCGGGCGCAGGGTTGAGTAGTGCGGGAGTTGTGCCGCCAGTTCGATCGCCGCGTCCGTGGCGGCGGGGTTGAGGCTGTCGGCCGCCAGCGTCGGGAGTTCGCGCCACACCTCGACGATGGGCGCGGTGCCGGTGGCGATCTCGGTGACCGCCGGCTCGAGGTGGATCGGAACGGTTGTCGTGGCGGCGGTGGTCGGGGCGGTCGTCGGCGCCACCGTCGTGTCCGGTGTCGTGGCATCGGTCGGTTCGCCGAGGGTGAAGGCCACGACAAGCCCGGTGACGGCAACCCCGGCGGCGAGAAACGCGATGAAATTACGTGAACGACGCGTCATGACACCGTTCAGTCTAGGGAGACGACCTGGTTTCGACCGTGGCGGGCTCCGGAGCCGGGTGGGTGTCGGCGGTAGCCTTGGGCCGTGAGTTCTCCCTATCGCCTTCGTTTCGCTCCGTCTCCGACCGGTTACCTGCATCTCGGCAGCGCTCGGGCCGCACTGTTCAACTGGTTGCACGCCCGCCATCTCGCCGCTCAGGGGCACGAGGCGGAGTTTGTGCTGCGGATCGAGGACACCGACCGCGAGCGGAGCCAGCCCGAACTCATCCAGGTCATTTTCGACGTGCTCAAGTGGCTCGGCATCGACTACGACGGCGAGGCGACCTTCCAGTCCGGTCGGGCTGGCCTGCACGCCGCGGCGATCGCACGGTTGGTCGAGTCCGGCGCGGCGTACCGCTGCGACTGCAGCCAGGACGAGGTCGCGGCGCGCAACGCCGCGGTCGGCGGTGGGGCATCGGGGTACGACGGCTTTTGCCGCGACCGTCAGGTGTCGGCCGAAGGGCCTCACGTCGTGCGGTTCCGTACCCCAGACGAGGGGGCGACGAGCTGGGACGATCTGATCCGCGGCACCATCACCGTCGAACACGCCAGCATCGAGGACTTCGTGTTGGCCCGCACCGACGGCACCCCGGTGTTTCTCGTGGCCAACGCGGTCGATGACGGCGACATGGGCATCACTCATGTCATCCGCGGCGAGGACCTCATCAACGTCACGCCGAAGGTGCTGTTGTTGCGCGAGGCGTTGGGCTATGAGGGGCGGCCCGAGTTCGCACACATGCCACTCATCGTCAACGAGCAGCGCAAAAAGCTGTCGAAGCGACGCGACGACGTGAGCGTCGAGGACTACAAGCGCCGCGGTTTCCTACCCGAAGCGATGGTCAATTACCTGGCGCTGTTGGGCTGGGGGCCCTCCGATGGCATCGAGGTTCGCCCGATTTCCGAGATCATCGAGTTGTTCGATATCTCCGACGTCGGTTCGTCGCCGGCGATGTTCGACGTGAAGAAGCTTGAGGCGGTCAACGGCGAGTACATCCGTGCGCTCGACGTCGACGAGTTCGTCGCTCGTTGCGAACCGTGGTTCGCGCAGCAGCCGTGGGCGGAGCGATACGACGCGGACGTGTTCGCTCGCATCGCCGCGGAGGTGCAGCTTCGGGCGCGGGTGTTGTCGGAGGTGCCGCCGCAGGTCGATTTCTTGTTCCTCGACGAGATTTCCATCGACGAGGCCTCGTGGGACAAGGCGCTCAAGGGGGTCGACGACGCCGCAGCGTGGCTCGATGAGGTGCTCGGGCGGTACAAGAACCTGGGGGAGTGGAGCGCCGAGGCGTTGCATGCGACGACGTTGGAAATGGCCGAGGCGAACGGGCTGAAACTCGGTAAGGCCCAGGGCCCGATTCGGGTAGCGGTCACCGGCCGTACGGTCGGGCCGCCGCTGTTCGAGGCGCTCGCCGTACTCGGACGTGATGAGACCCTCAGTCGAATCCGTGACGCGAGGGCACTTCTCTAGGAGACTGGACTGCGCTAGGGGTCGGACACCGTATCGAAGGAGGAGCTTGTGGCCAGAATGCACCAACCCTCCTACGGCTCGGTGAGCCAGTCCTCGTCCGTGCCGTCCGATTCGTCGGGGTCGACGGGGTCGTCGGTGGCGGCAGCGACCGCTTCGGGGCCGGTGACGGCGAAGGCGCGGCGGCGACTTCCGTTTCGTCGTACGAGATGGGCGATCGGTGCGGTGGTGGTCGCGCTCGTGGTCTACCTCGGCGCGACCTTCGCGCACGTGCTGTGGGCGTCGACCTGGGACGAGGCCACCGAGGCGAAGGCGTCCGCGGAGGCGGCCGTCGTGCTGGGGGCCGCGCAATACGACGGGACGCCCTCCGCCGTCTTTCGCGCTCGACTCGATCATGCGGCCGAGCTGTATTTCGATGAGGTGGTTCCTCGCATCGTGGTGACGGGTGGTCGGGCGGAAGGGGACCGGTTCACCGAGGCGTATTCGGGCTTGCGGTACCTGATCGCGGCGGGGGTGCCCGAGGACGACCTGATCGTCGTGGATGACGGGCGTTCGACGTGGGAATCGTTGGCCGCGTCGGGTCGGGTGTTGCGAGGTGAGGGAATCGACACCGTGGTGTTGGTGAGCGACCCGTACCACTCGCTGCGGCTCAAGGGGATTGCACACGAGGTCGGGTTGACGGCGTTCGTGTCGCCGGTGGACATGTCGTCGCCGACCCGCCAGGTGATTCGTGAGACCGGAGCGGTCGCGATCGGGCGGGTGATCGGCTACCGGCGTTCGGTCAACTGGATCGGCTGACCCCGCGTCACCCTCACCCGCCTGCCCTCGCCCGCCCCGCCTCGCCCCGCCTGCCCTCGCCCGCGCCGCGCATCGCGCCGCCGCGCCTCGCGCCGCCCGTTCTGTAGGTAATTCCGGTTGCTATAGCCACCGCGATTACCTACAGAATGGGTGAGGCGGGTTGCCGATTTGGCCGGCTGCACCCCCGCCGCTAGTATCTTGCTCGCTTTCCGGGCACCTCTCTTCGGTGAAGCGGCCGGGAGCACCTTCTTTCGGAGATGGTGTAATTGGCAACACAACTGGTTCTGGTCCAGTTATTCGGGGTTCGAGTCCTCGTCTCCGAACACAACAGATCGCCTCGGAGTTCGCTTCGAGCATTGGCCCCCATCGTCTAGCGGCCTAGGACGCCACCCTCTCAAGGTGGTAGCACGGGTTCAAATCCCGTTGGGGGTGCACTGATCGAAACCCTCGCAACGGTGGGCGAAACGCCCAGAAGTTCGGGGGTTTCGCCGCGTTCGGATCTAGGGCCGGATGTGTTGCACGTGGCGGCCCGTATCGAGTGCCTGGCGCCCCACGTGGGTGCGCGAGCGCGCCGCCGACCGGCGGTCGAAAGGGATCGCTCGGGTTCGTGCGGTCGAGGCGAGACGGAGGCGTTGGGTGCTGGTTTGATCTCGTCGAGCCAGGGGATAGCGATGTGCCGGGCTGCGACGTGGTCAGTGGGATCTCGACCGGACCGTGAGCCCGTTGACGCTGGTGAACACTCGATCGTCGGAGACGAGTTCGAGGTTGAGGTGGATGGCGGTTGCCGCGATCCACCGGTCGGCTTCGTGCAGTTTCTGGCCGAGCGGGTGCCCATCGGTTTCGCAGGATGCTCGGAGCCTGGCACAAGTCGACATCAACGCGTCGTCGGCTTGGACGATCGAGAAGTGTGCGACGCTGCGTTCGAGCGAACGTCGTCGAAGTTCACTCCAGTTAGCTTTCAAAGCTCCGTATCGAAGTTCGGTGATCGTCGCGAACGACAAGACGATGCGACGGCGAGCGATGAGCCTCAAGTACTCGGCGGCGGGTTCTGGTTTCCGGGTGGCGTTGAGGATCGCGGACACAACCATCGTGTCGAGCACCACCGCCGACTTCTGGTGGCTCGTCAACGGTCAATAAGGGCCTGTTCGAAGGCGTCCCATTCCTCGTCAGAAACGCCTTCGATCGCGAGATCCGCGGGGTCAGGCAGCGGCCTTGCCAGGCGGAGCGCTTCTTGAGGTGGGAGCACCGTGAGACCGCTCGGTTGTTCCGGTTGGGTCATCGCGGGCATGGCGCAAGTCTACCGAACAAACCCGGGGTTCTCCTCGGCATGGAGTTTGCTCCCCAGCCTCTGTGGGCTGGGAGGCTTCGTTGGCTGTGTGTGACCGTCGTTCATCGGTCCAGTCGCGTTGTACTTGGTCACTGTCGGTGGTGGGTTCTGGGCATCACAGGGTCATGGCCGATGGTGTCGTTGAGTGTCGCAGCGTTCGTGCCGAGATTGGCGAACGCGGAGAGTGGTCTCGCTCGGCCCCGCGTTGAGGTCTGGGTTATCGCGCGAACAGCGAGGGGATGGGCAACGGGAATTGGTAGCCTTATGGTATGAGAGCAACCATTGACAAGGCGGGTCGGCTGGTAATTCCCAAGCCGTTGCGAGACCGTCTCGGGTTGCGCCCAGGCGAGGTGGAACTCACCACCGACGGCTCGGCCCTGCGAATCGAACCGGTCTTCGCGGACTCGCTCGAATCGGGCGGTGAGTGGCTGGTGATCCCGTCTGGAGACGAGCCGCTCACGGTCGAAGAAGTGCGCGAGCTTCGCGACTCGGACCAACGGTGAGTAAGCAGGTCGTGCTACTCGACACCAGCGCGGCGGTTGCGCTGTGCGTCGAGGACCACGTCCATCACCGCGCGACCACGATGGCATTGAGGGGCCGCCGGTTGGGCTTGGCGGGTCACGCCGTGTTCGAGACCTTCTCGGTGCTCACGAGGTTGCCGCCGCCGGCGCGTCGGTCGCCGATGGTGGTCTCTCGGCTGCTCTCGGCCAATTTCCCCGAGAGCAGGTTCCTCTCGCCGATTGGAGCCCAGGGCTTGGTGGGCCGGCTCTCAGAGGGGGAGATCGCGGGAGGGTCGGTGTACGACGCGCTCGTCGGTTCGGCGGCGAAGGAGCACGGTTTGACCCTCATCACCCTCGACCGTCGGGCATTGGACACGTACAGGGTTCTCGGCGTTGAGGTCGAACTGTTGGCTACTGCTGATCAATAGCGACAGTCGTCAACGGTCGTGCACACGGGTGTGCATCGATCGAGGCGTTCTGTAGGTAATCGCGGCGGCTATGGCGACACCGATTACCTACAGAACGCACGAAGCGCGCGGTTCCGCCGTCGCTCCCCTTACCCGGCGCGGTTCAGGTCACTGTGCACGAGTTGTCCCAGCAGCTTGATGATCTGCGACTTGAACTCGTCATTGGCGAAGAACTTGTCGGTCATGCGACCGTGAGCGTCGGTGCTGGTCAGCACGGCCGTGGTGACGGCGTCGGAGAGGTCGGGCGATTCGACAAATTGCGATGACGAGTTGGCTTCGGCCTGTGTTCGAACGGTGGGGTTCTCGACGAGCACGGTGACGAGCCCCTCGACCCACGACTGCTGTTCGCCCGGCGTGAAGTCCTCGCCCTCGAACAGCGCGTTCACCTTCGCCAAGACCTCTTCGAGCAACACCATGTGTGGGTCTCTGGCTTGGCCGGTGCCCGCGGCCTTGGACGGTTTGAGGTCGATGACGTCGCCGCCCTTGAGGTCGAGTGCGATCTGTTGGGTCCGGGCTTGTTTGATGTGTGTGAGTTCGACCGAGGTGAGGTCGATGATTTCCGCGGCCTCCGGTCGTTCCAGGCGTTTGGCGAGCAAGCGGAGGAACAGCGACAGCTTCTCGAGGTCGGGATCTTCGTAGTTCACGATCTGCGACAAGAAGTCATAGAGGCGTACGTAGGAACCGACGTCCTTGCGGAAGATGTTGAGCTCATCGATTCGGGCTTGGTCCTTCGTTGCCAGTGCCGCCTTCCACTCAACGGAGAACCGTTTGGCTGCCGAACCGAGGGGCGCTTCGATGCCCTCGCTCTTGCCGGTGAGGTACGCGGAGGCGAACGCGTTCAACTCGTCGTCGGTGTAGAACCCGGCGGCGGAGAGCTTGGAGCGAAGGTCGTGGACCACGTCTGGGTCGGTGGTCTCCGCCATGCGGGCATCTCGGTAGTACGGCAGGAAGGCGTTGAGGATGTCGGCCGGGTCGTTGACGAAATCGATGACATAGGTCGTGTCCTTGCCTCCCGCCGGGTAGGTGCGGTTGAGGCGAGACAGCGTCTGCACGGCGGCGACCCCGTCGAGTCGCTTGTCGACGTACATGGCGCACAGCAACGGCTGGTCGAATCCGGTCTGGTACTTGTTGGCCACGATGAGCAACTGGAACTCGTCGCTGGCAAAGGCGCGGGGGATCGAGCGCTTCCGCAGTCCCTTGTTGAGATTTGTCTCGGAGTAGGGCGGCTCGGCATGCGCAAAGGCCACCTCGGGAACCTGCTCGGCGGTGAGGGTGCCCGAGAACGCGACCAGCGTGGCGACGTCGGTGTACTTGTTCTTGGCGATGTACGCGTCGATCTCCTGTTTGTAGAGAACCGCGTGGTGGCGTGAACCGGTGACCACCATCGCCTTGGCATGCCCGTCGAGCAGGTGCGCAACGTTGGTGCGGAAATGCTCGACGATGATCTGCACCTTCTGCGCGATGTTCGTCGGGTGCAGCGACACCCAGCGCATCAGGTGCTTGGTGGCTTCGGACTCGTCGACGAGCTTCACCTCGGTGAGGTGCCCGCCGGGCTTGTGCTCGCTCGACTTTGCGGCCTTCTCGGCGATCTGAAAGGCGGTGTCGTAGTCGGTGTAGTTCTTCAGTACGTCGAGGATGAAGCCCTCCTCGATGGCCTGTTGCATCGTGTAGACGTGGAACGGGCGCGGCACGCCGTCGTCGTTGAGACGCCCGAACAGCTCCATCGTCTTGGGCTTCGGCGTGGCGGTGAAGGCGAAGAACGACAGGTTCTTCGACTCGGCCCGCTCGGCCATCTCCGCCGCGAGGACCGCTTCGACGTCGATCTCGCCGCCGTCCTCGAGCGCCGCGAGTTCTTCGGAGGTGAGCGCCTTGCGGAGCTTCTGCGACGTGCGCCCGGTCTGCGACGAGTGCGCCTCGTCGGCGATGATGGCGTACGTTTTGCCGGCGAGGCCCTGGTTCGCGGCGATCGCTTCGAGCGCGTAGGGGAAGGTCTGCATCGTGACGACGACGATGAGCTTGCCCGACGCGAGTTCGGCGGCAAGCAGCTTCGACTTCGACCCGCTGCCCGCCTTGAGCGCCTCGTCGATGTTGATGGTCGACACCGTGCCCGTCGTGCCCTCGATCTCCTTGATCGCACGCTGCAACTGGTCGTCCAAAACGGTGCGGTCGGTCACGACGATGACCGAGTCGAACACCTTGTTGTTGTGCCCGTCGTGCAGCGTGGCGAGCCCGTGTGCCGTCCAGGCGATCGAGTTGGTCTTGCCGGACCCTGCCGAGTGTTGGATCAGGTAGTTGTGCCCCGGGCCCTCGCTCGCCACGGTGTCGAGCAGGTTGGTGACGAGGTCCCACTGATGGAACCGAGGGAACAGCAGCGTCGACTTCTTGGTGACCTCGCCGGTGATCGGGTCGGTCGTCTCGCTGTGTTCGAGGTGCATCATCTTGCCGATGATGTGCAGCCAGGCGTCGCGCTGCAGCACCCGTTCCCACAGGTACGCCGTTGGCGACTTGCCGGCGACGATCGGGTTGCCGGCTGCGCCGTTGTCGCCCATGTCGAAGGGCAGAAAGAAGGTGTTGTCGCCGTCGAGCTTGGTGGTCATCGCCACCCGGGTGTTCGACACGGCGAAGTGCACGAGGCAGCGGTTCGCGAAGCCGAGGAGCGGTTCGCCAGCCGGCTTGCGGTCCTTCTTGTACTGCTGGATGGCGTGTTCGATCGACTGCGTGTTGTCGGTCTTCAGTTCGATGGTTGCGACGGGCAGGCCGTTGACGAACAACACCAGGTCGATGCTGTTTCCGTGCTTGGTCGAGTAGCGGACCTGTTGCATCACTCGCAGGCGCATCGCCTGGTAGCGCGCCGTGGCGTCGGGGTTGAGTGTGGTGGCTGGTTTGAACTCCGCCATCTTGAATTTGGCAGCGCCAGTGCTGAAACCGCGGCGCAGCAGATTGAGCGTTCCACCCCCGGCGTTCAACGGCGTGTTGAGCACCTTGACGACCCGGTCGAGCAGGTTGATCTTCGCCTTGTCCTGCACGGCTGGCGAGTCGGCGGGCTTGACGATCTTCGCCCACTGCTCGGGCTGCGTCTCCTCCAGCCAGGCGAAAAGGTCAGGTGGATACAGCGCCCGCTCGACGTCGTAGCCCTTATCGGTGCCGTGGTTGGAGTGCTCCCACCCGTTGTCGTGCAGATGCGCACAGATCAGCTTCTCGAACTCGCTCTCGTGGTGTGTCTCGCCCATTACTCCACCCCAGGAATGTCGATCTGACCCGTCACCGCAGCAGTGATGAGCGCCGAACGCCGCTCTTTCGCCAGTTCGATGAACCGCTCCGCCTCTGCGATGAGGGTATCGATCTTGGAGGTCACTTCGTCGAGTTCCGCCACGATTCGCCGCTGCTCGTCGAGCGGTGGGAGGTAGATCGGCAGCGACCGTAGGACAGGCAGTCTGATGTTGGTGACAGTCGAACCATTGGATGTGTTGACGAAGTGGTCCTGCACTCGTTTGCTGTAAATCTGCCAGAGTACGAATTCGCCGACGGCTTTCTCGCTGTCAACTTTGAGAAGAACCATTCGTTGCCCCAGGCAGATTTGATTGCCGGGAACCATGCACGCCTCTCCTGCCGGGGCCTCTCGGGTGAAGAGCACATCACCAAGTTCCGGACTTCCTAGGGAATTACGTGACGACCAGGCCGCCTCCGAAACCGGAATGCCATTTCCAGGGCGAAAGGCCCCCCGCCTTACCGATGCCGTCCGGACTGCTTCGTAGACACCAGTTTCGTCTCTGTCCGGCGTCGTGTGAGGACAATCGATAATTTCGCGGCAGGCGTGGCGGAGTCTGCTGTTCACAACGCCGCACGCGAACGAGGCCTCAATTGCGGCGACTCGGCGTTCGTCGAGGAGCTCGATGAGGCGCTGCTGCTCGGCGATGAGGGTGTCGATCTGGGCGGTCTCGCGGTCGAGGTAGTCCGCAATCGCCCGCTGCCCAGCAAGCGGTGGAAGGGGAACGCGCAGCCGCGAGAACGCCCCGGGATCGAGATCCCACTGATTGATGCGGATGCCTTTGGAGTTCGCGATGTATGCCTTCGTCATTGGCTGGGACCGGAGGAGGTAGGAGAGAAACCTGCCGTCCTCCCGATGAAGCGGGCGATAGACGAAGTACGCCGGACTCACGATTCCTCGGAACTGAGATATCCCCATCGAGCCTTGCCAGGCCTTCATCTTGTTCACGACAAGGTCGCCGGGTTCCACGAACAGGTATGAGTCGAGGTCGTCAGACGGCTTGTTGAAATTGTCTGACCGGCTGGCTTTCGGGATTACGCCGTAATCGCGGTAGACCGAAAGCAGCTCTTCCGATCCTCGGTCCCGCCTCGCCTCGCGTCGAAAGAGTGTCCAGAGCGGAACGAGCCTCCAATCGGAGGGGACGTTCGGAAGTAGAGCATTTGGAGCTCTCACGCCTCCACCTCCCGCAGGAGTTCGAGGATCTTCGCGACCTGAGCTTCAAGGTCGGCGTCGATCTCGGCGAGCGGACGGGGCGAGACGTACTTGTAGAAATGCCGGGTGAACGGGATCTCGTAACCGACCTTGGTCTTCTTCTCGTCCACCCAGGCGTCGCTCACGTGGGGGAGGACCTCGTCGAGCATGTACTTCGTGATCGTGGCCTTCGCTCCGGCCTCGCCAGCGGTGTTCCCGCCGTAGGTGAACGGCACGTTCTCGGTGTCGCGCAGTTTCGGGTCGGGCTTGGGGTTGCCCTTCTTGTCGGTCACGACGTTGCCGTCGTCGTCGAGTAGCGGTCGTTCGACGGTGATGGTCCAGTAGCCGAACTCGTCGGTGCGGAAGATCTTCGAGTGTTCGCGCTCGTCGAACGCCTCGTACAGGGCAACGATCTCGTCGCGCTGCTCGGGGGCAACCTCGCGACGCTTCGAACCGAGGCTCTTGCGCATCTTCGTGTAGAAGCCCGTCGCGTCGATGAGCTGCACCTTGCCGACACGTTCCTGAGGCTTGGCGTTGTCGAGCACCCAGATATAGGTGGCGATGCCGGTGTTGTAGAACATGTCGGTCGGCAGGGCGATGATGGCGTCGACCAGGTCGGACTCGAGCAGCCAGCGGCGGATGTTGGAGGGCCCCGACTCGGCCCCACCGTTGAACAACGGCGAGCCGTTCAACACGATGCCCGCCCGGGCGCCGCCATCCTTCACCGGACGCATTTTCGACACGAGGTGTGACAAGAACAGCATCTGCCCGTCCGACACCGCAGGCAGACCGGCGTGAAAACGCGACGCCTCACCGAGATCTTCGACCTCTTGTTTCACCTTCGCCTGCGCCGTCTTCCAGTCGACTCCGTAGGGCGGGTTGGAGAGGCAGTAATCAAACGTGGTGCCGGAGAACAGGTCGTCGGTAAGGGTGTCGCCACGCTTGATGTTCTCGGCGTCTTGGCCCTTGACGATCATGTCCGACTTCGCAATCGCGTACGACTGCGGGTTGATCTCCTGGCCATACAAGCGCAGGCGGGCCTTGGGGTTCATCTGCAGGAGTCGGTCCTCGGCGACCGACAACATTCCGCCGGTGCCGGCGGTCGGGTCATAGACGGTGCGCACGACACCATCGCCGGCCAAGGCGTCGCTGTCGCCGGCAAACAACAGGTCGACCATCAAGCGGATCGCGTCACGCGGGGTGAAGTGCTCGCCAGCGGTTTCATTCGACGCGTCGGCGAACTTACGGATGAGCTCTTCGAACAGGTCGCCCATCGCCGCGTTGTCGATCGCCGACGGTGAGAGGTCGACCTTGGCAAACTCCTGCACGACGACGAGCAGCCGGTCTTTGTCGGCGAGGTCGGCGATGGTGGCGTCGAATTTGAACTCGGCGAACACGTCGATGTTCTTGGAGAAGCCGTTGATGTAGTTGACGAGGTTGTCGGCCAACCCGTCCGGGTCGCCCAGCAGCTTGGCGAGCGTCCACTGCGACGTGTTGAAGAAGTGCAGACCGAACTGTTGCTTGATGCGCGCTGCGGCGACTTCGACACTCGCGCTGTCAGCAACCACCTTGGCCACCTCGTCGCGGGTGGGCGACAAGATGGCGTCGAGGCGGCGCAGGATGGTCATCGGCAAAATGACGTCACCGTACTGATGCGGCTTGTAGGGGCCTCGAAGGGCGTCTGCGATACCCCAGACGAAATTGCCGAGTTGGCTCATGAGGAAATCTTCCGTCGATTTCGAACGCCGCGGTCGCGGCGGTGGGCATTGCAGGGCGGGCCGCCGATGACGGCGCGGTGCCGCCGGTAGCCCTGTGGAGCAGCGCGACCGAGGCAGCCCGGTCGCGACCGCCAGCCTATGGCGGGCGGACCTGCTGCCGGGTCGCCGAGCGCGGGACGCGATTCGGACATGAAACCTACGAAATCTGAATCGCAGCGGTCGCGAATACCTCAGACTGTCGGTTGGGTCGGCCAACGTGTGGGAGGTATCGGCACATGGTGAACACAGCAGCATCGGAGTCGTCAGGTGACTTGACAGGTCCTCGACGTGCGCTCGTCGAGGATGCTGAGGACGTGGCCCGGCTACTCCACGATTTCAACGTCGAGTTCGAGACGCCGTCGCCGGGGGTTGATCTCCTCAGTGCGAGGCTGAGGGCATTGCTCGCGACCGATTCCACCTTTGCGGTCATAGCTGGCTTGGAGCCGGTGTCCGTTGCGCTCGTGACGCTCCGACCGAACGTGTGGTGCGAAGGAAAGGTCGCGCTCTTGGACGAAATGTACGTGGTTCCGTCTCGACGTGGTCAGGGCATCGGTTCGGCGGTCATGTCGAAACTACTCACGCTGGTCGGCGAGATGGATGTCGAACTGGTCGAGATCAACGTCGACGAGGGCGATCTCGGGGCCCGCAGGTTTTACGAGCGTCACGGCTTCCTTGGGGGCAACCCCGAGACAGGGGAGCGCTCGTTCTACTACCACCAGGAGCTCCGACGCTGAACGCTTGCGCTGCCAGATTTCAGCGTCCCGAATCCGCGTGGACGATGACCAGGCTTGTCGCGTCGAATCGTTGCGTTGTCGGCAACGAAGATGCTGAGCGCCAGGCTATGCCGCTTGATGATCGGGGCAGTTGACCCGGAGTTCGGGGATCGGGAGATCGACGTTGAGCAGCGTGCACCGGTGCCGGTCGTCGGTGGCTTCGTGATACCGACACGTGAGGCACGTGCGTGCGACATCGATCGCGCCGCTGTGGACCATCGAGGCGATCAACGTCAGCAGCGTTTCGAGCAGGACGGCTTGGGCCTCAGCGGGGAGTGACTCGACCGCGGCGATGAGCGGGGCGTCCGCCTCGACGGAGCGTTCGCTCACCTTCACCCCGTCGGGGGTGACGTTCAAGATGGCCCTGCGGGCGTCGTCGGGGTCGCGGTCTCGGCGCACGAGGCCCTTGGCCACCAGCGACTTCACCGAATCGGTCGTGGTCGGCTGCGACACGGCGACCTCTCGTGCGAGTTCGCCGACCGAGGGAATGGGGGGAGTGCCGCGCCCAAGCACCTCGAGGAGATCGAGCTGGAGGGGCGTCAGCTGCTGCGAAGTGGCGACAGACTGTCGGGCCGCGCGTTGGGCGCGCTCGAGCCGGTCGAGTGCAGCGACGATCTTGTGGGCCAATCCCTCGGGTCGGTCGATACTCACGGCTGGGTCACCATGTCATGGCACTGTAGGGGCGGGCCCACAGCGCGACCGTGAGCGTCACCGCTTTGAGCCATGCGTGATACATCTCGTCGACTCGTTCGGCGTCTGGTTCGTGTGCGGCGAGGAACGGCCGGATGGTAACGGTGATGGGCACGATGAGTGCGATGAGGTGACGAAGCGGAACGTGGGTGGACGGCGAATCGACTCCGTCGGCCTGGTTCTTGCCCTCGGTGTGGTGCCTCAGCGCAATGACCTCCTGGT
>JAMLGM010000004.1:300000-422205 GCA_023957975.1 Microthrixaceae bacterium | reverse complement strand
TCGGGTAACTACCGGCCAGGAACCGCCGAAGTCACCATCATCTTGCAGGCCGACGAACACGGCCAACCACGCGCGTATTCGCCTACGGGCGATCCACTCACCGCGGACGTGATCGAACGCATGATGTGTGACCCAGAACTACGCGCCGTCCTGTTGGACAGCCTGGGCCAACCGTTGGATGTCGGCCACTCCGTCCGGTTGGCGACCGACGCGCAACGCGCCGCACTCGCCGCACGTGACGGGGGTTGTTGTTTCCCCGGCTGCGAAGCTCCCGCACACCACACCGAAGCCCACCATGTCCGACACCACCGCAACGGCGGTGCCACCGCGGTGAACAACCTGGCGTGCCTGTGCCGACACCACCACGGCCTGGTGCACCGCGTCGGCTGGGCCATGCACATCACCACCGACGGATGGACCCTCTACACCCACCCGTGCGGCATCACCATCTGGGGACAACAACACGGGGTACAACGCCAAGGCCCCATCCCCGAAGAGTTGAACACCCAACCCGAACCACCGATTCGGCCCAAAGTGAAAGTCCGTGGCGGGACCGTCGACCTGACCGAAGCGATCGCCACCATCCGGCGCCGCTACGACCGCATGGCCGCCACCCCCAACACCCGCATGTACCGACCCCACGACGCCCGCCGGTCAAACACAGGCCGAAACTCGGGCAGGACCGGACGAACCGGTAGAGCGACGAGGGCCGGGCGCCCCACAGTCGGGCAACTCTCCCTCACCCCGACCAAACCACCCCAACCACCGATACGCCAATGAACCGACGGTGACCCAGGCCGTCCAGAAAGGCCGTCCCGACAGGCCATCTCGTAACCGCAGGCACTACCCTTGGGCAGCGATGTCGACTGCTCGAGTTGTCGCTGTTGTGCCCGGCAGCCCGGCCGAGGCGGGTGGCGTTGCCGTTGGCGACCTGTTGACGGCTGTCAACGGTCAGCCGATCCGCGACGTCATCGAATACCGCGTGCTCACCGATGACGCCGAGGTCTGCCTGGCGATCGACCGCGGAGGTCTGCAGTTCGACCTCGACATTCGAAAAGAAGACGGCCAGCACCTCGGTATCGAGGTGGACTCGGCTGTATTCGACCGCGTACGCACCTGCGACAACCACTGTGAGTTCTGTTTCATCTACCAGTTGCCGAAAGGCATGCGGCGAAGCCTCTACCTCAAAGACGACGATTACCGCCTGTCGTTCCTGTACGGAAATTTCACGACCCTCACCCGCTTTACCGAAGCCGACCTGGAGCGGGTCATCACCGAGAATCTGTCGCCGCTCTACGTTTCGATTCATGCAACCGACCCGCTCGTGCGCAACGAAATGCTGCGCAACAAGCGCGGGGCCATGAGCCTTCGGTGGCTGCGCCACCTGCTCGACCACGGTATTGAGATCCATGGGCAACTCGTGGTCTGCCCAGGGCTGAACGACGGCGACGTGCTCGAAGACACCCTCGCAGGTGTGCTCGATCAGTACCCCGAGACGGCCGACGTGGCCGTCGTTCCGCTCGGACTGTCGAAGTTCAACAAGGAACCACGCATGCGTCTCCACACGCTTGAGGAGGCCCAGCGGGTCGTCGACATCGTGGGGCAGTGGCAGGAGATCTTCCTCGAAACCCTTGGGCACCGCATGGTGTACGCCGCGGATGAGTACTACCTGTTGGCCCAACGTCCATTTCCTCCAGCCTCGCACTACGCGTCGTTCGGGATGCATGAGGATGGGATTGGCATGGCTCGGGCCTTCGAGCTCGAGTTTCTCGGTGAAACCGATGAGGCGATCGGAGTGCAGCCCGGGTTCTTCAACTGGGTCGACGGTGCTCCGGCCGAGGGGTATCGCGCCCCGCGCTTGGCGGACGACTCGTCATGTGGATCGGGGCTGAGCACACCAGGTCACGCCCCTGCCGGTTCTGCCGGTCCTGCCGGTCCTGCCGGTCCTGCCGATCTTGTCGATCTTGTCGATTCTGCCGTTTCGGCCCAGCCGGTCACGATCGGGCGCCGCAGGCCGGGCCGGGATGCTCCGATCGGTGTGCTCACCGGCAGCTATGGCATGGACGTGCTAGGTCCGCTGATCGCTGGGATCGGGCGCGACGACGTTCGTCTCATCGAGGTTCGAGCGGAGTACTTCGGGGGTAACGTCGGGGTGGCGGGGCTGATGGTCGGTGAGGACCTGCAACGGGCGCTGTCGGCGGAACCCGTCGGTCACCGCTATCTTCTTCCCGACGTTTGCCTGTCGGGTGGGCGCTTCCTCGATGGTCTCACCCCTGATGACCTGCCCCGTGACGTTGAGATCATCGCGACCGACGGAGTGGCCTTGCGGGCGGCCCTCCAACGAGCCACCTAACCGAGACGCTTCCACCATTTTCCGCCGCACCCGCCGACGCTGCTGCCAGACAACCGCCGACTCTGCTGCCAGCCAACTTGTGAGCGGCTCCCGGCACCCGAACCGAACCGAATCGAATCGAACGATGATGACCGACACGACTCCCACAGCTGACACGACTGCCGCCCCCACGACTGCCACCCCCACACTGCCCACCGTCGTGATCGTCGGCCGACCCAATGTCGGCAAGTCAACCCTGATGAACCGCATCATCGGCAGGCGCGAGGCCATCGTGCAGGAACTCCCCGGCGTGACCCGAGACCGAAAGGTCGTCGATGCCAACTGGAACGGTCGTGATTTCCTGCTCGTCGACACCGGGGGTTGGCTCGCTGGAGGGACCGAACTCGACCAAAAGGTATCCAAGCAGTCGGAAAAGGCGCTGAGCGAGGCGGACGTGGTCCTGCTCGTCGTCGATGCCACCGTCGGGGTGACCGACGACGACACCGAGGTGTCGCGTCTGCTTCGCAAGGTCGATGTGCCGGTGATGGTCGTGGCCAACAAGGTCGACGACACGGTGCACGAGGCCGGAATGTGGGACCTCATGTCGCTCGGCCTCGGCGATCCGTTCCCGATCAGTGCACTCCACGGCCGAGGCACGGGAGACCTGCTCGACCGCGTCGTGACGTATTTCCCCGAACTTCCCGACCCAGGCGACCTCGACGACCTCGACGATGATCTCGACGATCGAGACGCGCTCTTTTCGGTGGCGTTGGTCGGCCGTCCGAACGTGGGCAAGTCGACCCTGTTCAACCGTCTCATCGGAGAGGACCGCTCGGTGGTCCACGACATGGCCGGCACGACCCGAGATTCGGTCGACACCGTCGTCGAGACCGAACACGGTGCGATCAAGTTCATCGACACCGCTGGCATGCGCCGCAAGAGCCGCATCGACGATGGCACCGAATACTTCTCGATGGTGCGCGCCCTGCAATCGGTTGACGAGGCCGACGCCGCGCTGTTGGTCATCGACGCCACCGAGGGAATCACCCATCAGGATCAGCGGCTGGCAGAACGCATCGACGCCGCCGGCAGCCCGATCGTCGTGCTGCTCAACAAATGGGAGACCCTCAACGAGGACCAGCGAAACGAAGTCGTCTACCAGCTGACCCAGAAGCTGCACTTTCTCGGCGACTCGGCGGTGCTGCGGATCTCGGCGCTCACCGGCCGCGGAGTCCACCGATTGATCCCGGCGCTCGAAAGTGCGATCGACGCCTACCACCGCCGGGTGCCCACCCGAAAGGTCAACGACGTCATCCGGCGCGCTCAACAGGCGCAACCCGGGCCCCACGGAGTTCGGGTGCTCTATGCGACCCAGGGGGCGATCGATCCTCCCACCTTCACGCTGTTCGCGAACAAGGCGATTCCTCCGCATTACGTTCGCTACCTTGAACGCATGCTCCGAGAGGAGTTCGACCTCGGACAGACCCCGATCAAGATGAGGATTCGCAAGCGCACCGATTGATCGGCTGCCCGACGAACGTATCGAAGCGGTATTCCCATGCTCGCCCACTGGTTTCTCTTCCTGATCGCCGTGCTCGCCGTCGTCGGCGCCACCGCGTGGTTTCGCTCGGCGTTCCTGCGCTATCGAGTGGTCCGCAACATGACCACCAACGACCCCGGGGTACGCACCCTCAGCCAAACCACCGTGTTGCACCAGGTCCATACCGGGGTCGTGTACGTGGTGATCGCCGGGGCCGCCCTCGCCTCGCTGTTCACCGATGACGTTCGGGCCTGGTACCTCATCGGAGCGATTTCGGTTCCGGCACTGTTCAGCCTCTGGGCGGCGCAGTTCTCCAAACGCGACGCTCGTCTGAGCGAAGAGCGGGTGCGGGTCGAACAGCGGGCCCTCGAAATGCTGGCCCAGAACGACTCGGCGCCGCAACGGTGGGCCGAGCGCCTCGCCCCGGCCGAACTCATCGACACCCCGGGCTACGACATCGCGGTCGTTCACGAGGCGGTGGCCGGCGTGATGTCGGGCGACCTTGTCGACGTGTTTCGGCTGCCCTCTGGACGCGTCGGGTGTGTGGTCGGCGACGTGAGTGGCCACGACGTCGAGGCGTCGATCACGGCACTGCAGACGAAATTCCTGTTGCGCTCCTACCTGCGCCGCTACCGGGATCCGGGGCAGGCGCTCGAAGAGCTCAACCGGCAGGTTTCCGACTACGAACGGCCCGAGGAGTTCGTGTCGCTGTTCGTCATGATTTTCGACGAGGAAGCCGAGGTGATGCGCTACGCGTCGGCCGGGCACCCCGCAGCATGGATGCTGCACGACCGCGAACTGAGCGCGTTGCCAGCCACCGGTCCGATCCTGATGATGAACCCCGAGGCGACCTTCCAATCCCGCGAGATTCCGATCGTCAAGGGCGACCTCGTGGTGTGCACCTCCGATGGCATCGCCGAGGCTCGCGACGGCTCGAACTTCTTCGGAGAGGACCGGGTGGCCGGCATGATCCGAAAGATGGAGTCCGCCACGGCCGAACAGGCGAGCCGCAGTTTGGTGAATGCCGCACAGGAATTCGTCGCCGGGCCCCTTCAGGACGACGTCACGGTGTTGGCGGTCCGCCGAGCGGACTGAGCTCGGCCGGCCCAGCGGCTCGACCTGCGACGGAGCGGACTGGGCGCCGGGCCGAGGAGTTCTGCGAAACTCAACGGATGACCAACCCGTTGTCGATCGCCCGCGAACGAGCCTCGAAGGGCAACCTGCATTCCCAGGCCGACAAGCTCGCAGGGCAGAACAAGATGTTCGTGCGCGACCGCATCGACCTGCTGTGTGACCCCGGCACCTTCGTCGAGGATGCCCTGCTGGCCAACGCCATGGCCCAGGACCTGCCGGCCGACGGCGTGGTCACCGGGGTGGGAGAGGTCGACGGACGGCCGGTGATCGTCGTGGCCAACGACCCGACGGTCAAAGCCGGGTCCTGGGGTGCTCGCACCGTCGAAAAGATCGTGCGAGCGACGGACCTGGCGTTGCGCGACAACCTGCCGATCTTCTGGCTCATCGATTCGGCTGGGGCGCGGATCACCGACCAGGTCGAGCTGTTCCCTGGGCGGCGCGGCGCCGGACGCATCTTCTACAACCAGGTGCGCCTGAGCGGAAAGGTTCCCCAGATCTGTTGCCTGTTCGGCCCCTCGGCCGCCGGGGGCGCCTACATCCCGGCGTTCTGCGACATCGTGATCATGGTCGATGGCAATGCCTCGATGTACCTGGGTTCGCCTCGCATGGCCGAGATGGTGATCGGCGAGACCGCGAGCCTCGAGGAGACCGGTGGGGCCCGGATGCACTGTTCGGTGTCGGGCTGCGGTGACAACCTTGCCGTCGACGACGCCGATGCCATCGACCAGGCGAAGGCGTATTTCACCTACATGCCCTCGTATTGGCGCGACGAGCCGCCCGAGTACGAACCCGCGGCGCCGGTTCGTGAACTCGATTCGACCGTCGTGCCGGCCGAGGAGACGATGGGTTATGACATCCACACGGTCATCGACGCACTGATCGACGCCGAGAGCTTCTTCGAGGTCAAGGCGCTGTTCGCTCCCGAGTTGGTGGTCGGGTTCGGTTTGATGGAGGGGCGTCCCGTCGGCTTTGTCGCCAACAATCCGATGATCAAGGGTGGGGTGCTGTTCACCGACACCGCCGACAAAGCTGCCCGGTTCATCTGGTGCTGCGACGCCTTCAACATCCCGTTGGTCTTCCTTGCGGACGTTCCGGGTTTCATGATCGGCACCGAGGTCGAGCGTCAGGGCATCATCCGCCACGGCGCCAAGATGATCACCGCCGTGAGCGAGGCGACGGTTCCCAAGATCTCGGTGGTGCTGCGCAAGGCGTACGGTGCCGGCCTCTACGCCATGTCCGGGCCAGCGTTCGAGCCCGAGGCGACCATCGCCTTGCCCACCGCGAAGATCGCGGTGATGGGGCCCGAGGCGGCGGTCAACGCCGTGTTCGCCAACAAGATCGCGGCGATCGAAGACGAGGTCGAGCGCGACGCGTTCGTCGCCGAACAGCGACGCATCTACGAACAAGACGTCGACCTGCTGCGCCTCGCCTCGGAGTTGGTGATCGACGCCGTGGTCGACTGGGGCGACCTGCGGTTGGAGATCATCCGTCGGCTTGACCGGGCAAAGGGCAAGACCCGCGAATTCAGCGACCGACGTCACGGCGTGCCGCCGGTGTGACTGGATGGCGTGCCGCCGGTGTGACTGGATGGCGTGCCGCCGGTGTGACTGGATGGCGTGCCGCCGGTGTGACCGCGATATGGCGGCAGTAGTAAACATGGCCAACGATGCCCTGGTGCGATGACTGCGATCACTTCTACACGCCAAGCACGCTCAATGCGCAGGGGCAGTGCCCCAACGGTCACCAGGTGGTCGACCCGAGCGAAAGCGAACCCAACGAAAAGCTGCCGTGGCACTTCTGGCTGCTGGTGATCGCCCTGGTGTTGTACCTCGGGTGGAGGGCCATCCAGGGGATCGAATGGCTCCTGGGCTGAGGGTTGTAACGACCTCAAGCTCTTGACTGGGGGTCCAGTAGTCGCAGGTTCGTCGCAGGTGACCGTGTCGGCTACAGTTACTCCCCGGCACGGCGCCCATCGGGTGCCGAGTCGAGGAATACGGGCTGTGGCGCAGGTTGGTAGCGCGCTTGACTGGGGGTCAAGAGGTCGCAGGTTCAAATCCTGTCAGCCCGACCAATTGCGGCGGAGAACCAGCGGCGGCGGAGAACCAGCGAGTTCGCCGCGAGCACCCGGTGCCCCAGCGGGTCAGCGCCCGATCCAGCTTTCAGCCGCCACGAGCAGCGCCTCGATCCCGGTGCGGATCGTGGGGTGCTGGCTCGGAGCGAACCGGGGGGAGTGGTTGAATGGAACCTCCTCTTCGAGGCGTCCGCTGTTGAACGCCTCGATCCAGCGCTCCTTGTCGTGGCCGCCGGTGAACCAGAACACCTGTGGGCATCCTGCAGACTCCGCGAAGTAGCCGAAGTCCTCAGACCCGGTGGCCTTGGGGGCCTCCATCGTGTTCTCGAACCCGAAGTGGCTCTGGAATCGCGAGAACACCGTTGCGGTCTCGGCCTCGGAATTCGACAGCACCGGGAAGTGGTAGAGGTGTTCGACCTCGGGGTCCTTGGGCGCTCCGCAGGAATGGGCTTCGCCGTGGGCGATCCGGTCGATCGAGGCCAGCACCTTGTCGCGCACGTAGTCGGAGAACGTCCGGACGTTCACCTTGAGTTCGGCCCGGTCGGAGATGACGTTCTCCTTCGTGCCGATACGAACGGTGCCGACCGTGACGACCGCCTCCTCGATCGGCGCCACCTCGCGGGAGACGACGGTTTGGAGCTTCATGATGGTCGAGGCCGCCATGATGGCCGGGTCGACGGTCATCTGCGGCGAGGAACCGTGTCCGCCGCGCCCGTGAAGCGTGATCTTCACCGCGTCCGAGGCCGCCATCGCCGGTCCGGCGCGCAACAGCACCCAGCCGGCCGGTGCTGGTGCGAGGTGCTGGCCCAGGCAGACCTCGGGGGTGCCGAAGCGTTCGAAGAGTCCGTCGTCGACCATCCGCTTCGCCCCGGCCCCGAATTCTTCGGCCGGTTGGAACACGATGAGCACCTTGCCCGACCACAGGTGTCGGTGCTCGACGAGCCACGTTGCAGCACCGATCATCCACGTCGCGTGCATGTCGTGGCCACAGGCGTGAGCGACGCCGACCTCCTGGCCCTCGGTGTCTCGGGCGACGACGGTGGACGCGTACGGCAGCCCGGTGTCCTCGGCGACGGGCAGCGCGTCGATGTCGGCGCGCAATAACACGGTTGGTCCCTCACCGTTTTCGAGCACCCCGACCACGCCTGTGAGCCCGACACCGGTCGTCGTGTCGTAGCCGAGCGCTTCGATCCGCTTCGCCAGGATCTCGGCGGTGCGCACCTCCTGGAAACTCAACTCGGGGTGCTGGTGGAGGTCCTCGTACAGCGACGACAGGTCCTCGAGCAACGCGTCGATCGAGTCGAAAGTTTCGGCGAATGCCATCGTGGTCCTCCCCGGGCCGCATCGATGCGGCCGAACGAGCGCGAACCGGGTCGTCCGCGCGCTTCGCCCACCATAGGACCTCTCCTCTCGGTAGCGTTGCATCTATGGCTCACGTGACCCGTGGTGATGTTTCGCTGTATTGGGAGGAGGCCGGACCGGACAACGGGCCGGCCGTGTTGTTGATCATGGGGCTCGGCGCGCAGTTGATCGCCTGGCGTCCCGGTTTCGTCGAACGCCTCACCGGTCAGGGGTACCGGGTCATCCGCTTCGATAACCGCGACGCCGGCTGGTCGTCGTCGACGAGCGACCGGGTGCTGCAGATCCCCGACATGGTGAAGCTCGCCACCGGGATCGACCGGGGTTCGGCCGACTACCTGCTCAGCGACATGGCGCTCGACGCCGCCGCGGTGCTCGATGCCGCCAACGTCGAGCGGGCCCATGTCGTCGGCGCCTCGATGGGAGGCATGATCGCCCAGCAGTTGGCGATCGATCTGCCCGAACGGGTCGCGTCGCTCACTTCCATCATGTCGCGGCCGGGCTCACGACTTGCCGGCCTGCCCACGGTGCAGGTGGTGCGCACGGTGATGAAGCCGACCCCGAACGATCGGGCCGCGATGCTCGAACAGGAACTCACTCGCCACGAGACGATCGGTGGCCCGCTGTTCGACCGTGCCGCCACGGAGGTGTTCTTGAACGAGGCCTACGAGCGAACCCCCGAACGTGGGGGCACTCCGAGGCAGCTCGCGGCGATTCTGGCCTCGCCCGACCGCACGCCAGGGCTGCGGTTGTTGCAGACGCCAACCCTGGTGATCCACGGCCGCCAGGACCGCCTCGTTCGCCCGAGCGGGGGCCGGGCGACGGCCGCGGCGGTGCCCGGGTCGTCGTTGCTGATGGTCGACCGGATGGGCCACGACCTTCCCCAACCCTTGTGGCCGTTGTTGACCGACGCGATCGGAGGTCACATCCGGCGGGCGGAGCATCAACGTATCGACGGCGGAGTCGCGGTCGGCTGACCGGTGGTGAACGCCTGAGGATGTTCTCACGCGTTCTAGACCGCAATCTCACGCAGAGCGCGTAACATGTCACTATCGGTGAATCAATGGTGCTGCACCGAATGAGGGCACCGGAGGTGGCAAAGATGCACGCCGACGTTCCACACCACGAGACTCAACCCTCCACAGACGAGACCCGGCCGGCCACCGGACACCACAGTGTCACGGGACACCACAGTGTCACGGGACACCACAGTGTCACCGGACACCACAGCGGCGAGTGGGGTCAACGCCATCACATGACCCAGGCGTTGGTCATCGCCGGCGCCACGATGGTCCCGATGATCTGCACGATCAGTGCGATCGCCGCACATGTGGCGATGCCGTTGGTGATCGCATGCCTGGTGGTGAGCACCATCGCAGCGGTGGTGCTCACCGTCGCTCAATTCGAACGGATCCTGTTCGCGTCGGCCCAGGCCCAGGCCCGCCATGAGGAGGAACAGGGGTCGTGGCGGCACAAGGCGCTCAACGATCACCTGACCTCGGTGGCGAATCGTCACGGGGTGACCCAACTCGTGGAGGAGTGCGTCGCGGGACAGCGAGACCTCCGATGGTCGGTCCTGGTGTGCGACGTGGACCGGTTCAAGCGGATCAACGACTCCTATGGCCACCCGGTCGGAGACCGCGCGCTCAGCCTGATCGCGTCGACGCTGGAACATCACTGCCCGGCCGGGGCCCACGTCGGCCGGTTGGGGGGCGACGAGTTCGTCGTGTTCAGCCCGGACCCGGAGATCGTCACCGCCGAGTGGGCCGACGACGTGCTCGACCGGCTCCTTGCCACTCCACTGGAAACCCGCGAGGGGAAGGTCCAACTGAGCTTCACCTGGGGGTTGGCGGCCGGCCGTCCGGGTGAGGCCTTCGACGACGTTCTCAATGCTGCGGACCGGTATCTGGTCGCCAAGAAAGAGGCCGTACGTGCCGGGTCCGACCCGTCCCGAGTCGTCTTGCCCTCCCACCGCCGGCTCGTGTCATAGGCGGACTTCGGACCGCCGCTGCCTCGTCAGGAAAACAGCGGGAGGTCGAGCGCCGGGCGCTTTGTGCGCTTGAGTTCCGAGAAGGTCTCAAACGACGCGACCGTCTCGACGGCCTCGTACAGTCGCACGGCGTCGGGCCCGTCCGGAGCGTTGCTGAGCACCGGGCCGAACAGCGTGTTTCCGTCGGGAGGACCGAAGGTGATGATCGGGGTGCCGACGTCTGGGCCGGTACGTTCGAACGCCGCCGCACTCTCCGTGCGCAACACCGCGTCGAAGGACTCATCCTCCGCGGCCTCAACCAGGTCGGCGGGCAGGCCAGCGGCGGAAATCAGGCGAGCGAAATCGATGTTGGCCAACGCGGCCGCCATCCGTTCGGTGAAGTCACCGGTGGCATCGACGTACCAGAAGCTCTCGCCGTAGAGGCGGTACAAGTCGCCGACGGCCGCGTTGCCGAACCGCTCTCGGGCCGCCGCGCAGATGCGGTGGTAACGAAGGCCGCGGGCGTGTCCCTCCCGCATCGAAGCGTCGAGGTCCTGGCCGACATTGATGTACCACAGGCTGATGAAACGCCATCCGACCCGAAGGTCGCGCTGGGCCATGACGTTGCGGATCCACACCGAGGTCTGCCACGCGAACGGGCAACCGGGGTCGAAGAAGAACTCGATGTCGTAGGGGCCACCGGCAAGATCGTCGAGACGACCGTCGGAGGCGGGGAGTGCGTCGGTTTCGGTCATGGAGGGCCTTCCTGGAAAGGGGAGCAGTTCGGCCGATCAGCCGAACTCGTCGAGATCTTCTGGGTCGCCGGCGACGAGGTCCCAACGGTCCAGACAGTCCTCGCACCGGTACGACACGACGTCGCCGGCCTGGTCGCCGCCCTCGAAACCCCTGTTGAGGCGGTGACACACGCCGCCGCAGTCGACGCACACGATCATGTCCGGAAGCTGGTCTGGCGAGGTCACCGCAACAGTTTGCCCTCCGGGAATGCGCACCGCGGCGGATACCGCTGCCGATACCGTGGCACCCATGAACGAATCCGCCCGTGCGAATCGGTCCCGTTGGAACGAGGCATTCGAGGCGTCGCCGCTGCGTGACGCCGACTTCGCGTCGATGTCGGGTGTGGAGGTCGACGCCGTCTATGGCCCGGACCCCGTTCGCGGTGGGAACTCCGAGGTGCCCGGCCCACACGGCGAGACCACCGACGAGACCACCGACGAGACCACCGACGAGGGCCAGTACCCGGGGCAGTATCCCTACACCCGCGGACCGTACGCCTCGATGTATCGCTCGAAGCTCTGGACGATGCGCATGTTCGCCGGGTTCGGCACCGCCGTCGACACCAACCTGCGGTTCCGCGACATCCTCGCCAACGGCGGCGACGGGCTGTCGACGGCGTTCGATCTGCCGACGTTGATGGGCTACGACTCCGATGACCCGATGAGCCTCGGCGAGGTCGGCCGATGCGGGGTGGCGGTCGACACCCAGGCGGACATGGAGGACCTGTTTCGGGGCATCGACCTCGAGTCGACCACGACCTCGATGACCATCAACTCTCCGGCGGCGCCGATCTTCGCGATGTTCATCGCCGCGGCCGAGGCCGCCGGGATGCGGCGTGAGCGCATCGGCGGGACGCTTCAGAACGACATCCTCAAGGAGTATCAGGCCCAGAAGGAATTCATCTTTCCGCCGCGGCCGTCGCTGCGTCTGGTCCGCGACACCATGACGTTCTGCGCGGCCGAGATGCCCCGCTGGCACGCGCTGTCGGTTTCCGGGTATCACATCCGCGAAGCCGGATCGACCGCGGCCCAGGAACTGGCATTCACGCTCGCCAACGGTTTCGCCTACGTCGAATTGGGCCTGGCCGCCGGACTGGCGATCGACGAGTTCGCACCGAGGCTGAGCTTCTTCTTCAACGCACACTCCGACTTCTTCGAAGAGATCGCGAAGTACCGCGCCGCTCGTCGCATCTGGGCCCGTTGGTTGCGCGACCGCTACGGAGCCACCAACCCGAAGTCGATGCAGTTGCGGTTCCACACCCAGACCGCCGGGGTGTCGCTCACCGCCCAACAGCCCGAGGTGAACATCGTCCGCACCGCGATCGAGGCACTCGCCGGCGTGCTCGGAGGCACCCAGAGCCTGCACACGAACTCGATGGACGAAACCCTCGCGCTGCCCACCGAAAAGGCCGCCCGAATCGCGCTGAGAACCCAGCAGGTCATCGCCTATGAGACCCGCGTGACCAACGTGGCCGACCCGCTCGGCGGCTCGTGGTACGTGGAGGCGCTCACCGACGACATGGAGGCGCTCGCCGAGGAGATCTTCTCCAAGATCGCCGAGATCGGCGACGGTTCGATGTACGAAGGCTGCGTGATCGGCGTCGAAGACGGCTGGTTCCAAGGCGAGATCGCGAACTCGGCGTACGAACTCCAGCGAAAGGTCGACGACGGCCGTCACATCATCGTGGGCGTGAACGCGTTCACCGAGGGCAACGACGAGCCGGCTCCCGAGACCCTCTACATCGACGGCTCGGTCGAGGATCAACAGCTCAAACGACTCGACGCGGTGCGCTCCGAACGCGACACCAGCCGTGTCGAGGCCGCCCTCGATCGGGTGCGCCGCGACGCCGCGGATCCCGAAATCAATCTGATGCCGGCGTTGTTGGAGGCGTCGACCGCGATGGTGACCCTCGGTGAGATGATGTCGGCGATGGCCGATGTGTTCGGCCGGTGGGACGAGACCCCGAGGATCTGACGATGGACTTCTTCAACGAATCGGCCGTGCCGCTCGGGCGGGTGCTGGTGGCCAAACTCGGCCTCGACGGCCACGACCGCGGGGTCAAGGTGGTGGCGCGGCTGTTGCGCGACGCCGGCTACGAGGTCGTCTACACCGGATTGCGCCAGACCCCCGAACGGGTGGTCGCCGCGGCGATCGACGAGGACGTCGATGTGATCGGGCTGTCGATGCTGTCGGGCGCGCATCTCGCGCTGGTGCCGCCCGTGCTCGAGCACCTGACGGCGAACGGGGTCGACATCCCCGTGGTGGTCGGCGGCATCATCCCCGATCGCGACCTGCCGACGCTGCTCGACGCCGGGGTTGCCGCGGTGTTGGCCCCCGGTGCCTCCGAGGAGGAGATCGTCGCGACGATGCAGCGCGTGGTCGCCGGACGCGGTTGAGTCGCTGAACGCAGCCCCGAACGCGTCGGGCTTCTCAGTCCTCGGGGCGTCGCCGCCAGATGTAATTCACGTTGAGGAAGTAATTGCTGATCAACGCGACGACATAGCCGAACGCGTCCTGGACGATGTCGGTGAGCGCAGGCCCCAACACCGAGCGGCCCCATCCGTTGTTCTGGAGAAACTGAAACACCGCCACGTGGATGACGACGCCGAGCAGGGAGACCGCGCTGAACAACGCGAGGCCGCCGAGCAGGTTGCGGCGGTGAAACCGTTGCTCCCAGAACGTGAAGTAGTTGTTCAACAAGAAGTTCCACACGATCGACGCCGCGATGCCGCCGAGCAACGACCAGCGCACGGGTCGACTGAAGCCGAGATCGATCGTGCCGACGCCCGCGACCTCGAGCAGTGAGAACACCGCGAGGTTCACCACCACCCCCGACGCTCCCACCAGGCTGTACAGGAAGAACTGCCCCTTCACCTGCCTGCCGAAACGCAGCTCGAACACCGCGAGGAGATAGGAGCGGATGATCGACGGCGACATCTTCGTTTCGCCGGCGACCCGATTGCGGAATTCGTAGCCCACCTCGCCCACGCGCAGGTCCCGGTTCCGGCCGATGAACTCGAGGAGGATTTTGAACCCGCGCGGGTTCACCTCCGGCGCACTGCGCAGATAGGCGTCGCGGGAGATGGCGAAGAACCCCGACATGGGATCCGATGTCTGCACCCGGAGGAACACCTTGGCGATCATGGCGGCGACCCAGGAGACGAATCGGCGAAACACCGACCAGTCGCCGTAGCTGCCGCCCTCGGCGCCCCGCGTGCCGACGACGATGTCGGCCGAACCGTCGCGGATCATGTCGACCATCGCCACGAGCGCGGTCTCGTCGTGTTGGAGATCCGCATCGATGACCGCGATCACCTCGCCGTTGCTCGCCTCCATGCCGGCCATGACCGCGCTCGACAGTCCATGGTCGCTGAAGCGGCGAAGCACCCGGACGTTGCGGCGCGACTCGGCGTAGCGCTCGGCCCGCTCCCAGGTGCGATCGGGGGAGTCGTCGTCGACCACGATGACCTCGTGGGGCACGGTGACGAGTGCCACCTCGAGCGCATCGAGCAACACTTCGATGTTGTCGGCCTCGTTGTAGGTCGGGGTGATCACCGACAACTCGGGGGCGCGGCGTCGGTCGGGGCGGTCGGAGCGCCGATCGGGGGCAGTGTCGTTCACGATGTTCAGACGCTAGCGGGGCCGCCGGCGCCGACGTGGGAGCGCGGCCACGGCACTAGCGTCGTGCACATGTGTGGACGTTTTGTCGCGGCGACCCCGGTCGAGGAACTGGCCGAGTACTTCGGGGCGAGCGCTCCCGCCGAGCCGGTACCGGCCCAGTACAACATCGCTCCGAGCGCGGACGTCGAGGTCGTGGTCGGCGACGCTCAGGGGTCGCGTCACATCGAGCTGTATCGCTGGGGCCTCGTACCGGTGTGGGCCAAGGACCTCAACGTCGGCAACCGGATGATCAACGCCCGTAGCGAAACCGCCGCCGAGAAGAACAGCTTCAAGTCCTCGCTGTCGAAGAAGCGCTGCATCGTGCCCGCCGACGGCTTCTACGAATGGGCAGCGGTCGCCGGTCGCAAGGCAAAGCAGCCGTACTTCATCCGCCGTGCCGACGGTGCCCCGCTGGCCTTCGCCGGGCTGTGGGCCCAATGGAAGGGGCAACTCGCCGGCGAGGACGTCGTGGTGCGCAGCTGCACGATCCTGACCACCTCGGCGAACGAAACCATGGCTCCGGTGCATGACCGCATGCCCGTCATCCTCGAGCCGACCGATTTCGCCACCTGGCTGGACCCTGCGATCACCGACGCCGCCGCGGTCGCGCCGCTCATGGTGCCGGCGGAGACGGGGGTGTTGACGATGCATCCGGTATCGACCGAGGTCAACAACGCCCGCAACAAGGGTGCACACCTCATCGACCCCGTCGAGTTGACCGAGGAGGCGTGAGGATTCGTCGGTAGGAGAAGCCGTGAGTAGGAGAAGCGGTCAGTCGGAGAAGCCGTCAGCCGGGTGTGGCGTGACCGCGGGCGCGCAGCGCTGCGCGGATGGCCTCGGCGGCCGCATCGAGCTCCTCCGCCGGGACGTTCGGATTCGCCTTGGCGAAGGACAGGTCCGATTCGGCGTTGATCGGCAGCAGGTGGAGGTGGCAGTGGGGCACCTCGAGGCCGGCGATGATCGTGCCGACCCGCACGCAGTCGAACGCGTCCTCGATGGCCCGTCCGACCTCGATGGCCACGGCGTTCAGCTCCAACCACAGGTCGTTGGGCAGATCGGTCCACTTGTCCACCTGGTCGACCGGCACGACGAGCACGTGGCCCGCCGTGATCGGTGCGATCGTGAGGAACGCGACGACGCGCTCGTCTCTCCAGACGAAGCGCCCCGGCAGGTCGCCGCGGATGATGAGGGTGAACACGGAGTCGGGAGCGCTGGGGGCGTTGTCGGTCATGTAGCGAATCGTAGGTGGAGCGCTGCGTGAGGGGATGGGTCGATGCCGTAACCTCAAGGCCGTGGACCAGCACGAGCACCATCTGATCTACCGACCGGAGGTCGAGGGCCTCGGCGACATGCAGGTCGACCGGATCCTGACGGTCCCCAATGCGATCTCGCTCGTGCGGTTGCTGTGTATTCCGGTGTTTCTGTGGCTGCTGTTCGGCATGGACTCGCCCGGCTGGGCAGGGCTCTTGCTCGGCCTGCTGGCGGCCACCGATTGGGTCGACGGCTACATCGCCCGGCGGTTCGATCAGACCTCGAACTTCGGAAAGATGTTCGACCCGATCGTCGACCGGATCATGTTGGTCGTCGGCATCGTCGCGGTGATCATCTCCGGGTCGGCTCCGCTGTGGTTCAGCGCCCTGGTGTTGATCCGCGAAGTTCTCGTGTCCGGATGGGTGATCCTCATCACCTCGCTCGGCGCGAAGCGCATGGACGTCACCTGGTGGGGTAAGTGCGGAGCGTTCGCCAACATGGGAGCGTTTCCGGCGTTCCTGATCGCAGATCAACGATCACTCGGCGAGGGCTGGCACACGGGATGGACCCTGTTCGCCTACGCGCTCGCCATTCCCGGGGTGGTGTTCTCGCTGTTCGCCGCAGGCCAGTACTTCGTCCGGGGCCGCGTGGCGTTGAAGGAAGGGCGCCTGAAGCGCCAGTTGGCGGCGGCCGACGGCGAGGCGACCGGGGAGGTCCGGTGAGGACGAGTCGTGTCGCCGGCGCGTTCGTCATCGCCGGACTCATCGGTGAAGTGTTCGGCGGTACCGGGGGAGTCGTGGGTGCCGGGGCAGCGCCGGTGGCCGCATCGGTGGCCTCGCCGGTGGCCGCATCGGTGGCCGCATCGGTAGATGTGCCGCGGGATCAGGGATCGGAACCGGTCGAGCTCATCCTCAGCGGAGTCGACGATCCCACTCCAGCGGAAATCGGGCGCCTGGCGGGGGCCGACGTCGAGGTGGTCGCCACGATCGGACAACTCGGCGCGGTGAAAATCGCGGTCGACCCCGACGACGTCGCGGCGGTGATCGCAGGTCTCGACGCGGCCCACGAGGTCGGCGACGTGTCGGCCCCCGGCCGCGTCACCGCCGCGCGCACGCCGACCGATCCGGGCTGGGCTCGGCAGTTCTGGATGCCGGATCAGGGATTCACCCGGGCGTGGGACCGAACCGTCGGCTCATCGAACGTGGTGATCGCAACGGTCGACACGGGGGTCAACACGACCCCCGATCTTGCGGGACGCGTCATCGCCGGAGCCGACTTCACCGGCACCTCGGTGACCGGCGTCGGACGCGATAGCGACGATGACCCCCAGCGTCACGGCACGCTCACCGCGGAACTGGCGGCTGCTGCGGGCGACGACGGATACGGGATCGCCGGAGCGTGCTGGACCTGTCGGGTCCTTCCGGTCAAGGTGCTCGACGCCGACGGCGAGGGCGACACCTGGGCGGTGGGCGAGGGCATCGTCTATGCCGTCGACCACGGCGCCCACGTCATCAACCTCAGCCTCGGTGGGGCGACCGATGACCCGGTCGTGCAGCGGGCGGTGCGCTACGCCGAGAGCCGCAACGTCGTCGTGGTGGCCGCGGCGGGCAACGACTACGACGAGGCCGGTTCGGCAGCTCGGTATCCGGCCGCCTATCCCACCGTGGTCGGGGTCGGCGCCTACACGCGGCTCGGCGACGGCCCCCCGTCGACGAGCCAGCGCGGCCCGTGGTACGAACTCGCGGCGGGGTACTGCCGCTACGACCGCTACTTCGCCGTCGACAACGTCTGTGGAACCAGCTTCAGCGCGCCGTATGTGAGCGGGACGGTCGGGTTGATGCGCAGTCTCGTGCCGGATGCCTCGGCCGCGCAGTACCGCGCAGCGATGTACAACTCGGCGGTCGCCGCACCGTCGCTGACCGGTTCAGGCCTGTACCGCTACGGGGCGTTGTCGGCCGACGGGGCCCTGACGCGAATCGCCGCGACGGTCCCGGCAGCGCCGGTGCCCGCGGTGAGCGAACGCAGCGCCCCGACCGTCGCGGTCTCGGCTCCGGCGGGGTATTCGTCAGGGACCGTGACGCTCGAGGTGTCCAACTCCGACGACGTCGGCGTCACCAACCTCGCGGTCTATGTGGGCGACACCCTGGTGTTCGCCCAGTCCGCCCCGCCGGCGCGGTTCCCCGTTGCGGTCGATACCACCCGATTCGCCGACGGTGTGCATCGGGTCGCGGTCGTGGCCTACGACGCGGCGGGCAACTGGGGTGGCGCCGAGACGGCGATGGCGATCGACAACCACCTCCCGATCGCGTTGCTGTATTCGCCAGGAACCTCGACGACGGTGCGACGCCATCTCGACATCGGGGTCTACACGACCGACGGTTCGGGAATCATGGGCACCTTCCTGATCGTCAACGATCAGGTGGTCGGCGGATATGTCGGGAGCGGGTTCTATTCGATCCGGGTGCCCATTCGCCGCAACGGCCGCTACAACATCGTCGCGTTGACCGTCGACAATGCCGGGCGTATCAGCGCATCGAACTGGTCGAGGGTCAACGGCCGAACCCGTTGAGGCAATCCGCGCTCAGCCGCCGTCCACTAGAGTCTCCGGCCATGGAGTTTCCCGCTGACCTTCGCTATTCGACCGACCACGAGTGGGTTCGGGTCGAAGGCGGCAATGTCCGTCTCGGCATCACCGATTTCGCCCAGGACAACCTCGGCGACGTGGTGTATGTCGAGTTGCCAGAGCAGGGCGCCACCGTCGAGGTGGGGGCGTCGTTCAGCGAGGTGGAATCGACCAAGTCGGTGTCCGACATCTACTCGCCGGTCAACGGCACGGTGGTCGAAATCAACGAGGCGCTCGAAGCCGACGCGACGCTGCTCAACAGCGACCCCTATGGCGCCGGGTGGATCTGTGTCATCGCGCTTGATGACCCGTCGCAACTCGCCGGCCTGCTCGACGCCGACGGGTACCGGGCGCTGGTGAGCGACTGAGGTCATGGCCGAGGCGTCGCAATGCCCCAAATGCGGCTCCGCGGTTGGGGCCGATGCCAACTTCTGTCCTGCCTGCGGTTCGGCGCTCGAGCGGCGTGAGCCAGACCGCACCGAGGCGTTGCCGGTCGTTCGTCCAGGGGCTGGCGACGTGCCGATGCTCGTGGTGGTTCGCGGCGCGAACGCCGGGTCGCGTTTCGAAATCGGACCAGACGACACCACGATCGGCCGCCACCCGCAGAGCACCGTGTTTCTCGACGACGTCACCGTGTCGCGGCGCCACGCGCTCATCACGGTCGAAGGGTCGACGTGTGTGCTCAGCGATGCGGGTTCGTTGAACGGCACCTATGTCAACGGAGCGCTCGTCGAGCGGCACGCGCTCAACCCCGGCGATCAGATCCAGGTCGGCAAGTTCCGGCTGTTGTTCGCGCTCGAGGCAGGCGATGGAGATCGCTGAAACGACCGAGTACCTCTCGATCGGGGAGGTGTTGTCGCAGCTCAAGGTCGAGTTCGAGGAGGTCTCCATCTCCAAGATCCGGTTCCTGGAGGCGCAGGGGCTCATGCGGTTGGAACGCTCCCCGGCCGGATACCGGCAGTTCTACCCGGTCGACATCGCCCGGCTGCGTTGGATCCTGCGCCAGCAGCGCGACCACTTTTTGCCGCTGAAGGTCATCAAGTCGCGCCTCGACGAACTCGGAGATGTCGACTTTGAAGAGTCGATTCCGGTGCAGCCGAACCTGTTCGTGGGCACCGACGATGACCCGAACCGGCCGGTGCGCGAGGCAGAGGCTGCCGCCGAGGCGGCGATCGACGTCGAGGCATGGGAACGTCTGCGTGAGCAAGATGAAGCGGATCGAGCGGCGGCCGAACGCGTGAGCGAAGCTCCGGCGTCTCGGCGGCGTTCCGCCCGCAAGCGGCCAGCGAAGACTGCGACGACTGCGGCGACTGCGACGCCGGAAGCGGCGGAAGCGGCGGAAGCGGCGGAAGCGGCCGAGTCGAACGTTGCACCCCCGGTCGACCACTCGGCCCATCACTCGGTCGGCCATTCGGTCGACCACTCGACCCACCCCTCGGCGCAGACGGCGACACTCGCTGGCACCGTGCCCGCAGCGAAGCCCGATTCGACCGAAGCCGGTGTCGACGAGGGTGCCCGGGAAACCGGCGACGGCGAGCACGAGGCCGCCGCCTGGCTGGCGGCCCTGCAGGAGTCGCCGGCGTCGCCGCGTGGCCGGCGCGATCCGCGCACGGAACGGGCCGAGGAGCAGGCGGCGGTTGCCATCGGTCGCGGGCTCACCTTCGGGCGAGGCGAGGTTCTGGAACTCGCCGAGATCGACGAGGCGACGCTGTCGATGATGGAAGAGTACGGATTCGTCTCGGTGAACGTCATCGCCGGCGAGTCGACCTACGACGCCGCCGCATTGGCGGTGGTGAAGTCGTTGAAACGCTTCCTGGCCAAGGGGGTCGAACCTCGCCACCTGCGGATGTTCAAGAACGCCGCCGAACGCGAGTCGGGATTCTACGAACAGATGGTGCTGCCGTTGCTCAAACAGCGAAACCCGCGGGCGATCGAACAGGCGACGGCGCTGTTGAACGAGTTGGCCGGGGCCGGCGAGCAGCTGCACCGGGCGCTGGTCCATCAGGCACTTGGGCGGTATCGCCCGGACTGATCGGTGTCGCCCATCGCCGGATGGCTCACAAACGCGTGGTGGCGACTCGTGAGCGGTTTGGGCGGGACTAACGTTTGGTCATGATTGAAGTGGAGTTGGTCGGCGTGACCATGGACAACACCGCGAATACGCCGGTGGTCGTGTTGCGCGAGTTGTCCAACCCCCCGGACGTGGACTCCGGTTCGGACGCCTCACCCAAACCGGATCGACGGCGATCGATCTCCATCTTCATCGGTGCGCCTGAGGCGACCGCAATTGCGTTTGCGCTGGAGCACATCAACCCGCCGCGCCCGCTCACCCACGACCTGATGGTAGACCTGCTCGTGAAACTCGGAATCGGCGTAACCCGGATCGTCATCACCGAGATTCACGATGCCACCTTCTATGCGGAACTCCACTTGAGCCACGGCGGTTCGGAGTTCGTGATCTCCTGTCGGCCCTCCGATGCGCTGGCCCTGGCGGCACGGGTGTGCTGCGGATTGTTCGTCACCGAAGCGGTGATCGATGAAGCGGGGGTGCTGCCCATGTCGGAGGAGGATCTGGCGATGGATCCCGGCGACCCGGACGAGATGGTTGAGGAGTTCCGCCAGTTCATCGATTCCATCAACCCCGACGACTTCGCGCTCTGAGCGTCAGCAGCACGAGACGCTTCGCCAAATTCGCCAGATTCGCCAAATTCGCGCGCTCCGCGCGGAAATTCGCGCGATTCGCGCGAATACCGTTGCCACGCGCGCGCGGTGCCGATAGGTTGACACCGTCGTAATTTCTTCGCTGTCGTTACGGGTACGGCGCCTCGCCGAGGCGGTCCCCCAACGACCGGCACCCAAGACGAGCAATGAGGGTGAATCCCATGGAACTGACAGGTTCGAGTGAGACGAGCGAACAGGGCGTTTCGCCCGAAGCTGCCAACCCCAACGGATTCTCCGGTCGGAGAACCGCCGAGATCGTCGGCATCTCCTATCGCCAGCTCGACTACTGGGCCCGCACCGATCTGGTGCGCCCATCGCTCGCCGATGCCAAAGGCAGTGGAACCCGTCGGCGTTACTCCTACCGCGACCTGCTCGAACTCAAGGTGATCAAGAGCCTGCTCGATGCCGGCATCAAACTCGAACAGGTCCGCCAGCTGTTCGCCTATCTCACCGAACACCTCGGCGAGGACGTCACCACCGCCAACCTGGTCATCAGCGGTTCGGGAACCGTGCTGGTTCGTACCGGCGAGGAACTCATCGACGCGCTCCAGTCCGGACAAGGGGTGCTGAACGTGTTGCCGCTCGGCGGGGTGAAGGACGAACTCGACGCGACGATCGTCGAGCTGTACCCGTCCCGGCCGGCGGCCGCCGGGCCTTCGGATGGCGTGGCGGACGGGCCGGCGGCTCTGGCGCAATAACGCGCCCCTCTAGACTGCGGCGGTGACGATTCAGCACTCACCGCTCGACGCAACCCACCGTGAACTCGGCGCCAAAATGGTGCCCTTTGGCGGATGGGACATGCCGCTTTCGTATCCGGCGGGCACCCTCGCCGAGCACCAGGCTTGCCGCAGCGCGGCGGTCGTGTTCGATGTGAGCCACCTCGGCACGGTGCGCGTCAGTGGCCCGGGGGCGTTCGACGCGTTGCAGCGGGCCTTCACCAACGACCTCGCCAAGATCGAACCCGGTCGCTGCCAGTACACCCATTCGCTGTCCGAGGATGGTTCGGTGGCCGACGACATCATCGTGTGGTGGCGTGCGGCCGACGTGTTCGACGTGATGCCGAACGCATCGAACACCGATCGGATTTGCCGCGCGCTCGTCGACGGAGCGGCGGGCGCCGAGGTCAAGGTCGACGACGTCACCACCGAACGTGCGGTGATCGCCGTCCAAGGGCCCCAGGCCCGCGAATTGCTCGCCCCGCTGTTGCCCGAGGCGGCCGCGGTGGGGAGATTCCGAATCATCGAGACAACCTTCGACGGCACGCCGATCGTCGTCGCGGGCACCGGATACACCGGCGAGGACGGCCTCGAGATCGCGGTTCCGGCGCAACGGGCAGCAGAGCTGTGGCGCGCCGTGACGGCGATGGGGATCGAGCCGGCCGGACTCGGGGCCCGCGACACGCTGCGCCTCGAGGCCGGCCTCCCGCTGCACGGCCACGAACTCGGCGACGGCATCACCAGCCTCAACGCCGATCTCGAGTGGGTCGTGTCGTGGACGAAGGGCGACTTCGTGGGTCGCGAGGCGCTCGCGGCGCAAAAGGAGGCGGGGGTCACCCCCATCCTGCGCGGGTTGTCGGTCGACACGAAACGCCCGCCGCGTGCCGAGATGGACGTCTACCGGGGCGACACGCTGGTGGGGCGGATCACCTCGGGCAATATCTCACCCGTTCTTGGCCACGGCATCGCCATGGCCATGATCGAGCCGGGCCTCGAACTCGGCTCGGTGCTCGAGGTCGACCTCCGCGGAAAGCGGGTGCCGGCGACCGTCGTCGAGATGCCGTTCGTGAAGCGCTGAACCGAACCCACCGCCCAAGCCCGCGTTTTGTAGGTAATTGCTGTTGCTATGGCAACAGAAAGTACCTACAAAACGATTCAGCGAGCGGTGGTCGCTGCAGCCGACGCAGCGACCACCGCGTCGAACAGCGCCTGATTGGCAGGATCCTTGGAGGCGGTCTCCTCGGGATGCCACTGCACCGCCAACAGCCACGGCCGAGCCCCGCCGGTGTCGTGGCCGGCAGCCGAGCGCGTCGAGTTGGCCGGGTCGGCGAGTTCCATCGCCTCGACGCACCCGTCAGCGGTGCGACCCGTGACCGTGAGCGACTCGGCGACCCGGTCGACGGCCTGGTGATGATGACAGCGCCCCGAGATCGTCGACCCGTCGACGACCGACGCAATCAGCGACCCGGGTTCCACGTGGTAGTCGTTGGTGGAACCGCCCCCGCCGTTGGGCACGCCATGTTGCTGCCAGCCCTCCGCTCCGGTGATGTGTTGGTGCAGCGACCCACCGAGGGCGACGTTGAGCAGTTGCAGGCCTCGACAGATGGCCAGCAGGGGAGTGGCGGTGTCGAGCGCGGCGTCGATCAACGCGAGTTCGAATGCCTCTTGATCCGGCGGTGCGGGCATCGTCGTTTCGTGGGCCGCCTGCCCGTATCGGGCCGGGTCGACATCGAGTCCGCCGATCGCCACGACGCCGTCGCACTGGGCGATCACCTCGCGGGCCGCATCGACCGCGTCGTCGACGGAGTCCATCGGCGGGTAGACCGGCACCGGCAGACCACCGGCGCGCCAGATGGCATCGAGGTAGTCGCTGATCACGACCACCCCGGGTTCGAGCTTGAAAACCGTGCCGGGTTCGCGGCGTTGACAGGTCACCGCGATCACTGGTCGACGCGAGGTCATCTCGTCACTCTCCCTCGGTGCTTAGAGCCGCTCGAAGTTGCGGCGCAACTCCCAGTCGGTGACGTGGTTGTTGAACGCCGACCATTCCTCCTTGGCGAGGTGCAGGAGGTGAAAGTGGGTCTCCTCGCCGAAAGCGTCTCGAGCGACCTCGGAGGCCTCGAAGCGGTCGATCGCATCGACGAGGGTGTGGGGGATCCGCTCGAGGTCGGCGTCGTAGCCGTTGCCGAGATACGCGTCGGGCGGCTCGATGCGGTTCTCCACCCCGTGGAGTCCACCGGCGATCGTCGCGGCCAACGCGATGTAGGGGTTGCAGTCGGCACCCGGGATGCGGCTCTCGACCCGCATGCCCTGACCATGTCCCACCACCCGGAAGCCGAGCGTGCGATTGTCGGTGCCCCAGCCGACCGCGGTGGGTGCCCACGATCCGGGCTGAAACCGCTTGTAGGAGTTGATGTAGGGAGCCCAGCAAATGGCGAAGTCGGCCGCGGTCGATAGCAACCCGCCGAGGTACCAACGGAACGTGTCGCTCAGGCCGGCGCCGGACTCGTCGGCCATCACCGAACGGTCGGTCTCGCGGTCCCACAACGACGAGTGGATGTGGCACGAGCTTCCCGACTCGTCCATGCGGAATTTCGCCATGAACGTGATGGCCCGCCCGGCGAGTTGAGCGATCTCCTTGGCGCCGTTCTTGTAGACCGTGTGGTTGTCTGCCATGACGAGGGCGTCGTCGAAACGCAGGTTCAACTCGTGTTGGCCGCGGGCGGCTTCGCCTTTGGAGTTCTCCACCGGGATACCGGCGCCCATCATGTCGTTGCGGATCTTGCGGATGAGCCCCTCGTCGATCGAGGTGTTCAAGATGTGATAGTCGATGATGTAGGGGCTGGAGGGGGTGAGGTCGCGAAAGTCCTGCTTCCACGCCTGTTCCATCGACTCTTGGAACAAGAAGAACTCGAGTTCGGTGCCCGCCTTGACGTCGTAGCCGAGTCGGTTGGCCCGATCGATCTGGCGGCGAAGCAGCGCCCGCGGCGACACCTCGATCGGGGATCCGTGGTGATCGACGAGGTCGCCGATCACCAGCGCCGTGCGTTCCAGCCACGGCACGAGCCGCAGGGTCGACAGGTCGGGCCGGCACACGAAGTCGCCGTAGCCGGTCTCCCAGTTGGCGAACCGGAAACCGTCGAGAACGTTCATGTCGACGTCGACGGCCAACAGGTAGTCGCAGGCCTCGATCGCTCCGCCGTTGCGTTCGAGTTCGGCCAGGAAGAACGAGGCCACCACCCGCTTGCCCATGAAACGGCCCTGCATGTCGGGAAACACGACGAGCACCGTGTCGATCTCGCCGAGGTCGTGGAGGTCCCGAAGGCGTTCGGTGGTGAGCATGAAGGTCCTCTCGGCGCTTACAGCGGGGTGGTGTAGGTGGAGGTGATGCCGCCGTCGATCAGCAGCGACTGTCCGGTCATGAACGAGCTCTCGTCGCTCGCGAGGAACAGCGCCCCGTTGACCATCTCCTCGGCTTCGCCGAAACGGCCCATCGGAATGTGCACGAGGCGACGCTCGCGCTTTTCTGCATCCGAGAGGAACTTGGCCAGCAGCGGGGTGAGCACCGGGCCGGGGCAGAGTGCGTTGGCTCGAATGCCCTGTCGGGCATAGATCGCGGCGATCTCGCGGGTCATGGCCAACACCGCACCCTTTGAGGAGGTGTAGGCGATCTGCGGGGTGGCGGCGCCCATGTGGGCGACGAAGCTGGCGACGTTGATGATCGAGCCGCCGCCGGAGGCCAACATGGCGTCGATTCCGTACTTGCAGCACAGGAACAGGCCCTTGACGTTCACGTCGAAGGTGAACTGCCACGTCTCCTCGGAGGTGGTGAGCGGGGTGTCGTCGTCGCCGGGCGACACACCGGCGTTGTTGTACAAGATGTCGAGGCCGCCCCAGCGCTCGACGGCGGTGGCGATCATGGCTTCGACCTGTTGCGCGTCGCGGACATCGACGATGGCCGACGCGGCCTCGCCGCCCGATGCGGTGATGGCCTCGACGACCTCGGCGGCGAGCGCGGCGTCGAGGTCGGCGACGACGACCTTCGCGCCCTCCGATGCGAATCGCTCGCACGCGATGCGGCCCATGCCGGCGCCTCCACCGGTGATGACAGCGACCTTGTCGTCGAGACGACCCATGTTGTGCTCCTGAAAGTGGGATGGGGGATCCTGGGTGGCGGGCCGCGACGGCCGCACGGGGACAATACCGAGTGGGGATACGATTCGGCCATGTCATCTGCGCCATCCTCGATTCGTCCCGCCTACCAGCTCGTGATCGGCGGCGAGCAGTGTGACGCTGCCGACGGCGCTACGTTCACCGTCGAGAACCCGGCGACGGGCGAGGCGCTCGCCACCATCGCCCAGGCCGGCTCGGCCGATCTGGATCGCGCGCTGCGCATCGCAACCGAGGAGTTCGACCGTGGGACGTGGCGGCGGACCAACGCGACCGCACGGGGCAAGGTGCTGTTGCGGGCCAGCCAGCTGTTTCGCGAACGCGCCGAGGAGTTTGCGATGGCCGAGGTTCACGGTGCCGGGCACCCGATCGGCAATGCCCGCTGGGAGGCGGGCGCGATGGCCGATGTTTTCGAGTTCTTCGCCGGTGCGGCCAACAAGCACTACGGGCAGGTCATCCCGGTGCAAGACGACGGACTCGACGTCGCCCTGCGCGACCCGATCGGGGTGTGCGGCCTGATCGTGCCCTGGAACTTCCCCATGTTGATCACGAGCTGGAAGGTCGCCCCCGCGCTAGCGTGCGGCAACCCGGTGGTGATCAAACCGGCGTCGCTCACCCCGATCAGCGCCCTGTTGATGGCCGAGGTGCTCGTCGAGGCCGGGGTTCCCGCCGGTGCCATCTCGGTGATTCCGGGTCCCGGCGCCACGGTGGGAGACGCCCTTGCCCGCGATCCCCGCGTGGCGAAACTCTCGTTCACCGGCGACAGTTCGACCGGCGCCCAGATCATGCGGGCGTCGAGCGACAACATCACCCGGCTGTCGCTCGAACTCGGTGGCAAGTCGGCGTGCATCGTGTTCGACGACGCCGACCTCGACACCGCGATCGCCTCGACTCCGCTGTCGGTGTTCGACAACACCGGCCAGGACTGCTGTGCCCGCAGCCGATTCCTGGTGCAGCGAAGCGTCTATGACCGATTCGTCGAGGGGTTCGTCGCCGGCACCGAGGCCCTCGTGGTGGGCGACCCGACCGACGAGGCCACCCAGCTCGGCCCGATGATCTCCGCCGGGCAGCGGCGGACCAGCCTGGAATATCTCGAGATCGCCGCGGCGGAGGGCGCGACGCGGGTGTGCGGCGGCGAGGCGACCGGGCCGGGTCACTACCTGAGTCCGGCCGTGCTCACCGGGGTCGATAACGCGATGCGCGTCGCCCAGGAGGAGATCTTCGGGCCGGTCGCGTCGATCATCGCCTTCGACGACGAGGACGATGCCATCCGCATCGCCAACGACAGCCCCTACGGCCTGTCGGGGTCGTTGTGGACCCGCGATATGGGGCGTGCGATTCGGGTGACCCGTGCGGTGCGCACCGGGGTGATGAGCGTGAACAGCGCGCGGAGCGTTCGAACCGAGGCGCCCTTTGGCGGCTACAAGCGTTCCGGGTTCGGTCGCGAGCTCGGAATGGCGGCGATGGAGCACTACACCGAAACCAAGAACGTGTTCTTCAGCGCCGAGTAGGAGCCGAGTGGGCGTGGAGTAGGCGCAGGGCCCGAAAGCCGATATCGTCGCCGTCCATGTGGAACGGGATGTTGGTGGGTTCGGGCAGCGAGGGGAGCGGATCGTCGATCGCGCTCGTCGACGTGGCGCTCGGCGACGACAAGAGCACGGTCGCTCAGGCCTGGCTCAATGGATTCGCGTCACCGGGTGGTTCGGGTGCACCGTTTCTGATCACCGTTTCTCCCGGGGTTCCGGTCAAGCCGTTCGCCTTGTTCGTGCCGAAGGTCCGTATCGGGACCCGCGATCATTTCGAGGCGACCCATGGCCCGGCCCACGCCGGGGTTGCGCTGGGAATTCTCGACGCCGTTCGCACCGGCGTGGTACCCGTCGATGTGGCAGAGCGGGCCTTTTTGATCTGTTCGGTGTGGGTGGACGAAGGCGCATCGGCCGCCCACAGCGATGCGCTGGTGGCAAACAACCGCTCGGCCACGTTGGAGGCGCTCGACAACGCCGGTCACGAGTGGCCCGAGGCGGCCGGTTTTCTGGAAGCGCCCACCCAGGTGAGAAACCTCTACTACCAGGGTTGAGCGGCTACGCTGAACGACCAGCCGGACCACCTCGGGTCATCTGGCGCGCCGCAGGCGGTGTGGGCCAGAGTGTGACGTCCCGAGAACCCGGATCACTCTGGAGAGAATCGAATGAATCGTCGTGTGAAGAAGCTCAGCAGCGTCGCCGCTCTCGTGGTCCTGCTCGCCGCCGGAGCCTGCTCTCGCCCCGACGAGGATCCGCCGGTGCGGATCACCGGAGACCCGACCGGAGCCAACCCCGGGTTCACCACCTCGACCACCTCGACCACCGAACCTCCCGTGACCACGACCACAATTTTCTGGGCCCCCAATGGGCCCGGAGGATCGATGAGTTCAGAGTCGACCGAGCCGGCCGAGTCGGAAGCGGACGAGTCGGCCGAGACGACAGCGGGCGGGGCCCCGTCGTCGTCGACGACCTCCATGGTGGAGGCGTCGGGTAACTCCGACAACTGACGTCGCTGCGACAGCGTCGCTCGAGTCGCCCGCACCAGATGTTGATACCTGGTTGAAGGCGGTCACCTTCGTGGACCCACTCATCGCTCGTCCCCAGCTCGGCGCGGTCGAACCGCCGCCATATCAGACCTTCGAGGTGCATCCGCGGGCGTTCACCCCGAAGCAGTGCGAACGAATCATCGACCTCGGCCGCTCGATCGGTGCCTCCGAGGCCGAACTCGAAGGTGACGACGGCGCTGGGGTTTCCGATGAGTCCATCCGCCGCTCCCACACCTCATGGATCGCGCCCGACGACGACTCGTGGTGGATCTACGACAAGCTCGCCAAGATCGCGCAGCGGGCGAACCGACGTTATGGCTTCGATCTGACCTCGTTCGGCGAGGATCTGCAGTTCACCGCGTACGACGAGCCGGGGGCCTTCTACACGTGGCATCAGGACGGCCTCGACGGTGGGGTTGCAAACCGGAAGCTGTCGATCGTCGTTCAGTTGAGCGACCCGGACGACTACGAGGGCGGTGAGTTGCAGTTCTTCGATGTGCTCGAGGACTACGACGATGACCAACTCGTCGAATTTCGCCACGCGGTTCGCCAGCGGGGAACCGCGGTGGTGTTCCCGTCCTTTGAATACCACCGGGTGTTGCCGATGCGTTCCGGCAGTCGCTACTCGTTGGTGGCGTGGGTGTCTGGCCCGCCGTTTCGCTGAGTCCCGCCGTTTCGCTGAGTCCCGCCGCTCCAGCGCAGACGTTTCCAGCCACGGCACTAGGTCGCCCGACTCAACTGTGCTCCAAGGCCTTGGCCGCGAGGCATTCGGCACCGACTGAGTTGGGGTGAGACCCTACGGCATCGACACCGATCCACATTCGCTCGTACCGTTCGCCCGCTTGGGTGCGGCGCTGTTTCGCCATCGAAGCCGCCGCGGCTTGGCGTTGGGCGAACTGGTGCGTACCGCCGAACACCGCTGGAGCACGGAGCGTCTCGAAGCGCTCGAACGTGGCGAGGCCGCCCTCGATGACGGCGCGGTCGCGGAGGTTGTCGAGCTGTACGGGTTGCCCGAGACCTCGTGGAACCGGCCGGGGCGCCTGGCGTTGATGCTCGACCGCACGACGGTGAGCGGGTTCTCCAGCTCGGGGTTCTCGGTGCCCGATCCAGGATTCTTCGGCGGTGCGATCCCGCTGGATCGCGCCCAGCGGTGGCTCGCCGTGCGCACGCTCGCGGCGGCGATCATCGCCGGGGTGGACCTGTGCACCGAATCGTTGGCCCTCGACCCGTTCGCCGAAGGCGCCGGCTTGGCTCCAGGCAATGCGGCCGGCTGCCTGATGGCGGTGCTGGAGCAGGATTCGGCAGCGATCCGACACGAGATCGATGCGATGGCCGGGCGAACCGTCGTTCCGGGCGTCGGCGTCGCCGTGGGGACCACCCCGTCGGGCACGTTGATGCTGCGTGGCGCCGGGGTCGACGAGGCCGCCAGGACGGTGAGTCCGGTCGGCCGCTTCGAGGACCTGCTCGGCCTGCTGGTCGGCGCTGTCTGATCGGGCGGCGCTGCGTGAGACCTGAGGCGGCGTGAGGCCTGAGGCGGCGTGAGGCCCGAGGCGGCGTGAGGCCCGAGGCGTCCTCAGGCGATTCCGGTCGCGCCCGTCTCGTCGAGGAACTCGACCAGCAGGTCATCGATGGAGGAGTTCCACACGACCGGACCCGCGATCGTGGCGAGCCAAGCCTGGGCGCCATCGAGGCAGCCGGTCGACAGTGTCAGTGCCGCCGACTCGGCGGGGTACTCGAGGGTCTGGGTGCACCCGGCCGCTGAGGCGAGCGCGGCGTACCCGTCGGAGATGTTGGTGAACGATGCGGTGGTGCGGTCCGCAAGCACCAACACCCCGCGGCCCGGGTCGGGAGGGCACGAGGGGTTGTACTTGGACGCACCGACCAGGGCGAGCCGTGGTGCAAGGTCGGGGACCGCGCAGGAAACCGACGCCGCGAACTCGGTGGCATCGCCGTAGGAAATCAACGTGACGTTGGTGGGGTCGAGACACAGGCGTGCAGAGGCGGAGTCGATCGCTTCCCGAAGTGCCATCAGATCCTGGGTGGCTTCCCCCGCCTCGGACGGTTGCCAGTTGTCGGTCACCGGTTGTAGGAGGATCATCGCCGCAGCCGACTGCACCGCCGGGTCCTCCAAGCGGGTGCCGGAGAGAAACACCACCGGGTCGTGACCGGACGGGGCGAGCACCACCAGCAACGGCCGGGCCCGATCGGTTGGCGTGAACACGCGAAGCGTTGCGATGGTCGTGGCGCCGTCGGCCAACTCGATGGGGAGATCCGCCGACGACAATGCGGCCGAATCCAGTTCGCATGCAGCCGGATCGGCCGTGGTGATCTGCTGGCCGACCCCGAGGCCGGAGGGGTCATCAGCCTCGTGTCGGCCACGTTCAGGTGGAGGATCCGCACCCATGAGCGCCGCGGCAATGATCAACAAGCCGATGCCGACCACGACGAGGAGTGCGATCCAGAGCGGTCGGCGATTCGGAGCGGGGCGCGTCGCCCAGGTGCTGGAGGGAGCCGCGTCGGACAGGGCTCCCGGGCTGATCTCGGACCGTTCGTGTGGTGCGGCCGGTTGCGGCTCGATCGGCAGCGGCGCGATCGGTTTCGGCGCGGCGGGCAGGTGAAGCGGCGCCGCGGGTGGCAGGGCGGGTTCGTCGGTGGAAATCGCAGCACCGGACGGCGGAGGGGGCAGCGGTGAGGGCGCGGCGGACGGCGTTGCTGGCGGCGGCGGAGTCGCCTGATGCGGCGGAGGGGGCAGCGGTGTCGGAGCGGCTGGTGTCGGGACGGCTGGTGACTGGGCCGCGGTCGGAGGCGGTGGCAGGACCGACAAGTCGACCGGGGCAACCGCGGGGGTCGGAGCGACCGGGTCGACGCTCGGTGGCGGTGGCGGTGGTGGCGGTGGCGGTGGTGGTGGTGGTGGTGGCGGCGGCGGTAGCAGTGGGTCGGCAACGGCTGCGGGGTCGCCCGGCGTGGGCGGCGCCAGGAGGTCGCCGAGCCATCGGACCTCGGACACCGGCCGGTTGGCGGCGACCGCGATGGCGTCCTCGCCGAACCCGGCACCATCGCGTAACACCACCACGGTGAGCGCTGCGGCGGGCAACGCCAACATGGCCTCGACCCGTTCCTTCGTCAGCGGTCCAGGGGTTCCCCAGCTCGCCTGAGCGAGGGCGGACTGAGCGCACAACAACACACCCCAGGCCAAAACGTGGTCGCTGAAGCGTTCCGATTCCCGGTACAGCTGGTGGTCGATGGCGAGCGCGATCTCCTCGGCGGCCGGATCATCGACGATGCTTCGGGCGACCGCTCGAAACGTCGGGACCAGTGTCGGGTGGCGTTCCATCTAGTTCACCGCGACAAGATCGACGATGAACACGAGGGTCTCGCCGGGGGCGACGGCGGTGCCGGCGCCGGTGTCTCCATAGCCGAGGGCGGCCGGAATCTCGATGCGGCGGCGCCCCCCGACACGCATGCCGACGATTCCCTGCTCGAAACCCTCGATGACCTGATGCTGCCCCAAGGTCACATCGAACGACTGGCCGCGCTCGAACGAGGAGTCGAAGGTGGTTGCGTCGGAACCGTGCACGGCTTCGTAGTGAAGCGAGACCTCGCTCGTCGCCGTCGCTTCCTCGCCGTCGCCGACCACCAGATCCGTGGTGCGCAACTCGTCGACCGTGCCGCCCTCGACCGGGGCGATGTCGGTCGGGCGGGTCAGCACGGTGTTCAACGTCACGTTGAAGATCAGCGTCGAGTCGGCCGGGATGTTTCCACGGGCCTGGGAGCCATAGGCCATGTCGGGCGGGATGATGAGCTGTCGGGTGCCACCCGGTTTCATCCCGACGATGCCTTCATCCCATCCGGCGATGACGTTTCCTTGCCCGAGGGTCACGCTGAAGGGCGCCCGGTCGAACGAGGAGTCGAAGACCACGCCGTTGTCGAACAGCGCGCCGATGTAGTTGACGACGACGAGATCCCCGGTGGCCGCTGCGGTTCCGTCGCCCGTTTCAAGATCGGTGATTTGAAGTTCGGTCGGCGGGTCGCCATCGGGAGCGGTGATCGACGGTGCTCCGGCGGCGACCCCGGCGGTGGGCGAGTCCCAACCGTCGGTGACGGTGGTGACCGACGCATCATCAGAACCACAGGCGGACAGCAATGTCAGTGCGACGACGATGATCGGGGCCGCCAAGCCGCGGCGCCGTCGCCGCATCGGCACGTTTGACGACCTGGTGGTTGACGGCAACGCCGACGACGAAGACCTCGTCGACGCGGCAGGTTCATCGTGCGGGGGGAGGGGGGGACGCGATGTCACTTCACCTAGCCTACCGGCCCATTTGCCGCCTCCACGTGGTTGCGCTACGTGAGGCGCAGGCCTGAAATTGGCGGGCACTCAGGAAGTCCACCGGGACGACCGATGGTGTCGGACATGATGGTGCGGTGACCCACGACGATGAGCAGCGCTCGGGCGACGCCGACGAAATCTGGCAACGACTTCGGGCGCTCGAGGACACGCCATTTGAGGACACCCCGCTCGAACGGGGCGCGGTGCCGCCGTCGGACTCGACGCGGATGATGCCGGCGCCCCCGCCGCGCACCCGCGGCGACGGCACAGGTGTCGACGACCTCGCCGGGGCGTCCGGCGGCGACGGCGCACCGGGGCACTATTACGTCCCAGCGCCCCAGCACCGCCCTCAACGGTCCGGCGCTCCGGCCCAACCCAACCCGGCCGCCGGGCGGGCGGCCTATGAACAACAGCAGCGTGCCGCTGTGGCGTCGAACCCCGCGGGTAACGCCGGTCGGCAAGGCACACCGACGGGCTCTGCAGCGAAGGCCGGTTCGGCTCGCGCTCCTCAACGCTCGGGGTCTGGCGGTGGGCGCCTTCGTCGATGGTTCCGACCGAAGCTGCGATGGATCGTGTTGTACCTGCCACTGCTCATCATGGCCTCGATCGCGGCATTGGGGCTGTGGGGGTGGAAGACGGTCAAGGATCTGGGACGCGTCGACGTCGGCGACTCCATCGTTGCGGCCACCGGCGACACGGTGAACTACCTGATCGTCGGTTCGGACTCCCGCGAGGGAGCCGAGGCGGAAGGAGATGCCGGCTACATCGGCGACACGTCGGTGGTCGGCGGCCAACGCGCGGACACGATCATCGTGTTGCGGGTCGAACCGACCCGTTCGTTGATGATGTCGATTCCCCGCGACCTGTGGGCAACCAACGTCGCCACCGGTAAGAAGGGGCGCATCAACGGAACCTTCAACCAGGGCCCCGACAACCTGGTGCGTTCGGTGACGGCGAACCTCGGGATTCCGATCAATCAGTACCTCGAGGTCGACTTTGTGAGCTTCGCGGCGATGGTCGATGCGATGGGCGGCGTCGATGTCGAGTTTCCGCACGCCGTGTTCGACAAGGGGTCGGGACTGAACATCATCGCTCCGGGAACTCACACCCTCGATGGGCAACAGGCGCTGGCGTTCGTGCGCGCTCGTCACTACACCGAGATCATCGACGGAGCCGAGGTGACCGAACCGACTGGGGACCTCGGTCGCCAACAGCGCCAGCAGCTCTTCATCCGGACCGTTCTGAAAACCGCCGGGGCCGAGCGCAACCCGATCACCCTCGCCAGGATCGCGAGCGGCGCGGCATCGGGGGTCAAGGTCGACCAGAACATCGGGTTCGGCGACCTGTTGAGTCTGGCCCGCCGCCTCGGATCCGGCGACCCCGAGACCCGGGTGTTGCCGACCGAGAATGCGCGGAAAGGCGATGCTGCGGTGCTCGTGCTCCGCGACGCCGAGGCCCTCGGCGTGCTCATGGAGTTCGGGGCCGGATAGCCCCGGCGCGCGCTGGCCGTCGGTGCGCGCTGGCCGTCGGTGCGCGCTGGCCGTCGGTGCGCGCTGAGCGTCGCAGTCGGGGCACTAGGTTGGCGTGCGCCTCCACACGACGACGAAAGGCACTCCATGAGTTCGACTCCGGCACCCGCCGCCGACGGTTCCTCCCCCCGCCAGACCAAGTTCTCGGCCCCCATGCCGATGACGGTCGACCCCGACAAGCAGTACACGGCGACGATCGACACCTCGGCCGGCACGATGGTGGCGTTTCTCTATCCCAACAAGGCGCCCAAGACCGTCAACAACTTCGTCAATCTCGCCCGCTACCACTACTACGACGGCCTGATCTTTCACCGCGTCATCCAAGGGTTCGTCATCCAGGGCGGTTGCCCGGAGGGTTCGGGTCGCGGCGGCCCCGGCTACCGCTTCGAAGACGAACTTCCCGAGCCTGGCAAGTACGAGATCGGCTCGCTCGCGATGGCCAACGCCGGCCCGAACACCAACGGTTCGCAGTTCTTTGTGATCTCCGGCCCTCAGGGTGTGACGTTGCCGCCGAGTTACGCCTTGTTCGGCAAGCTCATCAGCGGCCTCGACGTCCTCGAGGCGATCCAGACCACCTCGACCGATCGCGGCGATCGCCCGGTCGACGACGTGGTCATCAACTCGATCACCATCACCGAGGAGTGAGGTGATGCGCCGGCGTAGCCTTGTCGCAGTGCTCGCCGGCGGCGGAGTTCTCGGCTGGTTCGTTCGCCGCCGCCGTGTCGGCGGCGAACGAAGCGGCAACCCGACCGGTGCGTTCATCGGCACCTCCACCAAACTCGCCACGGGCCGCGGCGACCGAACCGCGGAGTTGGCCAAGCTGGGAGCGAAATCGGGCGCCAGTTTCGTGAAGCTGCAAGCGGGCTCGAGGTTCGCTTCGCACGAACGCAAGGCCGAACTGCAGGAGCGCTTTCAGCTCGAGACCGCCGAGCAGGTGGCCTCGGTGCTCGGCAACATGAAGGGCGCCGTCATGAAGCTCGGCCAGATGGCGAGCTACCTCGACGGCGGCCTGCCCGAGCCGGTGCGTGACGCCTTGGCCCAGATGCAACAGGACGCACCGCCCATGAGTTATTCGCTCGTGCAGGAGGTGGTGCGGTCCGAACTCGGCGCGGAGCCCGACGAGCTGTTTGCCTACTTCGACCACGAGCCGATGGCCGCCGCGTCGATCGGGCAGGTGCACCGCGCCCGGACCCACGACGGACGAGACGTCGTGTTGAAGGTGCAGTACCCCGGCGTCGACGAGGCGATTCGTGTCGATCTCGACAACTCCGACCTGCTGTTCGGGGCGATGAGCTTCCTGTTCAGCGGACTCGACCCCGAACCGCTGGTGAACGAGTTGCGCGATCGCCTCGTGGAGGAACTCGACTACACGATCGAGGCCGCACACCAGCGTCGGTTCGCCGACCACTACCGCGGGCACCCGACGATTCACGTTCCCGATGTCGTCGATGAGTTCTCGACCCGCCGGGTTCTGTGCACCGAGTTCGCTTCCGGGTCGAAGTGGTCCGAGGTGCTGGCCTGGTCTCAGGACGAACGCAACCTGATCGCTGAAACCCTGTATCGCTTCGCGTTCGGCGGCATCTATCGCCTCGGGGCGTTCAACGGTGATCCGCATCCCGGCAACTACGTGTTCAACCCCGGCGGGCAGGTCACCTTCCTCGACTACGGCCTGTGCAAGGTGTTCACTCCGCACGAGATCGCCGAGTTCGAAAAGGTCATCAAGACGATGGTGTTCGATCGCGTCCCCGAACGCATCGTGGCCGTGTGGGAGGACCTCGGGGTATTGAAACGGGCCGACAAACTCGACCCGAATCTCGTGGTCGAGTACTTCTCGTTCTTCTTCGAGGCCGTGCTCAAGCCGGGGCAACGACAGATCACCGCCGAGTACGCATCGGATTCGATCCGGCGGTACTTCGACCTGTCGGGCCCGTTCGCGGCGGTGATGAAGAGCGTCACGCTGCCGAGCTTCATGGTCGTGATCCAACGCATCAACCTCGGGCTGTACGCACTGTTCGGTGAGCTCGAGGCGGTGCGCGACTGGCGTGGTCTCGCCGAGGAGATCTGGCCGTTCGTCGACGCCGACCCGACCACGCCGATGGGCCACGAGATCCGACGGTGGGAACTCGATCGCGGCTTGCGCTCACCTGGCCATCACCATCGCGAACCATGACCGTCGCGGGCAGCGCGGCGGCCTGCGGGCTCGGTCTCGCCATCGTCTTTTTGGCAGCGGCGCTATCGAAGATGGGTCGGCGATCTGCGGTGACCGAGTCGTTCGCCGCAATGGGGCTGGTCGCCCCCGAGGCGTTGGCCGTGCTCGTGCCCATCCTCGAGCTGGCGACCGCGGTGCTGCTGGTGCTGTGGCCGTTGGGTGGGGCCGGACTCGCACTGCTGTTGTTGGTGGCCTTCACCGTGGTGCTCGCACGACTCGTCGCATCCGGGGTCTCGGTGGGGTGCGCGTGTTTCGGATCGACCTCGAATGCCCCGGTGAGCTTTGTGGAGTTGGTGCGCAACGCGGGGCTGATGATGATGGCGATCGCGGTCATCACCATGGGTGACTTCGGAGAGTCGCTCGGATGGCCCGGCGTCGCGGACGTGTTGTTCGTGGCGGCGCTGATGGGGGTCGGCGCCCTGGTGCTTCGGCTGTTGCGGAACCTCGATCGGCCCGGCGGCGGCTGAGCGCTCGGCTTGTTTCGGCTCGTTTCGGCGCGGCTCTGTCAGTCCAAGACGTCGTCGAGCTGAGCGGCCATGAACTCGGTCACCGCGGCGATCGGGGGTGGGTCGCGGTCGTCGAGGGAGGCGATCGTGCAGAACACCTCGGTGGATCCGTTCGCGGCCCGGCCTTGCAGGTCGAACACCACGTAGCACAACGGATAGCCGACGAACTCCATCAGTACCTGCAGCATCGCTGAGGGGCGATCCAGATAGGTGATATCGCCGGCACGATGCGAGGCGAGCTCCAGCCACCGGAAGGCAAGGTCGGACGGTGCGCCGAGTTCGATGGTGTCGTCGGCGATGATGCGGACCCACCCGTCGATCTCGTGAGTCTCGCTGGCGGATGGCCGCGGCGGTGCGCTCGGCGCGCGTGACGCAGAGCGCGACGTTGAGCGCGACGTTGTGCGCCCAGTGTTCCGCGAGGCCGCAGCGGGGGAGTCCTCGGGTCCGGCGACGGGCTCGTCGAGGCGGGAGGTCACGAGACGGTAGGCGTCGGTCAGGGCCGCCGAACGTCGGGTGGCGTCGGCGGCGCGGTTGCGGTCCGGGTGCGTTTCGCGAATCGTGCGCAGGTACGCCTGACGGATCACGGCGGGGTCGCGCACATGTGCTTCGAGGCCAAACAGCGCGAGCGCTTCGGCGAGCGTGGTCGCAGTCACCTCCGCGAACGTAGCTGTGCGGAGATGCCGACGCGGTCGATGTGCGCGGTCGATGTGCGCGGTCGATGTGCCGGGGTGGTTTTGCGCGAGCCGACGATAGGGTGAGGCGAATCACCATGATGTTTCTTCCCCGAGGAGCCCTATGACCACCATCCGTCCACTTGTCGCTGCCTTCGCGGTGGCCTCGCTCGCACTTTCCGGCTGCGGAGGCTCCGACGACTCGTCGATCTCCAAGGCGGAGGACGCCACGACGACGACCGAGGCGCCCGCCGATGGCCAGGCCGAGTTCACCGCCGCGCTGATCGACAGCAACGACGGAGGCCTGGATGACGAATCGCTCGAATGCATCGCCGGATCGTTGTTCCCCAACATTTCCGAGGAAGGCCACGACCTGATTCTCGGCAACGCGGAGTTCGAACTCGCCGAACTGAACGAGGGCGACGCCGCGGCGTTCAGCGACGCCGTCGACGAGTGCGTCGACCCGAGCGTGCTCACCGATGTCCTGCTCGCCGGTTTCGCCGAGGAAGGCATGTCGGATCTGTCCGACGAGACCGCTACATGTATGGCCAACAACATGGTCGACCATTTCGGTGGCGTGGGCGCCATGATGTTCCAGATGGACTCGGTGGATGAAGCCGGGTTCGAAGAGATGGCGAGCGCTGCCTTCGGAGCCTGCATCTCCCAGGACGAACTCGCCGCCATGTTCATTCCCGCGCTTGAGGAGGAGGGGCTGAGCAGCGATGCCGCGACCTGCATCTTCAACGGGCTTTCGGAAAGCCGCTCAGCGAGCGAACTCTTCGATGCGTTCACCACGATGGACGAGGCATTCCTCGGCGAACTCGGCACGCTCGGCGCTGCGTGCGGCGCAGAGTGATCTGATCCTCGATCGGCTCAACCCCTGAGCTTCGCCAGCGCGCACTCGACCCCGTTTGACGCTGCTTGACGCTGCTTGACGCTGCTGAGCACGGGTGGGCGCGGCCGAATGCTGCCGAGTGCTGTCTCGCGCAAACCAAATTGCCCATCTCCGGTCCCCGCGGTCTCAGCTGCGGGGATCCGGGGTTTCTAGGACCAGGTGCGCCGAGGAGTAACGTTGCCCTCAAGCCGGACAGTCACTTTCGGGCATCTAGCGCAGGGGCATCCATGACCAATCTCGAATCCACCCCATCGACCACTGCAGCCACGCCGTCGTTCACGGAATTGGTGGACGGGGTGCGGGCGACGTTCAACAGCGGCCGCACCCGGCCGATGACGTGGCGGCGTCGTCAGCTTGAGGGAATGCTTCAGATGCTCAAGGTCCACGAGCAGGACTTCGTCGACGCCATCGTCTCGGATCTTGGCCGGCCCGTGCTTGAGGCGTTCTCGGCTGACATCGGACACGCCCGCCTGCAGATCAAACACGTGCTGAAGCACTTCGAGCAGTGGGCCCGCACCGAAAAGGTGAGCCCCGGCCTACTCAGCCAGCCGGGAACCGCTGAGATCATCAAAGAGCCGCTCGGCGTGGCGCTGGTGATCGCCCCGTGGAACTATCCGGTTCAGCTGCTGCTTGAACCGATGGCCGCCGCGCTCGCTGCGGGCAACGCGGTGGTTGCCAAGCCGTCCGAACTGGCCCCGGCGAGCGCCGCGGTGTTGGCCCGCCTGATCCCGCAGTACCTCGACGATGACGCCGTCGTGGTGGTGGAAGGGGGAGTGCCCGAGACCACGGCATTGCTCGAGGAACCCTTCGATCACATCTTCTTCACCGGATCCACCAATGTCGGCCGCGTGGTGATGACCGCGGCGGCCAAACACCTCACGCCGGTCACCCTCGAACTCGGCGGAAAGAGCCCGACGATCGTCGCGGCCGACGCGGATCTCGCCATCGCTGCGAAGCGCATCGTGTGGGCGAAGTTCATGAACGCCGGCCAGACCTGCATCGCCCCCGACTACGTGCTGGTCGATGAGACGGTGAAGGATCGCTTCGTCGATCTGGTGGTCGACGCTATTCGCACCTTCTTCGGTGCCGATCCTAAACAGAGCAGCGATCTCGGTCGCATCATCTCGCCGCGGCACCTCGACCGGCTCGTCGGATTGGTGTCCGGCGGTGGCGGGACCACGGTGGTGGGTGGGGATCATGACCAGGCGACGAAATACCTGGCGCCAACCGTGATCGTCGATCCGGACCTCGAGTCGAACCTGATGACCGAGGAGATCTTCGGGCCGGTCCTGCCGATCGTGTCGGTGGTGTCGGTCGACGAGGCGATCGAGTTCGTCAACGCTCGACCGAAGCCGCTGGCGCTGTATGTGTTCACCCAGTCGTCGACCACGGCCGACCTGCTGCTTCGACGCACGAGCTCCGGAGGTGCTTGTGTGAACCATGCGGTCGTGCACATCCTCCCCGACGGGTTGCCGTTCGGCGGAGTGGGTCCATCGGGGATGGGGGCGTATCACGGCCGCACCGGCTTCGACGCGTTCAGCCACCACAAGTCGGTCGTTCGAAAGAAGACCCGTCCGGACATGCCATTGCTCTACGCCCCGTACGGGGGTTGGAAGGAGCGCATCGTGAGGTTCGTGTTCCGCTGAGCCCGCACTGATCGGCCGGTCGGTCGGTCGGCCGGCCGGCGCGTGGGCGGCTCTGTGGCCGTGTTTGCCGAGGTTTTTAGGGTTGGCCGAGAAGGGCTTCGACCCAGACCGAGAGTGCCCATGAGGTGAGTGGTGCGCCGGCGCCGGCGGGTTTGGCGGTGTATTTGTCGATGTCGATGTTGTCGATGCGGTTCCGCAAGCTGTGTTCGGTTGGTGGTGTGGTGGCGTTGAGTGCGTGTTGGGCCATGGTGTTGCCGAGGAGGCGTCCACGTTCGTCGTGGAATTGTGCGTGTCCGTCGACGATGGCCGCGTTGAGGTGACCGCTGTGGATGCGGCGGTGGTGGAACGAGCAGATTGGTACCAGGTTGTCGAGATCGGTTGGGCCGTGGGGGTAGGGCTGGACGTGGTGGTAGTGCAGGAATCGTGTTTGGCCACATCCTGGGACTGCGCATCCGCCGTATTGGGCACGTAGCGCTTCGTTGGGTTGGGGTCGCGAAACGTTGTTCGGTGCCGACCTTGATGGGGACACCGCTTTGGTGCCAGAGCAGTTGCAGGGTTCCGGCTTGGGCCAACATGGCGACCACTGTTGGGGTGAGTTCGGTGCCGTTGAGCAGGGTTGCGACCGAGTCGGGTCGGAGGCGTTGGGTGACGAGGGTGTCGATGTCGACGAGGACGTTCACGCAGAACGGTTCGTTTCCTTCGCGGGTCAATCGGTCGGTTTGTGCTGAGTCGATGACCATTCGGGCGAGGTGGTACAGGATCAGGTAGTTCGACGCGATCGCGGTGCGTTCGCCCGCGGGTGCCCGGCTGTCGCGTGGGTCCTCGCTGGCAGGTTGGTCCCCGGCGGCGGTGTTGTGAGTACTGTCGCTGTCGGTGTTGTTGTGGGTTTTGGTTGTTCCGTGGCGTTGTGCGCTGCGGCGGGCGGCTTCGAAGGCTTCGTCGAGTAGGGCTCCGAGTTCGACTGGGGCTCGGCCGTTGACTCTCCAGCGTCCGTGTTCGTCGGTCCAGGTCCGCCAGTAGGTTTCGTCGTCGTGGGTCGCGTCGGGGGTGTCGGGGGTGGGAACCGCCGTGCCGCCTTGAGCCGAGCCGGCCGGACGCTCGTCGCCGGATGCCCTCTCGTCGTCGGGTGTCTCGTCGTCGTCGTCGGGTGTCTCGTCGTCGGTGGGCTCCTGGTCGTCTGGGGTCTGGTCGTCGATGCCTGGTTTGAGTTTGCGGTACCAGCCGAACGCTCGGGCGGCTTGGGTGGTGGTGGCGGTGGTGGCGATGCCGGCGAGGGCTTGTTCGTTTTCGGGGCAGGCGACGCGTGCTGCTAGCGCGGCCATGCCGAGGGAGATGGCGCCGTCGTGTGCCAAGCCCATCACGGTGGGCATGGAGTTGTCGGTGACCGATTCGGCGACTTGGGCGACCAGTTGGGCCATGTAGCGGGTCATGCCGCAGTTCACGATCAGCCAGTGGGTGACCGAACGCCAATCGCCGGCGAGGTTGTAGCGGGGATCTGAGGTCATCGTGGCGACCTTGGTGGCCAGGCGGGCGTGAGCCGCGTTGATTTCGCCGGCCAGGGTTCGTACCTCGGCTTCGAGTTCGTCGTATTCGTCGTGCCACGCGTTGATCGCGGCGATCCGCGCGACTTCGGCCGCGGTGGGCGGTCCCTCGACGTATCCGCCGGGCACGCCCTCGGCTTCAGGTGAGGTGAGAAGATCGAACATGTGTTCAGAGTATCAGGAACCAGAACACGTGTTCGAATTATTGTGTGGGTAATTTCACCTACCCGAGCCCGGGCTGCGCGCCAGCAGCGCGCCATCGGTGGGTCAGCGGCGTGACAGGAACTCGCTGACGGCGTCGCAGAAGCGGTCGTTGCGGTCGCCGGCGACCATGTGCCCGGCACCTGACACATCGACGAATTCGGCGTGCGGAACCGTCGCCAGGAACTCCTGTGCGGATTCGGGGCTGACCAGGTCGCTCTGTCGGCCCCGAACGAGCAGCGTCGGAATCGCCAGTGCCTCCGCCGCGCGCTGGAACTGCCCCGGCTCCTGAACCCCGGCGAGACCATTCTGGGAATTGAACAACGCCGGGTCCCAGTGCCAGCGCCACCGGCCGTCCTCGCCGAGGCGAAGATTCTTTCGCAGGCCCGACAGGTCGGTCGGCCGGGGGCGGTGAGGGTTGTAGCGCCCAACGGCATCGGCCGCCTCATCGAGGGTCGCGAATCCTTCCTCCGCCCGGTCCAACATGAACCCGACAACACGATTCACCCCCACGGTCTCCGGGCGCGGCGTGATGTCGACGAGCACGAGCGCGGCGAAGGAGTCGGGGGAGTAGGAGCCCGCGGCGAGCAAGCCGGCGAGGCCTCCCAGGCTCGCTCCGACGACGACCGGCTTCGAGTCGAGGTGTGACGCGATGGCGACGAGGTCGTGGCCGAATCGCGAGGCGGTGTACGCGCCGCTGGGGGAGTAGCCGCTCTCGCCGTGGCCGCGCATGTCCACGGCGTACGCGCGCCAGCCGTCGTGAGCGATGCTCGCCGCGGTGTTGCCCCACGAGTGTCGGGTCTGACCCCCACCGTGCAACAGCACCACCGGCTGTCCGGACGGATCGCCGTAGGCGTCGCCCACCAGCGTCATCGTCTCGGTGCCCGGCCCCTCGTCGGTCACGGTGAACTCGACTCGGGCGGGCAACGTTGAGGAATCGGCCATGGCAGCGATTGTACCGATCGGTCGTCGGGCCGCCGGTGGCGTCAGCGGCCGCGTGTGGAAAGGCGGGGATCCGAGACGTCGGGGCGGGTCTTGGGAGCGAGCACCAGCAGTCCGATTCCGCCGAACCCGACAGCGAGACAGATGGCCAGTGCGACACCGCCCGGGCCGAGTGGAAACGCACCGAGTTGGTGGGCGAGTCCCAACAGGCCGAAGCCGATCGTGAGGAGGCCGGCGATCAGCGCGATCGCGTCGAGGGGATGACGTTTCATCAGTTCGTTCCTTCCGGCTGGGTGCCGCCCGTGGCATCGAGAGAAGAGTCCGGCACGGACGCCGGATTGGGTTCCACCTCGGTCGGCGGAACCACCTCGGTCGGCGGAACCACCTCGGTCTGTGGAACCGCGTCGGTCGGCGGTGTGGCACCGGAAGAGAAGCCGAGCCCTGTCGACACGCCGACCTCTTCACAGGTCACGATGTTGGTCTCCCAGTTGAAACACGCGGGCACCACGTCGGTCCATTGGTCTCGAGGCACTGCACAGTCCGCGAGCCACCCAGTGAAGCGGTCATAGCAGGCGGGCACCAGCGACGCCGGGTCCTCGACTGAGGTGCACGGCACGGCGACCATCTCATCGTCGGTGACCGCTTCCGAGGTGGCGCCGCCTTCCGCGGTGGCGCCGATCTCAGCGTCGGCCCCGACCGCAGCGAGACACGCCCGCTGCGGGGTCATCACCGACGTCGGCACGCTGGCCCACACCGGTTCGATGACGCGGACCTCGCCGGCCCCGAGCGAGATGTTGACGACGAGGGTGTGATCCGAGCCGGTGTCGACCGACATCGTCGAGTCTCTGGTCGCGATCGCGACCTCGGCAATCGCATACTGATCGGACAGGCGGCTCGCTCGATCGGTATCGATCGGATCCCCCGTCGAGGGAAGCGGGCTCGAGGTGGCCCACCGTCGCAGGTCATCGTTCATGGGCAGCGCGCCGTAACGACGAACATCGCCGGCACCGATATCGACGTGGACCTCGGAGTTCGCGGCGGCCGGGAGGACGACGGTCGTGATTCCGGCGGGAGCTTCGATGTCGATCGACGTGTCCGACTGCAGTTCGAGTGTGGACAGGTCCACCCGCGTGCGGCCCCATCCGGATTCGACGCGCCGCGGTAACTCCTCCTGGGTCACATAGCGCACGTCGACCGCGCTCAGGAACGTGTCGGCGCGCAGGTCGATCACTCCGATTCCGAGGAGTAGACAGATTCCCGCCAAGGCCGGAAGGACGAGACCACGTGCTCGCCCGCGAAATGCACTGAGGACGAGCCCCGCGCCGAACACGATCGTGACGGCAGCGACGATCACCCCCGGGCCGATCGAACGTGGATCGCCGAGTGCGACGAGTCCGAGCAGCGCCGCGGCGATGAGCGCGACACACCACGTGAACGGGCCGACGACGGGGGTGCGATAGGTCCGGCGCTTCCGGGGTTCGCCAGATCCGCGGAGTGTTGGCGCCTTGGGTGGTGTCGCTGCCGCTGTCGCCGTCGAAGCCATCGTGGTGGAGACGGCCTGCGACTCGGACAGGTGTGCCGAGGTTGACTGAGGAGGAGACGCGGTCGGCGGCTCGGGCCGTCGGGTCAGCAGTCCGATACCGACGAGGATGACCGCCCACGGCGCGACCGTCCCGAGTTCCTTGAGGAAGAACAGATTGCCGCCCAGTCCGAGCGCGGTGAACGCGACGACCACGCCGAGGGCGGCGATCGCCAGGTCCCGCCAGCGGGAGTCCTGGAGTATCCGCCGGCCGTACTCGTCGGGCAGCAACAGCCAGAGGCCGAGATAGAGGGGCACGCCCGGGCCGAGCATGGTGATCAGCACGAGGCCGAGGATCACAAGCCACCGAGGCAGGCCGAAGCGGTGGCCCAGCCCGCCGCACACGCCGCCGAGGATGCGGTTGGTATCGATGCGGTACAGCGAGTCCCACCAACTGCGAAGGTCGGATCGATCGCCGCCGGTCAGGCTGTCGGCGGGGCTATCGGGAGAGCTGTCGGAGGGGCCGTCGGAGGGGCCGTTGGTTGCTGACCCCGTCGGCAGGTCGGTCGGCTGCTCGGTCGGCAGGTCGGTCGGCAGGTCGGGCGGCGGATCGGTGGCTGGACTCGCCGAGATGTCCGGAGGAGTCGGTGGAGGAGTGGTGGTCATGGAGTCATCGTCGATGATCGCGGCGCGTAGCGGTATCGGGGAAATGCTGGTTCGACCCTGAGGGAACCCTGAGATCCTCTCAGGGTTCGTCCCCGATGTGGAGTCGGCGGTCGGCTGCAATCATGGCCAATCATGTCCGTGTTCGAACCGAACCCGCTCGCCGACACCCCCGCCTACAGCGACGCCGTGATCTGGGGTATCTGTGGACAGACCGCGGCCTGCTGGGGGGTGTCGGTCGTCGTCGTTCGTGCAGCCATCGTGGTGTTGGCTGTCGCCGGCGGGTTCGGCGTCGTGGTGTATGCGGCGCTCGGTGTGTGGCTTCGCCTGCGCACCGAGCGGGCGGCCGGGCCACGCGAGCCGAGCGCGGGACGCGACCTCGGGGTGGCGGTGCTCACGGCCGGGGTGGTGTGGGAACTCGGGCGGTGGTGGCCCGGCGTTCGCCCCGAATTGGTGGTACCGGTCGCATTCGTCGCCATGGGAATTGCGGTCGGATGGCGTGCACCGGCCGTCGGCGACCGCCCCGGTGCTGGCGCTGCCGTCGGCGACCGCACTGGCGCTGGCGTCGGCGCTCAGACGTCGCGTTCGGTCGGGTTCGGGCAGCTCGCTCTGCGGGTGTTCGGCGGTGCGGCGATGACCCTGGCCGGTCTGGCCGTCGTGTTCGGCCAACGTGCGTCACTGTCGGAACTGCGCGACACGGGGCTGGCGCTCGCCGTTGCGCTCGCCGGCGTCGGTGTCGTGATGGGTCCGGCAGCGGTGCGACTCGTCCGCGGACTCGGGGCCGAGCGAGACGAGCGGATACGCGGCCAGGAGCGCGCCGCGGTGGCCGCTCACCTTCACGATTCGGTGCTGCAGACGCTCACGCTCATCCAGAAGCGCTCCGAGGATCCTGCGACGATGGCTGCGCTTGCCCGCCAACAGGAGCGCTCGCTGCGGCGTTGGCTGTACGGCGGCGGCGAGGTCGTGGCGTCGCTGGAGGACATCGGGTGGCGGGGGCGGGCCGAGCGGATCGCAGCCGAGATCGAGGACGCCTACTACGTCGCCGTCGAGTTGGTGATGGTGGGCGAAGGTGAGAGCACCCCGGCGATCGATGCCGCGCTCCTGGCGTCACGCGAGGCGCTCGTCAACGCCGCCAAATTCTCCGGAGTGGCCGACATCTCGATGTACTGTGAGCGAACGGAAGGACGTTTCGACGTCTACATTCATGACCGCGGTGCGGGATTCGATCTCGACGCGGTAGCTCCCGACCGTCGTGGAATCAGCGACTCGATGATCGGGCGAATGGAACGGGTCGGCGGACGGGCGACGATCACGCCGGTGGTTGGTGAAGGGACTGAGGTGCACCTCGAGGTGGAGGAATGAGCAGGCCCCGAGTCGTGGTGGTGGACGACCACGCGTTGTTTCGCGCCGGGGTGGTCGCCGAACTGGGCGATCGGGTCGAACTCGTGGCCACCGCCGATGACATCGACGCCGCGATCGCCGTGGTGTGTGAGACCCTGCCGGACGTCGTGTTGCTCGATGTCCATCTCCCGTCGGGAACGGCAGAGGCCGTGATCACCGCGTGCGCCCACCTCGACACGGTCCGGTTTCTCGCCCTCAGCGTTTCCGACGCCCCCGACGACGTGATCACGCTCGTGCGTGCCGGCGCCCGGGGTTACGTGACCAAGTTGATCTCAAGTGAGGAGCTGTGCGATGCGGTCGACAGGGTCGCGGCGGGCGACGCCGTCTTCTCGCCACGACTCGCGGGGTTCGTGCTCGACGCGTTCCACCGTAGCGCCGACAACGCCGTTGATCCGGACCTCGATCAACTGACGAATCGCGAGCGCGAGGTTTTGCGGCTGCTCGCACGTGGCTATGCGTACAAGGAGATCGCGCGCGAGCTGATGATCAGCGTCAAGACGGTCGAGACGCACGCGTCGGCGGTGCTGCGCAAGCTCCAGTTGTCGAACCGCTCGGAGCTGAGCCGGTGGGCGTCGGAACGGAGGCTGATATGAAGGTGCTGGTGCTCGGCGGCGGCAGCGACATCGCCGCGGCGACGGTGACGCGCCTGGCGCGCATCGCCGGAAACGGGAGGCTGTCGGTGGTGCTCGCGGCTCGCGACGTCGATGCCGCGAGTGCGACGATGAGTAGCGTCGCGCCCGGGGTCGACGTCGTCGCGCGGCGTTGGGACGCTACCCAGGTGGCGCGTCATCAGGCGTTCATCGACGATGTCTTCGACCGCCACGGTCCCTTCGACCTCGTCCTGTGCGCCGTGGGGATGCTCGGCCACCATGCCGGACGAGGCGTCGGCCCGGTCGAGGTCGACCTGATGATACGCACGAACTTCTCGGGCCCGGCGGCTGCGTTGTCTGCCGTGGCCGACCGCATGGCGGCACGTCGTCACGGCTCCATCGTGGTGCTGAGCTCGATCGCCGGTGCGAGGGCGAGGCGCTCAAACTACGTGTACGGCAGCTCGAAGGCCGGGCTCGACAGCTTCGCTCAGGGCCTCGGCGACGCACTGGTGGGCACCGGGGTCGAGGTGATCGTCGTACGCCCGGGCTTCGTCCGCTCGAAGATGACCGATGGGCTCGACCCGGCCCCGTTCTCGCGCCGCCCAGGCGACGTGGCCGAGGCGGTGATCGGAGCGCTTGGCGGTGGGAGCACGATCGTGTGGGTGCCTCGGACGCTCGGCGTGATCATGGGTGCGCTGCGACACGCGCCGCGGCCGCTGTGGCAGCGCGTCGCCGGCGACCGCTGAGCTCGTCCCCCGTCGCCGTTTTGTAGTTACTCGCGGTGGCTATAACCACCGCGATTACCTACAAAACGAGAAGGGGTCGGGCACCCGAAGGGGTCGGGCCCGTTCAAGGTCACGCCGCGGCGCGGGACTCGATGTCGAGCAGGTACAGCTCGAAGAACGTCGGGTCGACAAATTCGCTCGGATGATGGCCGGGTAGCACCGACGCGAACATGTTCGGCAGTTCGCTGAAGGCGAACCCGAACCCCCACACGACGAGATGCATCACCGCGAAGGGGTTGAACAAGCGCCGCTGATGAATCAACCCGACGACCGTGCCGGCCACGGTGAAAGCCGCCAGCAGGATCACCGACAGCACCATCGCTGCAGCGAGCGGTCGACGGGAGCGGTGCCGGGCGTCATACACGTCGAAGGCCACGCTCTTGTGTTCGACCTCCTCGGCGAGGTGCCACAGGTACAGCGCGGCGACCTTGGGATCGGCCCCGGTGAACAACTCGGCGTGACGGCGCTCAACCCACCTGGCCACCCCGTAGGCCGCCGACTCCGAAGCGGTTGCGAAGGCCAAACGAAAACGATCGCTGCTGCGTTCCCACAACGTCCGGTAGGTCCAGTCCAACAGTCGTTCGAGCCGGCCGACCCCGCGCACCTGGGCACGGATCGACTCGTTGAAACGGCGGTGTTGGGCCTGATGCTGGGCCTCCTGGGCGATGTAGGCCCGCGCCTGGGCCGCCAGCAGCGGGTCGGCGAGCCGATCGAGGTGCGGCAGTTGATCGCGCATCGACCGGATGACGAACGGTTCGACGTAGGGCATCATCAGCGACACGGCGTTGGCGGCCGCCGCAAACTCGGGCAGGGCGCGGTGCCAGTTCGCGTCGACGGAGTCGCCGAAACGAAACGACACCCGTCGGTGGCGGGGAGGTTCGGCTCGACTCGGACCTGAGGGTGCTCCCATGGTTGATTTGTCGGCCGACGCCCCCGAAACCTGAGCCGTCGCAGCGCCATCTGGTTCGGGTGGGCGCCACGCGCGTTCAAGTCGGTGCTCTCGGCGTAGGCTGCGCCCATGGGTCAACTGGCACGTCAGCCGAAGAACGAAGATTCCAAGCAGGGCGGCGTGGCCGCCGAGTTGTTCATGGAACAATGCGACCAATGCGGCGCACCCGTCACGATCGTCGGGGTCAAACCCGAGACGATCCGGTGCCCGCGCTGCACCGACGCCTCAAGCTGACCCCGGAAACGAACTGTTAGCGTCGCCCGGCGATGGTCTGGAGTTACGAGTTCAACGAGGGCAGGCTGCGTCAGCGGGCGCGAAAGGCGATCTATGCCGCCGCTGGGCCGGTGGTGCGCTGGACCTGGGACACCTACAAATCCATGGGCGCGATCGGTCCGAACTCGAAGGCCGGCCGTGCGTTCGGGTCGCTCGGCGAGGGCAGCATCGTGTGTTTCCCGTACGACACGATCATGAACCCCCAGGCGATCCACATCGGTTCGGGCACGATGATCAGCGGCCATGGCGTGCTGTCGGCCGGCTGGGGGCCGAACCACCCGGGCCTGTCGGATCGGGTCGTGGTGATCGGCGACCGTTGCCTCATCGGGCGCGGGTCGTCGATCGTCGGACATCGGCTCATCGAGATCGGCGATGACGTCTGGACCGGGCACAACGTGCACATCACCGACATGAACCACGGCTATGAAGATCTCGACGTCCCCATCAGCCAGCAGAGCATGGGGGAGTTGCCGGTCCACATCGGGTCGGGTTCGTGGCTCGGCCACAACACGGTCGTGCTGCCGGGGGTCACCATCGGACGCCATGTGGTGGTCGGCGCCGGAAGCATCGTGACCGGTGATCTGCCGGACTACAGCGTCGCGGTTGGCAGTCCGGCGCGGATCGTGCGCGTTCACGATCCCGATCTGGGTTGGAAGCGGCCGGGGCCCGAGGCCGTCACGAAGGATTTTGAGAACGCGGCTCCCGAAGGAGACCAGGTCGTCTAAAACGTGGCCATGGCACCAACCGTCGAGGCGTCACCCAGGATCGCGATCTTCGGAGCCGGTGCTGCGGGCATCTGCACCGCCATCAAACTCATCGAAGCCGGCCTCGACGACATCACGATGTTCGAGAAGTCCGACGGGGTCGGGGGAACGTGGCGGGCGAACACCTATCCGGGTGCGGCCTGCGATGTTCCTTCGCATCTGTACTCGTACTCGTTCGCGTCGAAGGGCGACTGGACCCGGAAATTCGCACAGCAACCGGAGATTCTCGCCTACTTCGAGGAGATCACCGACCGCTACGGGCTCCGGAGGCTGATCCGGTTCAACACCGAGGTCCGCTCGGCGACCTTCGACGAGAACACCGGGACGTGGCGGGTGGTCACCGACGCTGGCGCCGAGGACTTCGACGTCGTCGTGTCGGGGCTCGGACAGCTCAATCGCGCCTATGTTCCCGAAATCGACGGGCTGTCGCAGTTCGCCGGCGACATGTTCCACTCGGCGCATTGGGACCACTCGGTCGATCTGTCGGGACGTCGAGTCGCGGTCGTCGGTAACGGGGCGAGCGCGCTGCAGTTCATCCCGCACGTGGCCGAACAGGCCTCGGAGCTGACGGTGTTCCAACGCAGCGCGAACTGGGTGATCGACAAGCGCGACGGCGAGTACCCCGGGTGGCGTCAGCGAATGTTCGCCCGGTTTCCGGCGACCCAGCGGCTGCACCGATGGTCGATCTACTGGCGGCTCGAGGCGAACTTCGCGTTGCTTCGCCGCTCCTCTCGCGCGGCGCGGTTGCTCGAACGCGTCATCACGCGAGCCTTGGAGCCCGTCACCGCGGTGCTGCCCAGCGAGGCGGTGATTCCCGACTATCCGATCGGATGCAAGCGGATCCTGCTGTCGAGCGACTACTACGCGGCGTTGATGCGCGACAACGTGCACGTCGAACTCGACCACATCGACCACATCGAACCCGACGCGGTGGTCACCGTCGATGGTCGGCGACACGAGGTCGACACGATCATCTGGGGGACCGGGTTCCGCTCGACGGAGTTCCTCGCCCCGATGACGGTGATCGGCCGTGACGGCCGCGATCTGAACGAGGCCTGGGCCAAGGGCGCTGTTGCCTACCTCGGTGTGGCGGTTGCAGGGTTCCCGAACCTGTTCATGCTCTACGGTCCCAACACCAACCTCGGCCACAACTCGATCATCTTCATGATCGAACAGCAGAGCCGCTACATCGTCGAGATGGTCAAGGAGTTGCGCGATCAACACCTCGCCTGGATCGACGTGCGCCGAGACGCCATGGATCGCTACAACGTCGACGTGCAACGGCGGGCGGGCGACTCCGTTTGGGTGGCCTCCTGTGACAGTTGGTACAAGAACGAACACGGCATCGTGACCAACAACTGGCCGGCGTTCACGGTGACCTACTGGAAACGCATGCGCGGGATTCGTCGAGGCGACCACGTGCGTCGCCATCGCGCGGTGGCGGCAACAACCTCCCCGGAGCTTCGTCATGAAATTGTCTGAGATTTTGTCGCTGTCGTCCCATGGTCCCGAGACCTTCGTGGGAACGGGGCCGCGTTACCCCTGGGGCGGACTCTACGGGGGTCAGATCGTCGCCCAGTCGCTGCTGTCGGCGGCATCGAGCGTGGATGACGGCCTCGCGGTCCATTCGCTGCGCGCGTACTTCATCCGTCGAGGCGACCAGGATGAGCCCGTTCGCTACGAGGTGGAGCGGCTTCGCAACGGACGATCGTTCGCCACCCGCCGGGTGGTGGCGCGGCAGGCCACTGGCGCCATCCTCAACCTCGAGGCGTCGTTCCAGGCCGACGAGGCCTCGGTCGACCTCGACCATGTGGTGTTGCCGGCGGACCTTCCGCCTCCTTCGGAGCTTGAGGTCACGGGATGGAGCGACGAGTTCGAACGCGCCTTCATTCCGCGCGACATGCAACGAGATGACACCGCAGGAATTGGACGGGCCACGGCATGGATGCGAACGACCCGTCCAATCGGTGATTCAACCGTCGACGCGGTGGATCTTCACCCGCAAGATCTCCTCGTGCATTTCGCATCACTTGCTTATCTTTCGGACGATCTTCCGACCGATGCGGTGGTGCGTGCTCACCCGATTGGGCGTGAACCCGACGAGGTCCTGTACTCGGTGTTGTTCACGGCGAGCCTCGATCACACCATCTGGTTTCACCGTCCGATGCGGGCGGATCGCTGGCATCTCCACGATTTTCGGTGCCACGGCTTCGTGCGCGGTCGGGGCCTGGCGGTCGGGCAGATCTTCGATGAGTCGGGGCTGCACGTCGCGTCCGTTGCTCAGGAAGTGCTGCTTCGCGACCGGCGCGAGCGTGCAACGTCTCGATCGGGCCCCGCGAATTCGGATCAATAGCGGGTTGCCGACCGCGGTAAATACCCAAGTGGCAGCGTTCTCCACATTCGGTATGAATTGTGGCACACTACAACGGTGAAATTTGCTGTAGGCGGATCTCTCCAAACCCGTGAAAGCCCACGGGCACAGGGGGAGAGCCATTCGGCCTACCAGAATCGACGTGCTGTAGTCCATCCGGCGGTTCATCGAATTTTCCGCGCAACGGTGCTTGATGGAGTGAGCAGACGCGTTTACGTTGGCAGTCGGAGGCGGCCACTCGGAGCCAGCGTTTACGCCCTACGAGACCGTCGGCCATATTTGCATTTATGAGCGATTCGGACGGTTTCGGATCGGATCGCTTCGAAGGCTGGGGCCTTCACCGGAAGCTAGGGCGCGTGCGACTGGGGTCGCTCTCTAGACGATTGTGATTGAGGAAAAGCAGGCATGACGAGCGAGTCAGTGGCTCCACCGGAAACGGTCGGTGAGCGGCGAAGGGAAGAGTTCAGGTCCTCGGACGCCTCGGGCGGTCCGGCCGTAAACGGGCAGGCCGACGTCCTTTCGCTTCCGGTACGCCATCTTGACGGTCCCTTTGGAGACTCCCAAGGTCGCCCGCAGGGAGCGTCCACCCTGAAGCGTCGACTGGTGCTTGTCGATGTCAGCTCGGTGATCTTCGGATGGGGCCTGTCGTTGGTGCTGCCGTTTCCCGGGGCGGTCGATCGGCGCGATTCTGCGGTGTTGTTGGTCGCTGCGACGGCGATGCTGCTGCAGATGGGTGCGATGGCCGGTATGCGCCTTCAGAAGGCTCGTGTCGCCTCGAGACGTTCGATGGAACTGTCCGGACTTGGCCGCTCTGCGCTCGCCGGAGCAATCTGGGCGGGTGCACTCGCACGGATCGGCAATCTCGAGTACGCGGATGAGCGAATCGTGGTCGGCGCGGTGCTGTCGTTCGGGTTCCTCGCCGTCGGCCGAGGCATGTACACGTCGTGGCTGCGCACCGAGCGCGCCCATGGGCGATACCAGCGCGGACTCGTGCTGGTCGGCACGAACGAGGAAGCCGCCTCACTTCGCGAGTTGTTGAGTGTCCATCCGGAACTCGGCTACCGGGTCGTCGCTGTGGTGGGAGATCGCGAGGGGTACGACGCCCGCGACTGGTCCATTCCCTTTGTCGGTCCGGTCGACGAGGCGCTCAACGCAGTGGCGCACCATCGGGCCGACGGAGTGATCATCGCCGTGAGTGCGCTTCGGGGCGGAGAACTGAACCAGGTGTCGCGCGAACTGCTGCGCCACGACGTTCACGTGCACCTGTCGTCTGGTCTGCTCGGAATCGACCAGCGCCGCTTGCGTCCTCTGCCGATGGCGCACGAACCGCTGTTCTACCTTGAGGCGCCGATTTCTGCACCGTGGCGCCGGGTCACCAAGCGGGTGATCGACGTCACCGCGTCGGCGGTTGCCCTCGTCGTGATTTCACCGTTTCTTGCGCTTGCGGCGCTGGCCATCAAACTCGGCGATCGAGGCCCCGTGCTGTTCAAGCAGGAGCGGGTGGGGCTCAACGGCCAGACCTTCGAGGTCTACAAGCTGCGCACGATGGTGCCCGACGCCGAAGCCCGTCTCGACGAGGTGCGTCAGATGATGGGCAACGGTCGCGACGGCGTGCTGTTCAAGCTCGAGAACGACCCACGGCGTACGAAGGTTGGCCGGGTGCTCGAGGCGACGAGCTTCGACGAGATCCCGCAACTCTTCAACGTCTTGAACGGCTCGATGAGCCTGGTGGGGCCGCGCCCCCCGCTGCCGCGGGAGGTCGAGATGTTCGACGACGAACTCATGCGCCGCTTCACCGTGCGGCCGGGAGTGACCGGCCTGTGGCAGGTGGAAGCGCGCGAGAACCCGTCGTTCTCGGCGTACCGACGCCTCGATCTGTTCTACGTCGACAACTGGACGCTTACGATCGACATCATCTTGATGTTGCAGACCTGCAGCTCGATCCTGGCTCGTGTCGTTCGTCGGGGTCGGGCATCGGTGCCAGCGGAGGATCGCGTCGCCGCCTGATCCTGGCGCCGCCTGCTCGCGTCGCCGCCCGATCCTGGCGGTCGATCCTGGCGGTCGATCCTGGCGGTCGGGCTCCTCGTTCTGGCCCCGCACCTCAAGCTGAGAGATGGATTTCGGGAAGTTCATCCTGAGGTGGGGTTGTTCGCTACAGTGTCGTTCGTCACACTGTCGGAGCGGTGGGGAACGGCTGTGCTCCCCACCGAGGCGCCTGGGTCTGCGTTCGATGGACGCTGAACGATCACGGTGTCGGCCGAAGCGACTCGGGGGCGATCCATATGACAGGGCGAGCCAGGCAGACCCACCCGTCGACGCCGCCGAGATCGTCCGCGCCGCGGTGGCGACGGGGGCATCGGGTCGCGGTGGCGTCCTGTGCCGCACTCGTGGTCGCCGCTTCCGCGGTTCAGGCCACCGCCGGTGCGCAGAGCGCCGAATTCATCCCCGGTGAGGCCACCGCCGTGGCAAAGACGGTGACGGTCGGCCTGAGTCCCGGCAGCGGAGCGCCGATCGAATTCGGGCTGGGGAACTCCATCGCCAGCTACCAGAACGCGACCGCCAAATCGGGTGGCACGGTTCTCGACCTCGGATTGCTCGAGCTGTTCCTCGGCCCCTCGTCGCAGTGCGGCGAGCTCCCGGCCATCATCCCCGAAGAGATGCTCCCTGCGCCGACCACCGCAGATTCGCGGCGCACGACCACGCAGCTCACCCCGCTCGAAGTCCGCTCTCCGGGGCGCACCGAGTTCGGTGGGGTGCTGGGCACCCAGTTCGCCGATGCCACACCCTCGCCCGTCACCTCGAGCGCCTCCACCACGACCGTGACCCAGGACCTGGGATTGCTGGCCCTCGACGGGGGCAGCACCGAGGTCACGACCAGCGTCAACAACGGCGTGCGCGAGGCCAGGGCCGTCACCAAGGGCGATCGCCTCCGGGTGTTCGGCGACATCATCACCATCTACAACCCTCGTTGGGAGGCGATCGCCCGATCCGGCGCCACCGAGACCGCCGAGGGGTCATTCACCTTCACCAAGGCCACGGTGTTCGGCATCGAACGGTCGGCATCGTCGTTTCCCGGCGATTTCAACAACGTCGCTGGTGGGGTCGCCAACCTGCTCGGGTTCCTCGGGGTGTACGTGAAGTACCCGACCGTCGAGGTCGCCGACGGGACCGTCACGGTGTCACCACTCGAGTTGGGGATTCTGAACCCGCCGATCGGCAAGGGGTTCCTGAAGCCGCTGTTCGAGTTTCTGGAGCCGATCAAGGAAAAGAGCTATCGGGAACAGTTGGAGCAGGACTGCAACAACCAGGGTCTGCTGCAGGTTCTCGACCTGACCCTGGGGGTGCTGGGTGGCACGGGTTCGACCGGATTCAGCATCGGCGGCGTGTCGGCGATGACCGCGGCGACCGAGTTTCCGGACGCACTGGATCTGGGCTTGACCCTCGAGGAACCGCAAGCGGCCGCGCCGCTCGACCTGGCGGTGGAGGCACCGACCGAGGTGCTCGACTTCGCCACACCCGACCTGGGGAGTTCGGGGTCCTTCGGCAATTTCGACGACTCCTCGGACTACGCGCCGGTCGACACCTTCGAGTCGGCACCGGTGGCAGCGGTTGAGGCGTCTCCGACGACGGTGGCCCAAAAGAAGCAACAACGGATGGCCGCGACCGCGATCGAGCCGGTCACGAGTCAGATCACCAAAGGCAAGACCGGCGGCGCTGCTGCTGCCGTCGGTGGCCTGGGCGTGGTGGGGCTCATCGCCCTCGCCGGCGCCGACCGATTCATGATGCGGCGCAACAAACGGGAGATTACGGACTGATGGCGAAGCCCACCACCGGCGGTATCGCCGGACGCTTGTTTCGCGGGTACGGCCCGCTCATCGGATTCGCGGCGATGTTCACGGCGATGGCACTGCTCGTGCCGTCGGTCGACAAGGAACTCGTGCGGCAGGTCAACGTCGACCCGGCAACGTTGACCGAGGCCGCCTCAGGTGATGAGGCCGACGGCGCCGCGAGCGAAGTCCTCGACGAGACCGCGATCGCCGCCGACGACACGGTCGTTGATCCGCTCGCAGCCGGCGACGGAACCGATCCGGCATCGGCGGCGGGCGGAGGAGCCCTGGGTTCGGCAACGGCCAGAACCGGTGGGGCGGCGGCCAAAGCCGGTTCCCCGGGAGCGCCGGGTCAGGCCCAGGCCTGCACCGGACGACAGGTGAAAGCCGACCCGTATTCGCCGCCGTGTCGCACGTGGACGGGCGGCGACAACGGCGGGGCGACCTCGCAGGGCGTCACTGGCACCGACATCGTCATCTCGGTGCGAATCCAGTCCTTCGCGTCGGGCCTCGTCGATGCCATCTCCAAGAAGGCCGGGGCCGAACTTCCGCCCGAGGACGAAAGCGACATCGTTCGCACCCTTGAGGGTCTCGTCGAGTACTTCAACAAGGCGTATCAGTTCTACGGACGCAAGCTGAAGTTGGAGATCTACACCGGTCGGGGCGACGTCCTCAAAGAGGTGCTCGGCGGTGGCCAGGAATTCGCACGCAACGACGCGTTGAAGGTCGCCCAGGAGATCAAGGCGTTCGCCGATGTGTCGGCCATTACGCCTCCCTACATCGACGCGTTGGCCTCACAGCGCGTCATCGCCGTCGGCGCCCCGTATCTGTCGCGGGCATGGATGACCCAACGCGCCCCGTACGTGTGGAGCCAGTTCATCGACTGCAGCGCGATCGCCGAGAACGTGACGAGCTACTACCTCAGCCGCATGGCCGGAAAGCCAGCACAGAATGCCGGCGGCACGCTCAGCAGCCAACCGCGCAAGCTCGGAATCGTCGTGCCGAACTCGTCGTGGTACCAGGACTGTCTGCAGGACGGGCTCAACCAACTCCGCAAGGGCGGTGTGGAGCCGGCCGACGTCGTGCCCTACACCCCCGATCTCAACACGATGACGACCCAGTCGGCCACGATCATCTCCCGACTGCAACAAGCGGGCGTGACCTCGGTCGCGTGCTTCTGTGACCCGTTGCTCCTCGGAGTGTTGACGCCCAAGGCCAGCGAACAGAACTACACCCCAGAATGGCTCAACACCGGTGTGGCGCTGACCGACCAGGACATCGTCGGGCGCCTATTCGACAAGAACCAATGGAGCCGATCCATCGGTATCAGCTATTCGGGCGCAACCGTGGCGCAGGGCCGCGGAGTCGGCTACTCGGCCTACAAGGCCGTCCGCAAGGATGAGCCATCGATCGGGGTCGACTTGATGTACGCCCAGCTGCAACTCGTGGCGATCGGCGTGCAGATGGCCGGGCCGAAGCTGAACCCTGCGGAGTTTCAGCGCGGCATGTTCGAGTATCCCGAATCCAAGGGGCAGCTCGGTACCTGGAAGTTCGGACCTGGCGACTACACCACCAGCGAGGACAGCCGCGAGATCTACTGGAACCCCAACCAGAAATCGATCCAGACCGGAAAGGCCGGCGCGTATGTCGAGACCGAGCCGAATCGTCGGTACCGGATCGGTGAGTACGGCCCAAGTGGAGGTTTGATTCCCGGGATCGGAGGCTGAGGTGGCCGAGGTCGCAGACGCCACAGGGGCCACCAATCCCGCACGTTCTCCGATTCAGCGGGTCGCCGACCTGACCGGCACGCATCCGGCTCTTCGGTGGGCGTCGATCGCCGCGCTGTTCGCGCTGGTGTGGGGGGCCTTCGCGCTGTTCGCTCCGAGAGGGGCGCTGCCGGGCAACGTGTTGCAGGGGATCGTGTTGGGTTCCGCTACGGCGCTGACCTCGCTCGGGCTCATCTTGGTGTGGCGTGCGAACCGGTTCGTGAACTTCGCACAGATGACCATGGGCGGCACCGTCGGGCTGACGGCGATCAACCTCTTCTTGAAGTCGGGGTGGCCCTATCTGCTGGCGTTGTTCGTCGGCCTTGTCGGCGGGGTCGCCCTGGGTGCGGCGGTCGAGCGGCTGATCGTTCGTCGCTTCTCCAACGCGACCCGTCTAGTGCTCACCGTCGCCTCATTGGGCATCGCCCAGTTGCTCGGCGGCATCGAGCTGCTGTTGCCGAAGTGGATGTACAACGAGACGTCGATCGTGATGGGTGCGTTTCCGACGCCGTTCTCCGGGGAACTCTTCACGTTGAGCTCGATCCGATTCGGCGGCGACTACCTGATCATCGTGGCGGTGGTGCCGATCGTGGCGTTGGGGCTGGCGTGGGTGCTGGGGCGTACCAGCGCGGGGATCGCGATCCGGGCGGCGGCCGAGAACAACGATCGGGCGTTGCTGCTCGGCATCCCGGTGGCCTCCCTGCACACCCTCGTGTGGGCGATCGCCGGTGGGCTGGCCACGTTGACGTACCTGCTGCAGGCTCCGATCTCCGGCGCGGTGACCAGTGCGGCGTTGGGTCCCACCGTGTTGTTGCCGGCACTGACCGCCGCCCTGATCGCCAGGATGGAATCGATGCCGACCGCCGTGGTCGCCGCGATGGGGCTCGGTGCCCTCGACGGGGTCATCCGATTGAACTGGGCGGATGAGACCACCGCCGTGGTGAACCTGGTGATCATTCTGGCGGCGCTGATGTGGCAGCGAAGCGGAACCTCACGCGCCCATGACCTCGACGGAACCTGGCAGGACAGCGCCGGACTCCGTCCGCTGCGCCCCGAGGTGGGGTCGTTGCCCGTCGTGCGGGTCCTGCGGTGGGCGTCGATTGCGCTGTTGAGCGCGGCGCTGGTCGCGTTTCCGTTCGTGTTCAGCGTTAGCACGCTCAACGCGACTTCAGCGTCGATGATCTGGGCGATGGTGGCGGTGAGCCTGGTGGTGCTCACCGGGTGGAACGGTCAGATCTCATTGGGACAATTCGCCATCGTCGGCGTCGGGGCGATGGTCGCCGGCAATTTCATGTCGCGATGGAACACCGACCTGTTCCTGTCGCTCATCGCAGCGACCGTGGGCGGCATGTTGACGGCCTTGATCCTCGGGGTGCCCGCCCTGCGAATCAAGGGGCCGTTCCTGGCGGTGGTGACGTTGTCGTTCGCTGCGGCGCTCGACTCGTACTTCCTCAACCCGGAGATCTTCCCCGAGATCGTTCCCCAGCAGGTGAACCGTCCGATCCTGTGGGACCGATTCAAGCTCGAAGACGAACGGGTGATGTATTTCCTGTGCCTGAGCGGCTTGTTGCTCGCGGTCATGTTCGCACGCGGTGCGCGCCGCGCCCGCAGCGGGCGCCTGCTGTTGGCATCGCGCGACAACCGGAAGGCCGCCGAGGCGATGTCGGTGAACGCTCGGCGGATGTCGTTGCAGGGATTCCTGCTCGCCGGGGCCATCGCGGGCCTCGCCGGCGGTCTGCACCTGGTGTTGATGTGGGGGGCCGGACGCTCGTCGTATCAGCCGATCATGAGCATCGAGGTGTTCTCGGCGACCACGATCGGCGGGCTCGGCTCGATCGGGGGAGCGATCTTCGGAGCGGTCGGGATGCACACCCTCGCCGGCGAGTTGCCCGAGAGCGGCAAGCTGATGTTGAACGGCGTCGGACTCCTCGCGGTGTTGTACCTGCTTCCGGGCGGGCTGGCGAGTGGGTTCGGACGGCTTCGCGACCTGGCGCTCGCGCCGTTGGTCCGCCGGGCCGGCTTGGCGCCGGTGGTCGACTTCGATGCTCCGACGGGCGCCGACAGTGCCGGTAGCGGTTCTGGCGGTGCGGGCGGTGCCGGTTCTGGTGGGACGGGTTCTGGTGGTGCCGGGGGAGACGTGGGCCAGGGTGCACCACCGGCGGTCGCGGCCCACGGGATCGACGTCAGCTACGGGTCGTTGCAGGTGCTCTTCGGGGTGGATCTCGAGGTCCAACAGGGCGAGATGGTGGCGTTGCTCGGAACGAACGGCGCCGGAAAGTCGACGCTGCTCAAGGCGATCTGTGGCCTGACGAAGTCGTCGGGGTCGATCGTGTTGAACACTGCGGACGGACCGGTGGATCTGTCGGGTCGCCGCGCCGATCGCATCGTTCGAGACGGAATCGCCCTGATGCCCGGCGGCAAGTCGATCTTTCCCACGCTGACGGTTCGCGAACATTTCCGACTGGCGAGTTGGACCTTCCGCGACGATGCGGACCGCATCGAACAGGACACTGCGAGGATGCTGGCGGTCTTCCCGGTGTTGCAACGACTCGAGGGCCGTCTTGCCGGAGATCTGTCCGGTGGCGAACAACAACAACTCGCCCTGGCCCAGACGCTGATGTTGCGCCCCAAGGTCCTGATGATCGACGAGTTGTCGCTCGGCCTTGCCCCCGGCGTGGTTGCGAGCCTGTTGGAGGTCGTGCGGGCGCTGCACGCCCAGGGCATGACGATCATCCTCGTCGAGCAGTCGGTGAACATCGCGTTGACCCTCGCCGAGCGTGCGGTCTTCATGGAAAAGGGCGCGGTTCGTTTCGAGGGCCCGACGCGGGAGTTGCTCGACCGACCCGATATCTTGCGGGCGGTGTTTCTCAACGGCGCCGACGCGGCGGGCGCCGCCGGTGATGCGGGCGCCGGTGATGCGAGCGGGGTCCCGGGAGAGCCGGCCCGGGAGATCGACGTCGACCTGACCCAGAACGGTGCCGCGGCGTTCGCCATGAGATCCCATCGTGTCGACCCCGTGCCGGTCGACCCCGACCGCATCGTGCTGGAGGCTGCCGGGGTGACCAAGAAGTTCGGTGGTGTGGTCGCGGTGGACTCGGTGGACCTCTCGGTTCGCGCTGGCACCATCGTCGGCCTGGTCGGCCAGAACGGTGCGGGTAAGACGACCCTGCTCGACTGCATTTCCGGATTCCACGCGATCGATCACGGCAGGCTGATGTTGCGCGGCCACGACGTGACCGACTGGGCTCCACACGAGCGGGCCCGCGGCCGCATGGGTCGTTCGTTCCAGGAAGCCCGACTGTTCCCGTCGCTCACGGTGGCCGAGACGGTTGCGGTGGCGTACGAACGCAACGTCATGAGCCAGTCGATGGCGGCGGACGTGTTGTATCAGCCCGCCAGTTACGAGTCGGGTCTCGATACCGACGAACGGGTCGATGAGATCCTGGTGCTGTTGAACCTCGACGAGCACCGCTACAAGCTGACCAGCGAGTTGTCCACCGGCATGCGACGCATCGTTGAGTTGGCCTGCCTGCTCGCTGCCGACCCGGTGGTCTTGTTGCTCGACGAACCGTCAGCGGGTGTTGCCCAGCGCGATGCCGAGGCCCTCGGCCCGTTGCTGATGCGGGTACGGGACGCGACCGGCGCGGCGTTGGTCGTGATCGAACACGACATGCCGCTGCTCACCTCGATCTGTGACGAGATGGTGGCGCTCGAACTCGGTGCGGTGATCGCCCGCGGAACCCCCGAGATGGTCCTCAGCAACGAACGGGTGATCAGCGGCTATCTCGGCACCGACTCGTCGACCATCGCCCGTTCGGGCACCGCCAGCTGATCTCACCCGCTCCCGCCCGTTCTCGCCCGTTCTCGCCTGTTCTCCGATAACCAGTGGTCGTGATCACGACCACTGGTTATCGGAGAACAGGCAGCGCGGGCTCAGGCAGCGCGGGCTCAGCGAAACAGGCAGGCGATCGAGCGCAGACCGATCGTTCCCAGCAGCGACGCGCCGCCGGTTCCGGCGGTCAATCGGTTGAACTCCGGCCCCGACATTTCCGCCAGCGAGTCGAACACGCAGAGCCCGAATCCGGGATCGACCCCGTTCGACTTGAGTTGCTCGCCGAGGCCGCCACGGTCGACGAAACTCAACAGGTTGATGTCGGCGAGATTCGCACCGGGGGGAAGGTCCGGAAGAGCAGCGTTGAGTGTCTCGGCGAGTAGCGGGGCCACCAGCCAGAGCATGCCCCGAACCTGGTCGCTCGACATGTTGGACGGATCGATCTTGATCGGCAGGGTGCTGAGGCGGGCCTGGCTGATCTGCAGAAGCTGCGCCTGTTGATCGGGGGTGAGCCCGCGTGCGATCGCCAACATGACCAACAGCGCCTGATCCTCGGGGATGGATCGAAGGTCGAGTTGTTCGAGGTTCAACAACGCCAGCGGATCGTTGAGAATCCCGGCGAGGGGGCCGGTCGACGACAGTGACGCGTTGAGAACCTGAAGGAGTGCATCGACCTGATCGAGGCCGAGGGGACCGGCGACCGAGGCGGCGATCGAGTTGAGGTCGAGGCCGGCCAGCGCCTGCTGGAGGCCCGCGGTATCGATCGAGGCCAGGCTCGCGAGATCGGCGCCGGTGCCACCCAGCCCGAAACTGCTCAGCAGCGACGACGCCGCGGGGTTCGAGCCGCCCTGTGCACCGGCGACGAGTGTTGCCAAGCTGTCGGGCGACAAACACGGCACGACCGACAACAGGACGCGGTTCATCGTTTCGCTATCGAGCGCGGCCAAGGAGGTGATGGCCGCGGCCCCCTCCCGGGTCGGTGCGCCGTCGGCACTCTTGGCGCTGGCCTCGATCGCCTTGAGTGCACTCATGGCGGCGCCCGATGCAGAGGCGTTCGCAGCCAGGTTGTCGTACATGCAGTTGGCTTCGCCGTCGCTCAGCCCCGACGCGGTCAATGCGCCGACGACGGCGCCTCGATCGGCAGTGGACTTCGGCTTGGCCCCCACCGGCTGCGCGGGTGTCGTGTCGACGGTCTTGGTCGAGTCGGTGTCCCAGGTCGCCTTGGTGTCTCGGGCGAGCTGAACGCCGTCGAGGATCCACAGGGGTACCGATGTCTCGGCGTCATCCGATGTCGCTTCCTTGGAGGAGGTACACCCCGCCGCGGCGACGAGCGAAACCGCGACGACGGCGGCGATCTTGCGCAAGCCCATCAGTGCAATCTGCCGGGTTCCGGGCCCGGGTGCAAGCCACCGGATGATGACGAGCTCAGGCCGGGGCTCATTCGTCGGCGTAGGACTCGATCGGGGCACAGGAGCACACGAGGTGTCGGTCGCCGTGGGCGTTGTCGATGCGGCTCACCGGGGGCCAGTACTTCGAGGTCCGCAGCGACTCGACGGGATACGCGCCGTACTCGCGGGCATAAGGCCGGTCCCAGTGCGGAGCGAGCAGATCCTCGGCCGGATGGGGGGCGTTGCGTAGCGGCGACGCTTCGAGCGGCCATTCGCCCGAGGCGACGCGGTCGATTTCGGACTTGATGGCGATCATGGCGTCGACGAAACGGTCGAGCTCGTGGCGAGACTCCGATTCGGTGGGTTCGATCATGAGGGTTCCCGGCACCGGAAAGCTCATGGTGGGGGCGTGGAACCCGTAGTCGATGAGCCGCTTGGCGATGTCTTCGCCCGTGACCCCGCACGCCTTCTCGATCGGGCGGATGTCGATGATGCACTCGTGGCCGACCAGACCGTTGCGGCCCGAATACAGCACCGGGTAGTGCTCGCCGAGCCGGGTGGCGAGATAGTTCGCGGCGACGATGGCGCCGACGGTGGCCGAACGGAGCCCCTCGTCGCCCATCATGGCGATGTAACTCCACGAGATCGGCAGAATCGACGCCGACCCCCATGGTGCTGCCGAGATGGAACCGACGCCGGTGGTGGGCCCGGCCGATGTGACGACCTCGGAGTTGGGCAGGAATTCCGCGAGATGTGCACCCACGGCGATCGGTCCGACCCCCGGTCCGCCGCCGCCGTGAGGGATACAGAAGGTCTTGTGCAGGTTCAGGTGGCTGACGTCCGCTCCGAACTTGCCGGGTCGGGCGAGGCCGACGAGTGCGTTCATGTTCGCACCGTCGAGGTACACCTGAGCCCCGGCAGCGTGCACCATGTCGCAGATCTCCACGACGGTTTCTTCGAAGACGCCGTGGGTCGACGGGTAGGTGATCATCAGCGCGGCGAGTTGGTCGCGGTGGGCGTCGATCTTGGTGCGAAGGTCGTCGACGTCGACGTTGCCAGCACTGTCGCAGGCGACGACGACAACCTTCATGCCGGCCATCACCGCACTGGCGGCGTTGGTTCCGTGTGCCGACGCGGGGATGAGGCAGACCGTGCGGCCCGCTTCGCCGTTGTGGAGGTGGTAGGAGCGGATGGCGAGCAGCCCCGCATATTCGCCCTGGCTTCCGGCGTTGGGCTGCAAGGAAACGGCGTCGTATCCGGTGATCTCGGCGAGCCACGCCTCAAGATCGGCGAAGAGCCGCGCATAGCCGAGCGCCTGATCGGCGGGGGCGAAGGGGTGGAGGTGTGCGAATTCGGGCCAGGTGACCGGCAGCATCTCGGTGGTCGCGTTGAGCTTCATCGTGCAGCTACCGAGGGGAATCATCGCCCGGTCGAGCGCGATGTCGTAGTCGGAGAGCCTGCGCAGATAGCGAAGCATCTCGGTCTCGGAGTGGTAGCGGTTGAACACCGGATGGGTGCAGAACGGCGTGGTGCGGTCGAATGGAGTGAGGACCGATTCGGCCGTCCCTGCGGAGGCGAGTTCGCCGGCGGCCGTGGCAGCGTCCGTGGCAACGGCAGCGGCATCGACCGTGGCCGCGGTATCGACTGCGGCCACGATGGCCGAGGTGAGGCTCGACACGATCTGGGCGGTCGTGGTCTCGTCGCAACTGATGCCGACGTGGTCGGCGTCGACAAAGCGGATGTTGATGCCTGCATCCAGGGCAGCGGCGACCACGGCATCAGCGTGGCCGGGCACGCGAATCGTCAACGTGTCGAACCACGAGGTATTGACGACCTCGACCCGGGCGCTGCGCAGCCTCGTGGCCAGATCGCTCGTGTGGCCGTGGACCGTGGAGGCGATTCGGCGCAGGCCGTCGGGCCCGTGATACACCGCGTACATCGAGGCCATCACCGCGAGCAGCACCTGGGCGGTGCAGATGTTGGACGTCGCCTTTTCGCGGCGGATGTGTTGTTCTCGGGTCTGAAGGGCGAGCCGCAGTGCCGGACGTCCGGCGGAGTCGACCGAATAGCCGACGAGACGACCGGGCATGGAGCGCTTCAAAGCGTCGGTCGTGGCCAGGAATCCGGCATGCGGGCCGCCGTAGCCCATCGGTACGCCGAAGCGTTGCGCCGACCCGACGGCGATGTCGGCACCGACCGACCCGGGCGACTCGATCAGACACAGGGCGAGGAGGTCGCTCACCACCACGGCCAGCGCGCCCGCTTCATGGAGGGCGGCGATCGTGGAGCGGTGGTCGGTGATCTCCCCGCTCGAGCCCGGGTAGGCGAGCAGCGCACCGAAGACCGCGGTCGGGTCGAGGTCGGTGGCGGGATTGCCGACGATCACCTTGAGGCCGAGCGGTTCGGCGCGGGTCTGCAGCACGGCGATCGTCTGGGTGTGAGCATCGGCGTCGACGAAGAAGACGTCGGCCGCAGAGCGCGAGGCACGCCGGGCCATCGTCATCGCCTCGGCGGCAGCGGTGCCCTCGTCGAGCATCGAGGCGTTCGCGATCTGCAGTCCCGTGAGGTCACAAACCAGGGTCTGGAAATTGACGAGGGCTTCGAGTCGTCCCTGGCTGATCTCTGGTTGATACGGGGTGTAGGCCGTGTACCAGGCGGGGTTTTCCAAGATGTTGCGCTGGATGACGGGCGGGGTGACCGTGGCGTAGTACCCCATGCCGATCATCGAGGTCACCACGCGGTTCATGTCGGCGTAGCTGCGCAGTCTGGCGATGGCGTCGACCTCGGTGAGCGCCGCGGGGAGGCCCAAGGGGGTGGTCGAGCGAATCGAATCCGGCACGACAGCATCGATGAGTGCGTCGGCACTGTCGTAGCCGACCTGTTGCGCGAGTGCTTGAAGCCCGTTGTCGTCGACTCCGAGGTGACGTTCGCTGAATCGACCGGAGCGTGCCTGGTCGGACGTGCCGCGGTGATCGGCGGTGGATGGGGAACGGGTCATCGTGGACTCCCGGTGGATTCCCCTCTGTCATCGAACCTGAGAGTTTCGCGGGCGCACGGCGTCCACTTTCACCTTGGGTGAACCCACCGAGAAGCGGCGAGTTGCTTTCCAGAGTTGCCTACGTCGAGCGGTCCTGGGACCTGAGAGTTTGCGGGGCGTTGCTCCTTCGGTGCCCGGTGGTTCCGGGGCTCTCCCGCTCGACATCGTCAGCGTGTCAGTTGTGCGGTCAACCTAGCACGGGCCGACGTGAAGTGGCCCGGCGAGTCGGGCGAGTTCGGAGCGTCGGGCGTGTTCGGCTCATCAGGCCATGGGGCGGCCGAACGGCAGCTCGGCTGTCCACGTGCGCAAGAAGTCCTCGGCGTGATAGCAGGCGCCGAGGAAGGCACCCTCCTGGTGGTCCTTGGTTGCGGCGACGACGGTTGCGACCTTGTCGGCGATGGTCGCATCGTCATGGCCGAGTTCGGCGAGCACCGGCCCCGCAGCGGTGACGAAGTCGGCCAGCACGGTGGCGCCTTGCTTGCGGGCGTTGGCGAGGCCTCGGGCGGTGATGGACAGCGGGGCCGCGGAGATGACCGTGGCGGTGCCGAGCCGAGCGACGTTTTCGTGGGTGACGCCGCCTTGCTTTGCGCCGATGACGACGGCGTCCCACGACGTGTCGGCGTCGCCGGCGAGGAGTTCGTCGGTGCTCACCAGAGTGGCGGTCGCTCCCGCCGCATTGGCTGCGGCGGCGATGGCCTCAGCCGATGGTGCGCCGAGCTCAACCGCCACGGTTGAGCCGGCGAGGTCGCGCACCGCGCCGAGCGCGGCGAGCGTGCTCGCTACCAGCGCCCGCTCGGCCGCTTCTGGCGAAGGGGCTGCGGTCGAGGCCCACGGGGCGAGATCCTCTGCGGAAACGCCTTTGGCCGCAGCGAGTCGAAGTGAACCCGCAGCGACCTGGTCGGCCAGTTCGGTCACGAAGGCGCCGACGGCTTCGTCGCGTGCGTCGCCCTCGGCGTTGATGCCAGCAGACGCTCCGGACACCTTTTCGCCGAACGCTGCGTAGGTGTAGGTGCGGGTGCGAGCGAGGTTGGTCGCACCATCCTGAAGGATCTTCTTGGCGCAGCGCACGACGCCGACCGCTACCGGGGCATCGGGCAGGTCGATGGCGACGAAGGCATCGGTGGAGGCACATTTCGTGATCGGCACGCCTGCATTGTGCCACGCCCGCTCCGGGGGTGCCCCCACCACGCCGTTCTCCGATAACCAGTGGTCGTGATCACGACCACTGGTTATCGGAGAACGGGGCGGCTTGCCGCAAAACGGACGAAAGGTCGTGTGAGCAGACCCCCCGAACCGCTCACACGACCTTTCCGGTTGTACGCCGCAGGCATCGCCTCGGCCGTGGGCGAGACTCTAGCAGAGTTTGTGACGGCTGTCACGAACAAACTGAGGAAGTCGTCACAATTCCGGCGAACCCGTGACCCATGCGGAACCCATGCGGGACCCAAGCCGGAACAAGAAGGAATATGTGGGGGTGTGCCGGGATCAGCCGTCGAGCTCGAACTGGGCGGCGCAGCGCTGGGCCAACACGGGAGCGATGAGCTCGGTGATGATGCGAACATGGTCGGGGTGATCGCGATAGGTCGCCCACCCGTCGGCGTCGGCGAAGTCGGCGGTCACGGCGATCGTCGCGTTCCCCTCCGCAAGCCCCAGGTCGACTCCGACGCGGTAATCGACCAACTCGGGAATCGACCCCGGCAGGCCGCGCAGTTCGGCGACGATGCGCTCGGCGTGATCCCGAGGGGTGGTTTCGGTGAGGGTCAACACGACGACATGGCGAATCATGACGGCAGTCTTAGTGCGACTCGAATCCCGTCGACGAACCGGTCGATGTCCTCGGCGGTCGTCGCGAAACTCGTCATCCACCGAACCAGGTCGCTGCCGGCGTCCCACTCCCAGAAGAACGACCACTCGCGCAAGACCTCAAGAACCGGGCGGGGGAGCCGGACGAATACCGCGTTCACTTCGGCGGTGCCGCACACCTCGACCCCGTCGATGGCGCTCACACGTTGCGCCAGATCCTGGGCGCGGTCGTTGGCGTGGCGGGCGTTGCGCAGCCACAGGTCATCGGCGAGGAGCGCGCTGATCTGTGCCGCAACGAAGCGGCTCTTCGACACGAGTTGTCCCGCTTGCTTTCGAACGAACGCGGCCGACGCGGCCAGCGACGGGTCGACAAAGCACACGGCCTCGCCGAAGACGGCGCCGTTCTTGGTGAAGCCGAAGGTGAACGCGTCGACCCCGGTATCGCGGATCATGGCCCTCAGATCGGTGTTGAGCGCGGCGGCGGCGTTTGCGATGCGTGCGCCATCGAGGTGGACCACCATGTCGAGCGCATGAGCCGCATCGCACAGGGCTGCGATCTCGTCGACCGTGTACAGCGTGCCCAGTTCGGTCGATTGCGTGATCGACACGACACGAGGCTGCGGGTGATGTTCGCTGCCCAGCCAATGTGATGGGGCCACCAGGTCGTCGGGGCGAAGCTTTCCGTCGGGCGTCGCCAGCGCGATCAGTTGTGAGTTGGTGAAACGGACCGGCGCGCCGCACTCGTCGACGACGATGTGAGCGCTGTCGGCACAGATGACGGCTTGCCAGGGTTGCAGCAGTGTGCCGAGGCCGACGACGTTGGCTCCCGTGCCGCCCCAGGTGAACAGCACCTCCGCTGGAGCGTCGAGTGTTCGCCGGACGTCGTCGATCGCGGCGCGGGTCCAGCGGTCGTCGCCGTAGGCCAACGCCGAGCCGATGTTCGCTGCGGCGAGCGCCTCGAGGACCTCCGGGGATGCGCCGGCAGCGTTGTCGCTCGCAAAGGAGTGTTCCGGTGCTGGTAGATCGATCATCATCCGATCATCGGTCTGCGGGGGTCGACGGCGCCACTACCGACGCTGTCGGCGTCACGCCCGGCGCAACAGTCGGCGAATCCTCGAGCCGCGCCCGTCGGGCAGTGCCAGGAATTCATCGAGCGCACCGTGGTCTGCGCTGAGCGCGGACTCCTCGGCGAGGTTCGTGTCGGCGACGCCCGACCCGACGGGATCGCCCGCCGGATTCGCCGTTTGGCCGGCGGGCAGCTCGAGCGGAGCGACGCTCGGGCGCACGACCGACGTGATGATCGCTGGCGCCAACTCGGTGACCGGGGTGCCGTCGATCGGGTCGTCGCCACGCTGCCATGAGGCGACGACCGTTTGAAGGTCGACCAGCGACACCCGCAGCATCGACGCGATCGTCGGCAGGGGGAACGGGGCGAGGCTCAGCACGATCGCCGCTGGCTCGAGGCCGGATCGCATCGACAGGCGGCGCCACAGTTCGGCTCGTTCCTCGCAACGGTCGACGACCTGTGCCGCCAGGCCCGCGGCGATGAGTTCCTTCGCTCGCTGCAACACGAGATCGATCGCCCGCGGCACGACGACGTCGATCGCCGCGGTCTGTTCGGATTCGATCGACAGTCCGATCGCGGTCTTGGCGATCTGGCGCGCCGGGGTGTCGGTGCCGATCAGTACGACCACCGCCCGGGTTGCGACTGCGAACACGTCGAGGCTCAACGGGAGGCCTTCGAGCGTTACGGGCACCGCCGGCAACCCAGCGGGCGGGGGAGCGAACTCGAGCGCCGCGCACGGTTCGGTCAACAGCGGAGCGTCGGGGAATGGCGGTTCGGCCAGGACGACCGGCCCGGTCGTCGGCGGCTGGGGCGTCGGCGGCAACCCCGTCGGCGGCTGGGTCGTCGGCGGCTGAGACGTCGACGGAGAGAAGCCTGCAAACTGCGGTGGAAGCGGCGGCGGGCCCGCCATCGGGGGAGCGGCGGCGAGGTGCGGCGTGATGTCGACGATCTCGGCGATCTCGTCAGCGTGTTCGGTCGCCTCGGCGCGCCGCGGTGCCGGTGACGACACCGAAAACAGCGAGTTCAGCCCGTGGGCGTCGGGGCTATGAGAACCGGTCACGACACCCTTCCAACGGTCGACGAGAGCAACGAAGCCTCCGAGTGGCTCAAAGCTCAGCGTAATGAACCTATGTTCTTGGTCAACAGGTCGAACGCCCCATCAGGGCGCCCAATGCTCAGGAGACGTCGCACGGTGGCACCGCCGATTCCTCAGTCCGGACACGTACTGATCATGTTGCACGGACACGGATCGGGCGCCTCGCAGCTGCCCGCCGTGCTTCGCGAACAGGCCGATGATGGTTGGGTTCGAGTGACGCCGAATGCGTCGATCGCCGTCGACGGCGGGTTGTCGTGGTTCGACACCGGACCCCGCGGGGTTGAACCCGAGTCGCTGGAGGCCTCGGTCGAATCGGTTCGATCGGTGATCGCTTCGCTGGTGCACGACGCCGGGGTCGACCCGGGCGCGATCGTGCTCGGTGGGTTCTCCCAAGGCGGCGCGGTGGCCATCGCGACGGCGATCGATCGGGGAGCGCGCGGGGAGCAACCCCTCGGGGGATTGTTCGTGTTGGCAGGATTCGTGCCGGAGCGGGTCGACCATGAACTCGACCTGCGTTCGGTGGGGGCGAGGTCGGTGTTGATCGTGCACCCCGACGATGACGAGGTGGTTCCGCCGTTTCTCATGGAAGCCCTCGTCGATGAGATCCGGTCGGCTCGCGACGTCGAGGAGGTTCGCTACGTAACGGTGGTGGGGGGCCACGCGATCGGCGAGGAGATGTTGGGGGTGCTCACGGGGTGGTTGGCGTCTCGTTGAACGCGGCGATCACCGCTTGTGCCTCGCACAGGGTCGCCAACTGGCTGAAGGTGTTGGTGAGGACCGCGTCGGCGTAGCTGGCGGGCAGGGCGGCGGTCGCGTCGGTTGCCAAGACGACCTCGTAGCCGAGGTTGACCGCCTCGATGCAGAGCCCGAGCATGCCGACATTGAGCGACACGCCGACGGGAACGACGGTGCGTACACCGCGGCTGCGCAGGAGTGCGTCGAGGTCGGTGCCGGTGAACGGGCTCACCCCGTGGTGCCGTGCGGACACCAGGTCGCTCGGTTCGGGCCCCAGTTCGGCCACGAGTTCGGCGGCGGGAGTTCCGACTTCGAGCTGTCCGGGAATGGTCGCGGTGTAGCGCAGCAGTGGGGCGTTGGTGAACGATCCACCGCGATCGGCCCGAAAGACCGCGAGCGCGTGCACGACGGTGGCGTCGCACTCGCGGCCTGCGGCCACGATCGCGGCCATGGCGTCGAGGGCCCCGCTGTCGCGAACCGAGGTGGCGAGCGCCGGAAAGGTCGACAGGTCGCCGATGACCCCGCGTTGGCATTCCATGGTGACGATCGCGGTGGTTGCGGCATCGAGGTGAAGCTTCATCGTTGACCTTCCGTCGGTTCGGTTGAGGGCGGTGTGCACGGTACTGCCGCCAGCGCGGTCGTGCCGAGCGTGTGGCGATGGCGGTGCCGCCGCCGTGGCGCTGCGGGCTGACACGACCGGCCAGACTGGGGTCATGGCCGATCGCTTGGTGCTGGCGTCGACGAGTCGCTATCGAGCCGAGGTGTTGGCCTCGGCGGGATACTCCTTTGACGTCGAAGCCCCCGAAATCGACGAGCGGGCCTTCGACGACCGGTTCGAGTCGTGGGGCCCGCAGCGCTACGTGATGGAGTTGGCCACGGCGAAGGCCGAGGCGGTCGCCCGACGTCTGATGGGGGATGGACCGGAGCTGTCACAACGCCATCTCGTGTTGGGGTGCGACCAGATCGCGGTGCTCGGCGGCGACGACCGACCCACGTTGTTGCACAAGCCGGGGTCGGCCGAGCGGGCCGTGGCCCAACTGATGGAGATGTCGGGCCGAACCCACCGGCTGATGAACGCGTTCGTCCTGGTCGACGCCTCAGACGGTGAGCGTTGGAGCGAGATCGATGTTCATCACGTGACTATGCGCTCGTACACCGTGGGGGAGGCCTGCGAGTACGTCGATCGTTTCGAGCCGCTCGATTGCGCCGGCTCGTACCGGATCGAAGACGATGCCGACCTGTTGGATCGGGTCGAGGGGGAACACCGAAGCGGCGTCATCGGGCTGTCGATTCCGAGCGTCGCTCGACTGCTCGACGCCGCCGGAAGCGGTTCCAGCATCCCGCGATCCTGACGTCGCACCCGAACTCCAGCCGAAGCGGCCGAGCCGAAACTCCAAGCCGAAACAGCCGATGTTCCGGTAGCCTCTCGGCATGGACGATCCGGAGACGATGCGCTGGGTGTGGCTGATCGCCACGGCGGTGTTCCTCGGCGGCGAGCTGTTGACGGCCGGAGCGCTGGTGTTGTTGCCATTCGCGTTGGGCACCGGGGTGGCGGCGACCATCGCGTTCGCCGGCGTCGACGTCGAGTGGCAGTGGTTGATGTTCCTGCTGGTCGCCATCGTGACGTCATTCGCGTTCCTTCCCCTTCGTCGGCGGCTGGACCGGGCACCACAACACGTCGGGGTTGGCGCCGGTCGGTTGCTGAACCAGGAAGCGGTCGTACTCGAAACGATCGAAGAGGGTCCGACCGGGGTCGGCATGGTGCGGGTCGGGCGAGAGACGTGGCGGGCGACGAGTGGCGACGGTCGTCGTTTCGACATCGGCACCCACGTCACCGTCACTTCCGTCGAGGGCACCGGTGTGGTCGTCGCCGAACGCACTTGAGCCCGTTGCCCGCTCGTAGCCCGGTCCATCACATCCGTCCGTAGCCAACCCGTTCGTCACCACATCCGCCACCAACCGAAAGGGCCTCGATGGTTACCGCTGTCGTCATCCTCGTACTCGCCGGACTGCTGCTGGTCTTTCTCGTCTCGACGATCAAGATCGTTCGGCCATACCAACGCGGCGTGGTCGAGCGGCTCGGTCGATACCACGGCACCGTCGAACCCGGCATGCGGATCATCTATCCGTTCATCGACAAGTTGCGCTACGTCGATATGCGTGAGCAGGTCATCGACGTTCCGCCACAGGAGGTGATCACCGCTGACAACGTGGTGGTGAGTGTGGACGCGGTGGTCTACTACGAACCCACCGACCCTCAGCGGCTCATCTACAACGTCGCCAATTTCATCCTGGCGGTGACGAAGCTGGCGCAGACGAACCTTCGAAACCTGATCGGTGACCTGCAACTCGACCAGGCGCTCACCTCGCGTGATTCGATCAACATGAGCCTGCGATCGATCCTCGACGACGCCACCGACACCTGGGGTGTGCGGGTCAAGCGCGTGGAAATCCAGCGCATCGATCCGCCGGTCGACGTGATGAGCGCGATGCACGAGCAGATGAAGGCCGAACGTACGCGTCGTGCCACCGTCACCACCGCCGAGGGTGAGCGTCAGGCCCAGATCACCCGGGCGGAGGGTGAGCGTCAGGCCGCGATTTTGCGGGCCGAGGCCGTGCGTGAACAGCAGCGGCTCGAAGCCGAGGGTCAGGCGACGGCGATCAAGGAACTCGCGGATGCCGAGCGGTACAAGCAGATCGCCGAGGCCGACGGCGAGGCCGACGCGATTCGGGCGATCTACAACGCGATCCATGAGGGGAACCCCACCAACGATCTGTTGGCGATTCGCTACCTCGACACGCTCGCGAAGATGTCGAACGGTCGGGCGACCAAGATCTTCCTGCCGGCCGATCTCAGTTCGGGGCTGAGCCTGTTGGGCAGTCTCGGCGAGATGTTTCGGGATTCGAACCTGAACCCGTCCGGTGCGTCCGACCCCGGTGGTCCACGGCAGATTCCCCCGGGTTCGGTCCCGCCTCAGCACTGACCCGGCGGCGGTGGCTCCGCCAGCACCGCGGAAATCCTGTGTGAACGGTGCCCCTCGCTGAGGGGTATCGTTACGTATGGCACCTGTTTCCGACGACGATCTCGGCGGCGACGCCGCATTCTCTGCACGATTCGGCCGGATCGGCCTGACCTTCGACGACGTGTTGTTGTTGCCGGCGCACAGTGACGTGTTGCCCCACGAGGCCGACACCTCGACGATGTTCACCCCCGATATCGAGTTGGCGCTGCCGATCGTCAGCGCCGCGATGGACACCGTCACCGAGGCGCGCATGGCGATTGCCTTGGCCCGTCTCGGTGGCATCGGGGTGTTGCACCGCAATCTTTCGCCCGAGGAACAGGCCGCCCATGTCGATCGGGTGAAGCGTTCCGAGTCGGGGATGATCACCGACCCGGTGACGCTGCAGCCACATCTACCGGTTCAGGCCGCCCTCGATCTGATGGCACGTTTTTCGATTTCGGGTGTGCCGATCACGAACGAGGACAACAAGCTCGTTGGAATCCTGACCAACAGAGACCTGCGATTCGAAACGAACTATGCGCGGCCGATCTCCGAGGTGATGACCTCGGAGAATCTGCACACCGCTCCGGTCGGCACGACCCTCGATGAAGCCCAGGAGATGTTTCGCCACATCAAGGTCGAAAAGCTGCCGGTGGTCGACGCCGACGGCACGTTGCGCGGGTTGATCACGATCAAAGACCTCCAAAAGCGCGTCGAGTTCCCGAACGCCACCAAGGACTCCGAGGGGCGCTTGCGGGTTGCGGCCGCGGTCGGTACCGGCGCGGATGTGTTCGAACGGGCCAAGGCGCTCATCGACGCCGGTGTCGACGCGCTCGTCATCGACACTGCGCACGGCCATGCGACCTCGGTTGCGGACACGGTGCGCGAGATGCGCCGCCGCTGGGATGGTCCGCTCGTGGCCGGCAACGTCGCAACGGCGGCTGCAGCCGAGGCGCTCATCGATGCGGGGGCCGACGCCATCAAGGTCGGGATCGGTCCGGGCTCGATCTGCACGACCCGGGTGGTCGCCGGCATCGGTGTGCCTCAGATCAGTGCGGTGTTCGACTGTGCCCGGGTGGCGAGCGCTCGCGGTCGTACGGTGATCGCGGATGGCGGTATTCAGTTCTCCGGCGACGTGGCCAAGGCGCTGGCGGCGGGGGCCGACACCTGCATGTTCGGGTCGCTGCTCGCCGGCACCGACGAAAGCCCCGGCGAAACGGTGTTGTACCAGGGGGAGCGCTACAAGATCTATCGGGGTATGGGCAGTCTCGGGGCGATGAAGGCGCGGTCGTTTTCGAAGGACCGGTATTTCCAGGAGCATGTCGTCGACGCGGAAAAGCTGGTGCCGGAGGGGATCGAAGGCCGTGTTGCGTATGTCGGGACGGTGTCGGGGATCGTTCATCAACTCGTCGGTGGTCTGCAGCAGGCCATGGGTTATGTGGGGGCGCCGACGATCGCCGAACTGCACAACGCCGAGTTCATCCGCATGACCTCCGCGGGGCTTCGCGAGGCGCATCCCCACGACATCACGATCACCGAACAGGCGCCCAACTACCGCAAGTTCTGATCGGCCGAGTTCGCATTGGTGCCACCTGATTCCCGTACACTTGTGCGCTAAGTGCCTGCGGTCGGCAGGATCACGTTGAATCGCTTGCGATTCGGTGCTGTGCGATGACCGGTCGCAGATGGAGGTGTAACGGTGAGTGAATCGATGCGAATCGACGAGGCAACTCCGGAAGTTGGGTTTCCGAAGCTGGTGGTCAACTCGATGAACGGCGAGGTCCGATCCAACCACTCCAACTCGCCGATGTACGAGGATCGCCCGTGGGGTTCCTACACGGTGTTGTCCGACGAGCCCGACCACAAGGTGAAGTCGATCACCGTCGCTCCCGGCCAGCGGCTGAGTTATCAACGTCATTCGCATCGTTCGGAGCACTGGTTCGTCATCACCGGCGACGCGACCGTGACGTTGGACGGTGTGGTGTTTCAGGTGGGGCCGGGTCACTATGCCGATGTGCCCCAAGGCGTTGCGCATCGCCTCGAGAACCAGGGCGATGAACCGCTCGTCATCATCGAGGTGCAGTATGGCGACTACTTCGGTGAGGACGACATCATCCGTTTGTCCGATGATTACGGGCGTACCGACGACTGAGCGCTGCTCTACACTCGATCTGTGACCGCATTTCACGCCCTTTCGCTGTTGTTGGCGCATCCGGAACTCGATGATCCGAACTTTCGCCGCAGCGTCGTGTATCTGTTGGAACACGATGAGAACGGAGCCTGTGGCGTCGTGCTCAACCGGCCGAGAATGCTCGATGTCGCCGAGCACCTTGAGCTGTCGTGTGCGGTCACACCACCGTCGGTGTTTTACGAAGGTGGGCCGGTCGAGACCAATGCGGTGCTGGCGCTCGGAAGCGATGGTTACAGCCAGCCGACGCTTCTCGACATCGAAGCGTTGAAGGCCGGGGCAGTTTCGGCGCCGCCGCAGATGCGGTTCTTTGTCGGATACGCCGGGTGGTCGCCAGGTCAGCTCGAAGCCGAGTTGGCGGGCGAGTCGTGGTTCGTGTTGCCGTTGGTTCGCGACCCGCTCGGATGCGACGACGTGTTCGGCGGCGACCCCGAGGGATTGTGGCGTCGCGTTCTGCGCCGTCAGCGCGGGCCGCTGTCATCGCTGGCGCTGTACCCCGACGACCTGATGGCGAACTGACCAGCGCATCTGAAGCGGTCAGGGTTGGATGATGATGAGCCGACGCTCGGTCATCTCCTCGATGGCGAACGCCGGGCCCTCGCGGGTGTTGCCGGAGTCGCGCACGCCCCCGTAGGGCTGCTGGTCGGTGCGAAACGACGGCATCTCGTTGATGAGCACTCCGCCGAAGTCCAGTACCTCCGCGGCGCGCATGGCCTTGGCAAGATCGGCGGTGTAGACCGCAGCCTGCAAGCCGTAGCGGGTGTCGTTGGCTCGGCGCAGGGCGTCCTCGTAGTCGGTGTAGTCGGCGAAGCCGATGACGGGGCCGAAGACCTCGTCGTGGCTGACCGCCATATCGGCGGTGACGCCGGTGAGCACCGTCGGTGCAAGCACGCCGTCGTTGAGTGTGCCGCCGGTGGCGAGCGTCGCTCCGGCGTCGACGGCCTCGCCGATCCAGCTGTGCACCCGGTCGGTTTCGCCGGGGTTGATGAGCGCGCTGACCACGGTGTCGGGGTCGGCCGGGTCGCCCACGCCGAGCTTGTCGGTGGCCGCAACGACCGCGTCGAGCAGTTCGTCGTGGATGTCGCGGTGGGCATAGACACGCTGCACCGAGATGCAGGTTTGGCCCGAGTAGCCGAAGCCGCCGGCCACGATCTTCGTGGCGGCGTTGGCGAGGTTGGCGTCGGGTTCGATGATGATCGGTGCGTTGTTGCCGAGTTCGAGGTTCACCCGCTTTCTGGCTGCGCGGGACCGGATGCCCCACCCCACATCGGGCGAGCCGGTGAAGGTGATCATCGCGACGTCGTCGTGGGTGACGAGGTGGTCGGCGGTGCGGCCGGGAACCGTCACGACGTTGAGCCAGCCTGGGGGAAGGCCGGCTTCTTCGAAGAGGCGCGCGATTCGAAGGGCGGTGAGTGGGGTGGCCGATGCGGGCTTCAACACGACCGGGGCGCCTGCGGCGACGGCCGGTGCGATCTTGTGGCACACGAGATTGAGCGGGAAGTTGAACGGGCTGATGGCAGCGACGACCCCGATCGGCACGCGTTTGACCCAGCCGATTTTGCCGGCCCCGGCCGACGATGCATCCATCGGGATGGTTTCGCCGCTGAACGTGCGGGCGGCGGCGGCGGAGAACCGAAGCGTGTCGAGCGCCCGGGTGGCCTCGATGCGTGCGGTGGTGATCGGCTTGGCGGCCTCGCAGGAGATGCTGTTCGCGAACTCGTCGAGGCGTTCGTTGAGCAGGACCGCGGCCCGGTCGAGGATCGCGGCGCGTTCGTGGGCGGGCAGCGGGCCTTGCCGGTGCAGGCTTTTGGCCACGGCGACGGCGTCGTCGATGTGGGTGATTTCGAGGCGCGGCACGGTGCCGATGAGGCGGCCGTCGAAGGGGGAGCGGACCTCCATGGTGTCGGATCCGACGATGGATTCACCGCCGATGAGTGCGGGGGTGATGACTTGAGACATGTGGACTCCTTGGAGAACGATTGCTCACATCATGTCGCGCGTCGTCGGTGCCTGTGTGAATGATTGCCCGATTCCTCAGGTCGCACCCGCAACGTGCCGATCTTGTAGGCGTGGCGACCGATTACTTCTTGTCCCGACAACTTGGGCGGCTTTCGCGCCGTACGCGCTGGGCCTCGGACCCACGAGCGCGCTGGCTGATCGCGTCGTTGTTCATCGTGAGCGTCATCGCTGGGTCGATCGGCACGGTGTCGTTGTATCGGGCGGGGGTGAGCGACACCGATTCGGGCTGGCTCGCCGTGTCGAAAGCCCGGCTCGATCTGGTGCGGGCGATGGATCTGCTCCAGCGAGATGCCGTCTCGCCCGAGGCCTCGGTGGAGGCGGCGAGTGCGTTCGCACAGCGGCGCTCAGCGATCGAGGACCAGCTTGAGGCGATCCCGACGAAGGACACCCGGCTGAAACGGGCGATCTCGGTGACCGAGGCGATCGGCGCGGCGATTCCGACGACGGATCCCACCCCCAACTCGCTGAACATCGCGACCGCACTGGCGGCGGCGCAGATCGCGACCGCCAGCCGCCAGTCGTCGCTGGTGGGAGACGAGGCGTTTCCCGATGCGCTCATCGTGGAGCTTTCGCGACTGTTGGTCGTTGCGGGTTCGCTTCGGACGCTGCCGGCAGGCACCGAGGTCTCGCCCGAGGTGCCCGCCACGGTGGCGACGCCGCTGGCGATGGTCGCCGATGACAGCCTGTTCGCCTGGGACTTCGATTCGGTGCCGGCTCCTGACGCGTTCGCCGCCGAGTACGAGGCCTGGCGCACCTCGGGTGAAGTGAAGTTGTTGAACGATGGTCTGGATCAGATGCTGTCCGGAACTGCGGGGGCCGGTGGTTCGGCAATTGCCACGGGTCCGTTGCTCGACGCCATCGACCGTTCGGGCTCCTCGTTGACGATTCTGGCCCAAAGCGCGGGCGCGTCGTTGTCCGGCGATCTCAACAGCCGTGCCGAGGCGCAACGAGGAACCGCGCTGCGGTACCTCTACAGCGGGATCGCCCTGGCCTTTTCTGCGACGGTGGTGATCTCGCTTCGTCAGAACCGGAACCGTCAGGCCGATGAGGACCTGCGCACCTCGGCGTCGACCGACGTGCTGACCGGTTTGGCGAACCGGGCGATGCTTGAGTCGTGGGTGCAGGACCACGCCGAGGAGTGCGACGAGATCGTCTTGATGCACATCGACCTCGATCACTTCAAGCCGGTGAACGACACCTATGGCCACGCCGTCGGTGACCGGGTGTTGCAGATTGCAGCGAGCCGGCTCTCCGAGGTCGCCACCAACTACGGCGGGCTCGCTTCACGCATCGGTGGCGACGAGTTCGTGGTGGTGTTGCCGCCCCAGGACGTCGACGACCTTGAGCGGATTTCGGGACGCCTGGTCGATTCGCTCATCCATTATGAGGTCGGCGGTCTCGATCTGACCGTCGGTGCGAGTATCGGTGTGGCGCGAGGCAATGGCTCGTTTCACGACCTGTTGATCGACGCCGACCTGGCGCTCTATCAGGCGAAGCGAACCGGACGTGGGCAGGCCAGCACCTTCAAGTCCGACGCCGCGGACTTCGTGGACTTCATCCGTGCAGAACTCGATCACGGCCGTGTCCGGGCCGTGTATCAGCCGCAGGTGTCGCTGCGTGACGGTCGCTGCATCGGCGTCGAGGTCTTTGCCCGGATGGTGGACGAGCAGGGCACGCTGCTGCAGGCCGATGGTTGGCTGAGCATCGTCGAGTGGATCGGCCGCACCGACGAGCTGTTCGAACATGTGATCACGGCGGTCGCTGCGGATGTGGATCGGGTCAAGGACCTGGCGTGTCGCCTGTGGTTCAACGTGTCGCCGGCGGATCTGATGCGTCCGCGGGGTGCGGAGTGGCTGTTGGGGCAACTCGCCCGCCTTGGGCTCGACCCGGAACAGGTGGGTATCGAGTTGACCAACGTCGAGGACTTCAACGACCCGCGGCGTCTGAGCAGCGTGCTTTCGGAAATCCGAGCCGCAGGATACGGCATTGCGCTCGATGAGTTCGGTGCGAAGGATGCGCCACTTGGGCACCTTCGGGACCTGCCGGTGAGCCGGGTCAAATTGAATTCGGGTCTGGTGGCGCAGGTGAACGAGTCGATGCCCCCGAGTGCGTGGATGGTGAAGTCGTTGTCCGACCTGGCGCGGCAGTTGCGCATCGAAGTTGTCGCCCAGGGGGTTGCGTCGGGCAAGCAGCTGGAGTTCCTGGCGAAACTGGGGATTCCGACCGCGCAGGGGTACCTGTTGGGGTTGCCCGGTCCGATGGATCGGGTGCCGCTTGGTGTGAACCTGCGACAGCTTGTGGGAACCGCGGTGAGCGAGGTGGAACGACGCGCCCAGGGCAGCCTGATTTCCGCCCCGGGTTCGGAGCCGGGAGCCCCGACCCATGGCCACGACCGTCGCACGGTGGTACGAACCGAGGGCGACCGGCGTCAGGTGCCGGGCTCCGGTTCGCCGGCTGCTGCGGGTGCGGGCGCGAGTGCGGCACACTCAAGCGAGGCCGAGACACCGCTCGCCGGTCGTCCGGCGCTCGCCCACCTGGTGGGTATGCCACGTCGTTCGGAGTCGACTGCCGACTGATTGAGCGGCGACTGCGACCTGCAGTCGCCGCTGACGATCGCTCGGCGGATGGTCGGGACGAGCACCTGACGTTTGGCGGGTTCGACGGCCGGCTCAAACACCGTGCTCAGGTTCGTCAGATGTCTAACGCCCTTCTTGGAGCAGCCCCGGTGTTTGCAGTACTCATGAGTGGGGAGAGCTCCTTATCGTTGTCGGCGTCGAAGCGCGTACACGTTGTGACGATCGGGCAGCCGTTCTCTGCGAAGGTGTGACCGTCGCAGACTCCTACGCAATCGTTGAGACTCGGCTGGAGGCCACATCGGTGGGGGAGGACCGTGACTTGGTGTTCGTGTGGCTCAGGACGCGAGCTCCGACAGCGTTCAAGTTTGGTGATGCGATTCAGGAGTTGGCGGGGTGCCGCGAGGCACCGTTCGGTCAGCGCTGGACGAAGCGCGTCATCGCGGGGCGGTTGAGCTCCGCGGAACCGGCAGGGGAGCTCATTGGGTCATCGTGAATCGCTCCGCCGTGGAATCCGCCACCCAAACGACGACTTGACATAATGGGTATTTACGGCGGTGGTGCCGCGAAGCAGAAGAGCGTGCAGCCCGTCAGTTGGTGGCGATCACGGCGTCGATTCCGTCGAGGAGGCGGCTCAGTACGCGTGTCGCTGCGAGTCGGTCATCGAGATCCCGCCGGGCGTCGGCCGCCAACAGGCGGATTTCGAACAATCGGTCGTTGGCGTCGTCGAGTTCATTTCTCGCGATGACCAGGTCATCATCGCCGATTCCGAGTTCTGCGGAGCGACGCCGGGCCTCGTACGCACGCTGGCGGCAGCTTCGACGGCAATAGATCGCTCGCCGGCCAATGGCTTGAGGTGAACGTGTCGGCAACGCTCGCGAACACCAGGCGCACCGAGTGGGTTTGTCGTCGCCCCGCTTCTCGGTGGGGCTCACGCTCCCGCTTTGTTTCGTCACAGTGACGAAACGTACCACGCGCCTACTGGGTCGGGAGGTAATGCTGGACGATTCTCGAGGCCTGACCGTTGGCGACCACCACCTGGACGGTCACCCCGCGAGCGTCGGGGACGGTCGTCGACAGCCCGACGAAATTCTCCAGACGAACGAGAGAGGCTGAGACCAATTCGGCAGAACTCGGGCCGGCGAGCAACTCGACGACAAGCCCGGGCGCAGCGCGAAGCGTCCGTACCGCCAATGACTTGTTGACCACGTACAGCCCGCCGGGCGGTGTCGGGTCGTCAGCGGAAACGGCGCCATCAGCGAGCGCCTGCTCGATGGCAGCGACGCCGCTCAGCAGTTGGGCCGCATCGAAGTCGATTGTCGATCGCCTCAGGTCGACAGCGGTGACGTAACCAAAATAGGTACCGTCGGCGAGTGCGCCCAGCGCGCCGAGTTCGCCCAGCGCATCGGGCCCAGCCGGCGGGGTGCCGCCAAACTCCCTGACATCGCCAGCGGTAGCGCTGTCGGGGGCGGACTCGTCGACAGCGCTGCGCGGGTCAAGGGTCGTCGTCGAAGCCACCTCGTCCGAAGCCATCCCGTCCGATCCCACAGCGTCCGAGGTCACCTCGACCGTCGTCGAGGTCACGTCGACTGTTGTCGACACCTCAGCCGTGGTCGACACTGCACCCGCAGCACCCGCAGCACTCTTCGCGTCGGCGCCGCTCCCCTCTCCCCCACATCCGGCCAACGCAGTGCCGAGGATGGCGCCGCACAGCACGAACGCCCCGAGGGTTTTCCTGCTGCGCACGCCGTATCGCATCCGATCACCGTATCGCCACAACGCCGATATCTGGCCTCGCCGAGCCTGTGAAGAAGCTGTGGCGATGCGCCGGGGACACCCCGGGAGGTGCCCGGGATCGTTACCGTTGGCGTCATGGCGCAACGAATAGTGGTGGTCGACGACGAACAGGCAATTGCAGAGGCGGTGGCACTGCGGCTCCGCAACGAGGGCTATGAGGTCGCAACCGCAAGCGACGGACTCGCGGCACTCGATCTGGTGGCCGAGTTCGACCCGCATCTCGTGGTCCTCGATCTCATGTTGCCCGGCCTCGACGGCATCGAGGTCTGTCGACGCGTCCAAGAAGGTCGCAGGCTTCCGGTGGTCATGCTGACGGCGAAAGACGACGAGACAGATATGTTGCTCGGCCTCGACGTCGGCGCCGACGACTACATCACCAAGCCCTTCAGTCCCCGTGAACTTGTCGCCCGCGTCCGAGCGGTGCTGCGTCGTGTCGACACCCCGCCCGCCACCTCCGACGAGACCATCGAGCTCGGCGCCATCACTATCGAGATCGCCACTCGCCTCGTTCGCAGAGGCGACGACATCGTCCACCTCACCCCGCTCGAGTTCGATCTCGTTGTCTGCCTCGCGCACCAAGGCGGCGCAGTGCTGAGCCGCGAGGATCTCCTCGCCAAGGTCTGGGGCTACGACGGCGACTACGGCGCCCGCACCGTCGATTCCCACGTTCGATCGGTGCGCCGAAAGCTCGGCGACGACATCATCCGAACGGTGCATGCGGTCGGCTACGCCATCGGCGACGTGACGTGAACGCATCGATCGTTCCGGGTTCCGGCGACTCGGAGCCGGCGAGTTGGTTCGCCCGCTGGCGTCCCCTCGACCGAATCGGGTCGATCCGCACGAAACTGTCGATCCTCGTCGCCGGAGCGGTCATCATCGCCGTTGGACTTGGCACCTTCGGATGGCGGCTCGGGTTTCCGTTCTGGGCCCGTATCGCCGTGTCGGTCCTGGTCGGCCTGGCAACGATGCGCCTGGTTTCCGGCGGCATTACGACGCCTTTGCGTGAAATGGCGGTCGCCGCACGCCAGATGGCCGACGGTGACTACTCGAGGCGCGTCAGTGCAAGCTCGCGCGACGAGGTCGGCCGGCTCGCGGCGGCCTTCAACGAGATGTCTGCTGAGCTCGCCGAGGTCGATCGTCAACGTCGCGACCTGGTCGCCAACGCCTCCCACGAGCTTCGGACCCCGATCGCGGCCTTGCAGGCGATGATCGAGAATCTCGCCGACGGAGTCAGCGAGCCCGACCCGAAGTTCGTCGACACCATGTACCAGCAGGTGCAACGACTCTCCTCCCTGGTCGAACAGTTGATGAACCTTTCCCGCCTCGATTCGGGCGAGATGGTGCTGCACCTCGAGTCGGCCCTGGTCGCCGACCTCATCGAGTCGGCGGTGAACGAGTTCCGGTGGCACCACGCGGACGATGAGGACCTCGAGGTCGAGGTATCGGTCAGTCCTGACGACATCCACTTCGAGGTCGATCCGCTGCTGATCTCACGGGTTGTGACCAACCTGTTGGAGAACGCGTTTCGCCACGGCGCAGCTCCGTACGCGGTCGCTGCGAGGCAATACCCGGCGGCCCATGGGCGGCCCGCCAATGTTGAGATCGTCGTGGCCGATCACGGCCCGGGCATCCCGCCCGACGAGGCCAGCCGAGTGTTCGAACGCTTTCAGCGGCTCGACCGCTCACGTCGCTCGGGCGGCTCCGGGCTCGGCCTGGCCATCGTGTCGGGCATCGTCGAACGCCATCACGGCACCGTCGGTGTCGACGACAACGAGCCCGGCGGTGCTCGAATGGTCGTGACGCTTCCTCAGCGTCAACCCAACTTCGAGCACCGCCAGGCCCAGTAACGACGCCGTAGCTACGCGCTCGCCGCGATCTCGCGGCCCAATCGGCGAAGCGCCGCGCTTGCCCCGCCGAGATGCAACTCGTACTGCTTTTCGAAAATGAAATAGCGGTGCAAGGGGTAGTCGCGGTCGCCGCCCACGCCGCCGTGGAGGTGCGCGGCGGCGAGCGACACGCGTTGGCCGGACTGGGCCGCCCAATACTGTGCGGCCGACACCTCGATGGTGGCGTCGCGGTCGGCCGCCAGCAGCCACAAGGCCTGCATGGTGGTGAGCCGGATCGACTCGACATCGATGTAGGAGTCGGCAGCGCGGTGGCCGACGGCCTGGAACGTGGCGATGGGAACGTCGAACTGCTTGCGTTCCTTGGTGTAGTCCGCCGTGATCCGCAGCGCGGATTCGGCCGTGCCGAGCGCGGCCGCGCACTGGGTGGCAACCGCACGGTCATAGGCCCACGCGATCGCCTCGTCGCCGGTGGCCAGCAACGTGGCCGCGGTGTTGGCGAAATGCAGGTTGGCATCGGGGGTTGCCGCGGTGGTTCGCACCTCGACGCGCTCTGCGTCGCCGAGATCCGACAGATCGACGAGGAACAACGCCGGTCCGGACTCGGTGCGTGCCGGCACGATGACCGCATTCGCGATCAGCCCGGCCGGCACCAGCACCTTGGTGCCGCGCAGGGACCAGGCGGGGCCATCGGCAGTCGCCGTGACGAGTTGCGGGTCGAGCGGCTCGCCGAGTTCCTCATGCCACGCCGCGGTGACGATCGCCTCCCCCGAGGCGGCCTTCGCGAGCCACCCGGCCGCGACCTCGTTGTCGACATATCGCGAGAGCACCGGGATGCCGAGACCGAGGGTTTCCCACACCGGCGCAGCCGCGGCGTGCAACGCCGATGCTCGGATGACGAGCGCCGCCTCGACGAGGCCGAGCCCCGCTCCCCCGGCGGATTCGGGGGCGGCAATACCTAACAGTCCCGCCTCGGCAAGCGCCGACCACAGTCCGGCGTCGAAGCGGGGTCCGCTACCGAGTTCGATCTCACGCAACGCTGCGGGGTCGGAGTGATCGCCGATGATCTGATCGGCGAGTTCCGCGATGGCCTGTTGTTCTTCGGTGAAGTTGAAGTTCATGGTCGTCCTTTGAGAATCCCAGCGGTCAGCCGCGAAGTGCGCGCGGTAGACCGAGCCCGAACATGGCGATGAGATCTCGCTGGATCTCGTTGGTGCCGCCGCCATAGGTGAGGATCACCAGCGAGCGATACATCATCTCGAGGCGGCCTTTGATCGCCTCGGCCGGCGAGTGGCGGTGCAGATACGAGCGTGGGCCGAGCACCTCCATCAACAGTTGGAACGCCTCGAGATAGAACTCGGTGCCGAAGATCTTGATGGTCGACGCATCGGCGATGTCGAGGTGTGCTGAAGAAGCGACCTTCCAGTTGATGAGCCGCAGGAACTCGAGGCCGGAACGGACCTTCGCGAGGTTGACCTGAACCCACTCGGAATCGATCAGCCGCTCGCCGTTGGGCAAGATGCTGGTCGCCGCGAAGTCGATGGTCTCCTCGAGGCTCTGTTCCAACAGCCCCGAACTGCACAGGGTGACCCGCTCGTGGTTGAGCTGGTTGGTGATGAGGCTCCAACCGTTGTTGAGCCCGCCGACGAGGTTCTCTTTGGGAACCCGGACGTTGTCGTAATACACCGCGTTGATGTCGTGGCTCGACAACAGGTTGAGCGGTTCGATGGTGATGCCCGGGGTGTTCTTGAGATCGACGATGATCATCGAGATGCCCTTGTGCTTAGGGGCATCGGGGGCCGTGCGCACCGCCAACCAGCAGTAATCGGCGTCAGAGGCCAGCGAGGTCCACATCTTCTGGCCGTTGATGACCCACTCGTCACCGTCGAGTTCGGCGCGGGTCCGGAGGCTGGCAAGGTCGGTGCCCGCCTCGGGTTCGGAGTAGCCGATGGAAAAGTGCAGGTCGCCGGCGAGGATCTTGGGCAGAAAGAAGTCCTTTTGTTCCTGGGTGCCGTAGTTCATGATGGTCGGCCCGACGGTGTTGATCGTGAGCATCGGAACCGGCGCTCCCGAGCGCATCGACTCGTCGTAGAAGATGAACTGCTCCATCTGCGACTTGCCCTGACCGCCGTATTCGACCGGCCAGCCGATGCCGAGCCAGCCGTCCTCGGCCATCTGCTTGACCATCTGTCGGGTGACAGGGCCACAGCCGTGTTCGACCATGAGCGCATCTCTGATCTCGTCGGTCAGCAGTTGTTCGTAGTAGGCGGCGAGTTCGTCTCGCAGAGCCGCCTGTTCGTCGGTCAAGGCGATGTGCATGGGGCGAACTGTAACGCGTTCTTGTTTGCGGGTCAGAGGTGCCTCCACGATGGCCCTCGCTGCGCCGATTAGGTTGAACAAGCCATGGCAGGCCTCACGAGCTCCCGACGACGAGATCGTCGAGTGGTGTACTCACCGGTCGATCTTCTGAGGCTTGTGGCCTCGTTGATCGCCCTCGCGCTTGTCGTGTTGTTCGTGAACTTCGGTTCCTCAGCGTTGTCCGGAGCTGAATCCGACCTGATCCATCAGGCCGAACGGCTCCCGGACGGGTTCGTGCGGCTGATCGTGCGCGTCGTCCAGGTGATCGCCCTGTTTGCCCCGCTCGTCGGTGGTTGCGTGATTCTGGCGCGGCGACAGTTCCGCCGCTTCGCGGGCACGCTCGGCGCTGCGACCGCCGGCACCATCATCGGCCGGTGGATCATGACCGATCTGTTGGACCTGTCGGTGGCCCGGTTCGAGATCACCGGCGCGCTGGCGGAGGCGAGCTTTCCGACCGCGGCCTTTCTTGCCGGGTTCTCCTCCATCGTCGCCGCCGACTCCCCGTGGATGTCGCATCGATGGCGCCGGGCGGCGCGCGTGTGGTTGTTCGTGTTGCTGGCGCTGCGGGTGCTGTCGGGCCAAACCGGGCTTCGCGAACTCATCGTCGCGGTGGCGGTCGGTTGGGTGGTCGGCTCGGCGGTGGGCGCGATCGTCGGAGCTCCCGACCGACGACCCTCGGAACTGAGCATCGCGTCCTCGCTCGCACGCCTCGGCGTGTCGGTGGCCTGGGTGAAACACGTCAAGTCGGTGTCGGGGCGCCACGAGTACCAGGTGATGACCAACGGCGCGATCTCGCTTCGGGTGCTCGTCGCGGCACGCGACGGTTGGCAGACCATGCTGCCGGGCCGCCTCTATCGGGCCGTGCGCTTTCGAGATCCCGCAGACGGTCGCCCGTTCGCCGGCCTGCGCGAACTCGCCGAACATGAGGCCCTGGTGTCGTTGAAGGCAGAAGCCGGTGGGGTTCCCACGCCGACGCTGGAGGCGATCGGCGAGGTCGACGAGGGAGGGGGCTACCTCCTGGCGTTTCGAGATTCCGATACCACACCGTTTTCCGAGGTGGCCGAACCCGGAGACGATGCCCTCACCGGCCTCTGGAATCTTCTCGTGCGTCTCCGCTGGGCGCGCATCGCCCACCGGGGCCTCGACCAGAACGCGGTCGTCGTCGGCCCTGATGGCGAAATGCAGGTCATCAACTTCGGTGTGGCCGACCTCACCGGAGACGAACGCGTGCTCAGCGGCGACATTGCGGAGCTGTTGGCCTGGACCTCGTTGCAGTTCTCCCCCGAGCGAACAGTCGATGCTGCCATCGCCGCCCTCGGGCCCGGAGTCGTGGCGCGTTCGCTGTCGCGGCTGCAGCCGTTGGCCCTCACCCGGTCCACCCGCGCCACGATCGATTCGGGAACCCTGGAGTCGATCGCCGAACTCATCCGGGAACGAACCGGCACCGATCAACAGGCGCTCGCCCCGCTCGAACGGATCAAGCCCCGCCACGTCCTCATGTTCGTCATGGGCGTGCTGGCGATCAACGCCTTGGCCCCGCAACTCGCCGGATTTCCCGAGGTGTGGAAGGAGCTGCAGAACGCCGACCTCATCTGGGTGCTCGCCGTCGCGCTGGCCAGCGCAACGTCATATATTTTCGCCGCGTTCGGCCTGAGCGGTTCGCTCGCCGAGCCGCTGCCGGCGGGTCCGAACGTGGCGTTGCAGGTGGCCGGATCGTTCGTCGGAATCGCGGCACCCGCTCAACTCGGAGGCGTTGCGTTGCAGGGTCGGTTCCTGCAGCGTCGAGGGATCGACCCGGCGGTGGTGGTCGCCGCCATCGGCCTCAATCAGATCGCCGCCTTCGCAACGCACGTGATCATCCTGATCGGGTTCGTGTGGTGGGCGGGCAGCGACGAACTCAGCCAGATCAGCTTGCCGTCGTGGGCGACGATCGGTATCGGTGCCGGTGCGGTCGCCGTGCTTGCGGCCGTTTTCCTCGCTTTGCCGTTCGGGCGGCGCGTGGTGCGCGAGACCCTCGTGCCAGCCCTGCGGCGTTCCGCCCAAGGCATCGTCGAGGTAGCGAAACGTCCGGTGCGCCTGGTCGGGCTGTTGGGCGGAACCGCCGGCGTGACGCTGAGCTACACCGCAGCGCTAGTCGCCGCGGTCAAGTGCTTCTACGGCGACGTGCCCTTCGCCCCCGTGGCGATCGTCTACCTGCTCGGCAGTTTCGTTCAGGCGGTCGCCCCGACTCCGGGTGGTCTGGGGGCCGCCGAAGTCGCCTACATCGGTGGGCTGACCGCCATCGGCGTGCCGTCGGAACAAGCGGTCGCGGCCGTGTTGGTCTACCGGTTCTTCACGTTCTTCGCTCCGGTCCTGCCCGGCTGGTTCGCCATGTTGTGGCTGCAACGCACCGAGGCGATCTGAGCCCTGCGGGGTGGTCGTAACATTGCCTGGGTGACAAACCACTTCGATCTCTGCATCATCGGGTCCGGGTCGGGTAACACCATCGTCGACGACCGATTCGACGGCTGGAAGGTGGCGATCGTCGAGCGGGGTGTGTACGGAGGTACCTGTCTCAATGTCGGCTGTATCCCGACCAAGATGCTGGTCTACCCCGCCGACCTGGTCGAGGACGCCCGAGACGCCGCTCGGTTCGGCGTCGACCTGGATGTCGGAGGCGTCCGCTGGAGCGACATCCGGGATCGGGTCTTTGGCCGCATCGACCCGATTTCCGCCTCGGGGCTCGAGTACCGCAAGGACCTGCCGAACGTCACGGTGTTCGAGGCGAACGCGGCGTTCGTCGGCCACAAGCGTCTTCGTGTCGGCGCCGAGGAGATCACCGCAGACCGCTTCGTGATCGCCGCCGGGGCCCGCAGCGTCGTGCCCGAGATTTCCGGCCTCGCCGAGGTTCCGTTCGATACCTCCGACATGATCATGCGCATCGATGAGGTGCCCGAACACCTCGTGGTCATCGGCGGCGGGTTCATCGCCCTCGAACTGGCCCATGTGTTCGAGGCGTACGGAGCGACGGTGACCGTGTTGGCCCGCGGCGACCGGGTGGCGCGAACCGAGGACCTCGAGATCTCCGAGCGGATCACCCGCCACTTCGCCGAACGCCTGGATCTGCGGCTCAACACCCGCATCCACCGTGTCGAGTTCGACCCCTCCTCCCCTGCCTCCGATGCGAAGGCCGGTGATGCCTCGAGTGCGGTCGGCAGGTATCGCGTCACGGTCGAGGGCAACGAGGGAACCGAGGTCATCGAAGCCGATCGGCTGCTCGTCGCGGTCGGGCGGATTCCAAACGGCGACCAACTCGAGGTGCAGCGCACCGGCGTGCGCCTCGACGACGCCGGATATGTGATCACCGATGCCACGATGGCCACCGACGCGGACGGTATCTGGGCCCTGGGCGATGTCTGCAACCCGATGCAACTCAAACACGTCGCCAACCACGAGGCCCGAGTGGTTCAACACAATCTGTTGCATCCCGAGGCGGTGGAACGCGTCGCCGAGGCGGTGGTTCCGTACGGGATCTTCGCCAGCCCACAGATCGCTTCGGTCGGAGCGAAAGAACATGAGCTCATCGACGCCGGGCGCCCGTATGTCGCCGCGCTCAAGGAGTACGCAGACACGGCGTACGGGTGGGCGATTCAAGACACACAGAGCTGCGTCAAGGTTCTCGCGGATCCCGCAACCGGACGCATTCTGGGTGCACACATCATCGGACCCGACGCCGCCGTGATGATCCAGATCCTCGTGATGGCGATGTCGTTCGACCTCCCCGTCGAACAGGTGGCGCGCAACATGATGTATCCACACCCTGCGTTGAGCGAGGTGGTGGAGAACGCGCTTCTTGATCTCTGCGCAGCGATGGGTCGGTGAGGGCGAAGCGCCGAACGCCTCGACGCTGACCCGCATCCGCGAACAATGTGTGTCCTCGACGGCCCGAGCCGCCTACGATCGCCCCTCGCGGTTCATACGATCGCGACGAGTTCGTTCCGGGAGACGATGACATGACGAGTGCCGAAGCGCCGGCGACGCGAACTCCCAACCGGCCGCGCCGCGACCCGGCCCTCGACGGTATTCGAGGGATCGCGGTGCTGTTGGTGTGTCTCGATCACGCGCTCGGGTTGCGGTATTCGGTGCTCACGGTCGGCCTCGACCTCTTCTTCGCGCTCAGTGGGTACCTGATCACCAGCCTGGCGCTCGCCGAGTCCTCCCAGACCGGGACGATTCGCATGAAGGCCTTCTTCGAACGACGGGTTCGCAGGATCTTCCCGGCGCTGCTGTTGTTCTTGTTGGCGTCGGTGTTGCTCGGCGCGGCAGGTCGACTCCCCACCCCGACGGTGTACATCGAGGCGTTCTTCGGTGCGGTGCTGTTGTATCCGCTCGCATTCGTCCTCGTGCCCGAGGTCATCGAGTTGCGCCTGAGTCACCTGCACTCGCTCTTTCAAGAGGAGTGGTTCTACATCTTCTGGGTCCCGGCACTGGGGTCGATGTTGGCCAAGGGCCGTATGCGGCGCGCATTTCGGGTCGCGTGCGCCATCGCCGCGCTCGGAGCGCTGTCCCGGCTGGCGCTGACCCTCGCCGGCAGCCCCGCGGTCGAGGGGGTGCTGCGGCCCGACATCATGTTCTTCGGTTCGGTCATCGCGTTCGCCCGGTACGGCTGGGTCCAGCGCACGGGCGGAGACCAACGCCCAGGACGCGCCTGGGTCTGGTTGACCTCCGCGGGGCTGGTTTTGCTCGTCGGCTCGATCGTCGTGGGTGTCATTGCGCGGCATCCCAACAGTGCGCAGTGGATGGATTCGTTGTTCGCCGGACGCGGCGACGGCGCCGCGATCGCCGAACGCTTGGCGCTGATGTCGGTTGGGTTCTCCCGGCTGGCCGCTCCCGCAGCGGTTGCGGCGACCTTCGTCTATCGCTCCGACGCGGTGGTGTTACGCGTACTTCGGAACCCGGTGCTGCGCTGGTACGGCCTGGTCAGCTATGGCCTATACCTGTGGCATCCGATCGTGTTGTTCGTGCTGCATCCGGACATGGTCATCGACGCCAAACACGTCTGGATCACCTTTCCCGGCCCGAGCTGGCGGCCGCTGTTCGACTCGATCGTGTTGAGCGCGGCGCTCGCCTGGGTGAGTTTCCGCTTCTTCGAACAGCGGTTCCTGAAGCGTTCCAACCTCGGGATCACCGCTGATGCCATCCGGACATCGAAGACGAACCCCGGGTGACCCTGCCCGCGAGTGCTGGTTGCGGCCGGTCGGATGGCCCGTGAGGACAACGTCGGGACGTTCGTCGTCCTGAGATGGTGGGCGGTGGCGATAGATTGGGGCCACTATGTCGTCGAGGCTTGAAATCGAACTGACCAGCTCCCGTCCGGATGGCACGTGGACCTGGCGCAAGGCGGGAGCCAAGCTCCCCAAAGGTGAACTCCCGGGCGACGTCGTCCCGGCCGGGGTGAACGTCGGCGACGTCGTGCGCGCCGAGGCCGACATCCTCACCGACGGCGTCATCATCTTGTCCGTGCAGGCGCCCAAGGCGGCGCGGGCCGAGCGGTTCGAAACCCTCGAGGTCGTGGGGACCCGCCGTGACGAACCACTGGTCACCCAGACCCTTGCCCCCAAAGGGCGTGGCGACGGACGTGGACGCGGCCGACGTCGCGACGGTGATGATCGCGGCGAGGGTCGCGGCCGTCGAGGCGAGGGTGAAGGTCGTGGGCGTCGAGGCGACGGCGAGGGTCGCGGGCGTCGAGGCGACGGCGAGGGCCGTCCGCGTCGCCCGGCCCCCGAGCAGCGGCCGAAGCCGAAGCGGCTGCGGCCGGCCCGGACCCACCGAAACGCGGTGCTCGAAACGCTGGCACCGGAGCAGCGCCCGATCGCCGAGCAGGTGCTGCTTGGCGGGGTGCCAGCGGTGCGCCAGGCGGTCGACCAGCAGAACGAGAAGAACCGTGCCGCCGGCCTGCCCGAGATCGGCGGCGACGAACTGGTCGCCTTGGCCGAGGGGCTGTTGCCGAAGCTGCGTTCCGCCGAATGGCGCGACCGCGCCGACTCTGCGGTCAAGTTGCTCGAGGAACTCGACCTGCGCGACCTGCGTTCGGTGGTCGTCGCAGCCGATCAGGGTGCGCGCGACGACGAAAGCCGCGAGATCGCCACGCAGTTGCGCGAGGGTCTGACCCGACGTGTCGATGAGGAACACACGACCTGGCTGGCCGAGCTCGCCACGACGCTGGCCGACGGACGTATCGTGCGTGCACTGCGGCTGAGCTCGCGCCCTCCCAAGGCCGGCGCGCCGATCCCGGCGGAGCTCATCGAGCAGTTGACGACCCAGACCACCGAGAACCTCACCCTCGAAAACAGCCAGGAGCGCTGGGCGATGGTGATCGACGCACTCGCCTTCTCCCCCATCCGCAGCCAGATCACCCCGGCCGAGGCGCCTGCCGAGCCGACCGAGGCGCTGAAGGCCGCCGTGGCCAAGGTCGCAACCCGCGTGCCGCAGATCGCGGCGTTGCTCGGCATCGAGGCCAGCGCCACGAAGCGTAAGCGCCCGACGAAGGCTCGGCCGCCCAAGCCAGCCGCGACGAAGCCCGCTGCTGAGCAGGCCGCGGTCGACGAGGCCCCCACGCAGGAGGTACCCGAGGCAGAGGCTCCGGTGGAGGCCGAGGCTCCTGAGGTTGAGGCGCCGGTGGCAGAGGCTCCTGAGATTGAGGCTTCGGTGGCTGAGGCACTTGAGGCAGAGGCTCCGGTGGCTGAGGCACCTGAGGTCACTTCCGCCGATCAGGATTCCGCCGAACAGGATTCCTGAACGCGGCGCACGGTGCTCAGTGTTCCAGCAGGTCGAGCACCTGTCGGGGATCGCTGAGCACCGTCCCATCGGGGTTCGCCGCTGCGGTGCGGGGGTTCCATCCCGCCCAGACGAACGCACACCCCGCCTCCTCAGCGACCGCACGGTCCGTGGAGCTGTCCCCGACGTAGACGACCTGTGACGCTTCGACATCGAGTCGCTCCAGCACGGGCGCTAGCCGCTTTTCGGCTCCACCGAAATCACGGCTGAACAGGGCCACCTCGGGGTTCCACCCGAGTCGGTCGAGTTCGGCGTACCCGCTCTCGTTGAACTTGTTGGAACAGATCGCCCAACGGCCGAGGCCTTCGACGAGCTCTGTGGCCCCGGCAAACGGCTGAACACGCTCGGTGTCGTAGTGCTCGACGTACGCCGTCACGTCGATGCCGCGGTCACGGCAGAACTCCTCGATCGGATGGCCGAAGGTGATCTCTTCGCGGCTGAGGCCCAGATGGAGAAACGGTTCGACCAACGCCTCATCGGAGTCGATCAAGGTTCCATCGAGGTCGAAAACGGCGATCTGGAATTGGCGCATGCACGAGTGTGGCAGTTTCGTGCGCCCCGCCGATACACCGCCCCGGTCGGCGATCGCCGGGTGGCCTCCGATGAGTAGACCGACCGGTCAAGACGGAAGTATCGTTTGGCCATGATCGACTTCGAGAAGCGTGGCCACATCGGCATCATCACCATCAATCGTCCCGACGCCCGCAACGCGGTGAACTCCGACGTTGCGCAGGGCATCGAAGCCGCCATCGACCAGGTCGAGGCCGACGACGAGATCTTCGTCGCCATCCTCACCGGCGCAAAGACCGACAAGGGCTACATCTTCTGCGCCGGCGCCGACCTGAAGCAGATGGGTGTCGACCCGGCCGGCATGAACACCGCCAAGGGCGGTTTCGGCGGCTTCGTCCAGCGCGAGCGCACCAAGCCGGTCATCGCCGCCGTCGACGGCCCGGCGCTCGCCGGTGGCACCGAACTGGTGCTCGCAGCCGATCTGGTGGTCGCCTCGAAGACCGCGGTGTTCGGTATCCCGGAGGTCAAGCGCAACCTGGTCGCGGCCGCCGGTGGTCTGTTCCGCCTTCCCCGCAAGATTCCGCGCAACATCGCCATGGAGCTGGCCCTCACCGGTCGACTCGATTTCCCTGCCGAGCGCGCTCACCACTTCGGGCTCGTCAACCACCTGACCGAGGAGGGCGAGGCGCTGGCGGGAGCGATCACGCTGGCCGAGCAGATTTGTGAGGCGGCGCCGCTGGCGGTGCGCGAGTCGCGTTCCATCGTTATCGAGTGCACCGATCAGCCCGACGAGATCGGGTGGAAGCGCTCCGGCGACGGCATCATGAAGATGTTCACCACCGAGGACTTCACCGAGGGCATCACGGCGTTCGCCGAAAAGCGTGCTCCGCAGTGGAAGGGTCGCTGATCCTCACAGCGAGCCCCACATGACGTTGCGACGCGTCATGCAACCGCCGAGGAAGATGCCCGCCGCTGTGTCGGCGGGCATCTTCGCGTTCGGCGTCCGAGCCGGCGGCCCAGACGCGAAGCCGACACGAGGGTGCCGCGTGGCCCCTCAGGTGATGATCTCGATGATCCCGTGATCGTGCAGGAACTCGGCCAACCCCGGAATGAGTCGGTACTGATCCACCGCATGCAGCGGCACCCATTGCACCTCAGCCGCATCTGAGCCGGCGACGGGATCCGTATCGTCGAGCAGGATGACCTCGAAGTTGAATACGACGAAGTGCGCCAGATCGCTGATCGACTCCGCCCAGCCCACCAACTCCGAGCACACGCCGTTGAGACCCGTTTCTTCGGCGAGTTCGCGAACGGTCGCCTCGGCGAGGGTCTCGCCGTGTTCAACACGCCCGCTCGGGATCGACCACCGTCCAGCCGCCGGCCCGTGACCCCGCCGAATCATCAACAAGGCGTCGTCGCTGACCACCACGGCCCCCACGCAGACCTCGGGACGCGACGACTCGGCGCTCATAGCTGCTTGGACACGACGAGGAGCCGGGACTTCATGTCGTGGCTTTCGAAGAAGTTCTTGGTCGAACGGTCGCCGGGCAATGCGGATGCGTCGAGCCGAACTGCGCCGCTGGCCCGTGCATGCTCGACCGCTGCCGCGAGGAGGTGATGTCCGACGCCGACCTCGCGCGCTTCCGGATGCACGAACAGCTCGCGTAGCCGGGTGCGCTGATCGAGGTTGACCGTCGTCGCATATCCGACGACGACACCGTCGAGTTCGCCGACGAAATCGACGGTGGTCGGTGCATCTCGCTCCTCCGCGGCCAAGTCGTCGAGGAGCGCCGGTCCGCCCCGCTGGGCGCCGACGAGCTCGCGGGCGAGCGCCCGGAGCTCGAGGAGCGCGCGGTCGTCATTCGACGATGCGAGCCGGGCGGAAATCACTCAGCCGTCCTGAAGCTGGGCAATCCGGCTCAGGATCGTGCGCCGACCACGGTTGGCCCGCTCGTAGACACGCACGGCGTCGAGATCGGCCGACGACATGCCGTCGAGCCGCGGGATGACCTGGGAGGCGGCAAGGGCGTCGTAGTTGGCGATTGCGAGGGTCGAGGCCGATCCCGGTGCAGCGGTTTCGGTGCCGGCCGGTGCCGGTTCCTGCGGTGCAGACGCAGGAACCGTTTCGGCGACGGCTGCCGTCTCATTGACCGGTGCGGTGGGTTCGACGGTGGGCGCCGCCGTAGCAGTGCTCGGAGTGGTCGTTGGTGCCGTTACCACCTCGACGGGCGGCGTCGGGATCGGCTCGACCTCGCGCTCGGCGTTGGTGGCGGCTGCTGGAGCCTTCTTGGCTGGCGCCTTCTTGGCCGGAGCCTTGGCGGCTGGCGCCTTCGCGGCCGGAGCCTTGGCGGCTGGAGCCTTCGCGGCTGGAGCCTTCTTGGCTGCTGGGGCCTTGGCGGCCGGAGCCTTCTTGGCTGCTGGGGTCTTGGCGGCCGGGGCCTTCGCGGCTGGTGCCTTCTTCGCCGGCGCCTTCGCTGCTGGGGCCTCGGCGGCTGGGGCCTTCTTGGCCGGCGCCTTGGCCGCGGGAGCCTTTTTCGCCGGAGCTTTGGCCGCGGGAGCCTTTTTCGCCGGAGCCTTCTTGGCGACCGGGGCCTTCTTCGCCGGCGCCTTCTTCGCCGGCGCCTTCTTCGCGGCCGCGGCCTTCTGGACGGGAGCGGTGGTCGCCGCGGCATCGGAGTCGGCGTTGACCATCACGACATCGATCTCGAACACGGGCGCTTCGCCCCCGTCGGCATCGACCTCGGACCCTTCTGCCGAGGACGAGTCGTCGAACTCATAGGGAGCGACCAGCGGTGCCCGTTTGGGGCTTTCGAAGGGCACGACGTCGGCGATCGGTGCCGAGTCCTGTTCCGTTGCGTCCTCCGTGGATGGCGAGCCACAACGCAGCTTGTCGGCGATGGCTGCCGCAAAAGCCACCTGGGCCCGGGTCCGGTCGGCGAGTTTGGGAATTGAATTGCCGAGCTCGTTGATCAGGAGGGCGGGAATGCGCAACAGCGCTTCGAGCGGGGAGGACGAATCGTGGGAGGTCACGAAGCGATTGTTGTCGCGTCCCCGATGCCGTTCAAGCTGAGGTGCCGATTGATTGTCCGTTTACCCGTCGAGCAGCGCCGCGACGATTTCGATCGACGGGCAATCCTCATCACCGGTGGGGCAGGTGAGCCGCGACCGGCGGCCGAACTGCCGTGGGTGCACGATCATGAAACATCCCATGCAGGTGAATTCGCCCTCCCGCTTCTGAACGACACCCTCGGCGAGGTCGGAGTCGGAAACCGGCGCCTCATCCTCGTCCTCTTCATCGTCGCCGTCCCCCGACGCGATGCGATCCTTCAATATGGTGTCGAGATCGGCCTCAACATCGTCGGGATCGAGGTCGTCATCGTCATCGTCGTCTTCGGCAGTCCTGCGCGCCCGCGACGCTGCCGGGGTGTCGTCTTCTTCGTCCTCGTCGTCGCCGTCTTCCGATCCGGCGTCGTCGTCAAGCTCGTCATCGACGCCGATGTCGTCGCCGTCGCCGTCGCCGTCGTCGTCGATATCACCGTCGAAGTCGGGGTCCTCGGCATCATCCGGGTCCGCCTCGTTTACGTCGTCCTCAAAGACCTCATCGTCGTCCACAACGTCACCTTTGCATCCGTGGAGCCGCTCGTGCGGCGCTGATACTAGACACACATCGCAGGTGTCATGAACAGAAACGAGGGGTTTTAACGCGAAGCCATCTGTGACGTTCGGCGCTGCTCGGCGCGGCGTTCGGCCTCGAGCCGTTCCAGATCGGCCTCGGAACTGTGGTCGACGAAGGTCATCATCGCCGCCAGCGCACGGTGCCCCGCCACCTCCGAGAGCTGATCGTGCATCTGCTGAGCGACCGTGCGATAGGTGGGGTGCCCCTGGGGGCCCGAACGCAATTCGAGCAGATGCATCGCCTCGCGAGCGTTGAACTGCATCGAATACCGAACCCGATATGCGAGCGACACCGCATATCCGGCCTGATGCTCGAAGGACGGTTCGAGATCCTCGAACAGTCGAGCCGACCGTTCCATCACGCCGTCGAAGGCTTCGGTCGCGCCGGCCTCGTCGACGGCTGCGGGACGGATGTAGCCGTGATGGGGAGTGAGCCGCTGCCATTCGATAGTCATCATCCGGTGCCGCTGCAGGTCGCGGAACGCCCCGTAGTCGCTGAGGACGTCGAACCGATAGAAGGTGCGTTCGAGTGCGCGGCCAGGCTTGTGGCGACGGTTGGTCCGGTCGCCGACGTAGGCGCGCATGACCGAAATTCGTTCCTCCACGCCCATCGCACGAACCCGATCCTCGATCTCCTCCTCCGGGCGGTCGAGGTAGGGATAGAGCATGGCGGCGACGGTTTTGATCTCGCCGTCGGGGTCGAAGTCGACCAACGTGACCGACGAGTCGCGATCGGCGGCGTCGACTTTGGGGAACAGCGTCGTGGCCAGTTCGGACATGGCATCGGCGTTGGTCCGCAGGTAGTCGCTCCACGCCCCGCCCCGTTCGGGGATGTCGACCCGCTTGAGAAACGACGGGATCACCTTGCGCAGCTCGGTGAGCATCAGGTCGGCATATGCGTTCGCCTCGGGAAGCGGAAGCGACTTGAGCCTCAGGAGCAGTGCCTCATACGCCTGCCCGGTGCCGTAGATGCCGACATTCGAAAGGGAGGCGGCCGGAAGGAGTCCGCGCAGGGCATCGAACGCTTTGGCGCGAATTGCCTGGCGGTAGACGAAATCGCTGTCGTTGGGGTTCTTGGGCGACGCGGCGCGGAAATGGTCGGTCAAGACCGGCACCAGTTCGGCGTAGGTGTCGAACATCCGGTCCATGTCGCCGACATAGCGCGCGCCGAGCGGCGACGACAGAACCTGCGGGTCGCGGAAAAATCGGTAGCGGCCGCCGAGGCGGGCGTCATAGGCGATGTAGCGGGTCGACTGCTCGAGATAGCTCATGAGCCGACCCCATTCGAGGGCCTTGGTGAGCAGATTCGATGCCTGCTCACACGCGAGGTGCACGCCGCCGAGCTGGGCCACCGAATCATCGCCGTATTCGAAGAACACCTTGTCGTACAGCGCTTCGGCGCGCTCCAGGCCCACCGTCGCATCGACATTGGCGTCACCCGATACGTCGAGTTCGTTGACGAACTCGTCGAGGAACAGTCGGCGCAGCGACTTCGCCGAGCGCGAATAGCGGGCGAACAAGGCGCCCTTGACCACCTCCGGGAGGTTCACAAGCGCGAACACCGGGCCGTCGAGATTGGTGAAATACCGGCGGAGCACGGCCCGTTCGGTCGGGGTGAATTCTTCAGCGACGTAAGGGGTCACGGTGGTCAAGACTACGCGGCCGGGTCGGCCGCGCCGCGGATCCCGTCAGCGCGCCAACACGTCGTTGGCCGACGCGATCACGCTCGGGTCGGCCCACAGATCGACCGTGGTCAGGGCCATCAGCAGGGCCCCGTCGATGACGGCGGCGTCGCCGAGCGGTCCCCCGGCGTGTTCGGTGAACTCGGCGGTGTGGATGGCGACCCCTTCGGGGGCGGAGCCGATCATCGGGTGAAGGCTCGGTACCAGGTGCGACACGTTGCCCATGTCGGTCGACCCCATGAACTGCGGGCGTTCGGAGCGGTCCTCCACGACCCGACCGATCGTGGCGGCATTGGCCGCGTAGAGCGCGTCGAGTGGGCCGTTGGTGATGAGGTCCTCATAGGCCGGCGTCGGCCAGGTCGCCGTCATGGTGCAGCCCGTGGCCGCCGCTCCCGCCTCGAGCGCCGCAAGGACGCGCACCTTGAGCGCCTCCAACGACTCGAGGTTCCCGCTGCGCACGTACCACTGCATCGACGCACGGTGCGGCACCACGTTCGGCTTGTCGCCGCCGTGGGTGAAGATGCCGTGCACCCGTTCGTTGCCGGCGATGTGCTGGCGCAGTGCCGAGACGTTCATGTATCCCAACACGGCGGCATCGAGGGCATTGAGGCCCAGGTGCGGAGCGGCCGCGGCGTGGGCGGCCCTGCCGTGGTAGTCGACGTGGAGCTCCTGGATGGCGATCGCCCAGAAGGCGTTGAGGTCGACGTCCGCGGGGTGCACCATCATGGCGACGTCGACGTCGCGAAACGCGCCCCGGTCGATCATGTGCACCTTGCCGGCGCCGCCCTCTTCAGCCGGGGTGCCGTAGACGACGAGCCGGGCGTCGAAGCGTTCGACGACGTCTGCTGCGGCGATGGCCGCGCCGAGGCCGGCGGCCGCGATGATGTTGTGCCCGCACGCGTGGCCGACGACGGGCAGTGCGTCATATTCCAACACGATCCCGACGCTCGGCCCGGTTGCTGACGGCGATCCGACGCGGGCCCGGAAGGCGGTGTCGAGCCCGAAGGCTCCGCGTTCGACCTCGAACCCGGCCGCCTCGAGTTCGGCGGTCAGCAGGTCGTGCGCTCGATGTTCCTCGAAACACAGCTCCGGGTGCTCCCACAGGTCGTGGGACACCTCGATGAGCCGATGACGGTTCGCGTCGACCGTCGAGCGGATGTGGTCCTTGGCAGTGGCGAGGTCCATGTCGCCAGCCTAGGTCTGTGAGCGCGGCTGACCGCTTCTGTGCGGTGCTTCAGCGGTGATTGAGCGCTGTTTCAGTGGTGAATGACCAGCTTGCCGAGCTGCTCTCCGCTACGGATCCTCTCGACCGCTTGCGGGTATTGGTCGAGTGGATATTCGTGGTCGATGACCACCGCCAGTCCGTCGTTCATCAACCCGGTGACGTAGGCGAACTCCTCGGGTGAACCGAGGGTGGAGCCCAGAATCTCGTGGTGCTTGAAGAACAGCCGGGGCAGGTTCAGCTCGACGATCTGTCCGGTGGTGCCGCCGCAGGTGACGAGTCGTCCCCCCGGTTTCAGCGCACCGACACAGTTGTCCCACGTCGCCGGACCGATGGAATCGACCACGATGTCGGCCTTGAGCGGGTACCGCTGGGTCGAATCGAAGCTGTCCTCGGCCCCGAGTTCCACCGACCGCTGGCGCTTGTATTCGTCGCGCGAGGTCGTGAAGACTCGCCCGCCGAGGTGTTGCACCAGCATCTGCGCGGCGGTGGCCACTCCCCCGCCGATTCCGGTGACGAGCACCGTCTGTCCGGGTTCGAAACGGCCTCGGCGCAGCATCCGCCACGCCGAGGTGAGCGCGACCGGGTACGCGGCGCACTCCGCCCAGCTACGAGCGCTCGGGCGCCGCTCCGCAGCGAAATCGGGGACCACGACGAACTCGCCGTGACAGCCCCACCGGTGCTCTCCGAGAAGCTGCAACGACGGGTCGAACACGTTGTCGATGCCGAGCGTCTCAACCGCCTCGCGGCTGGTGATGGCGGCGTTGATCGCCACCTCGTCGCCGACGGCGAGCCGGCTGACCCCCTCCCCCACCGCATCCACGACGCCGGCGCCGTCCGAACCTGGGACATGAGGAAACGACTTCGGCTTCGGCCGACCCTGGGTCTGCCAGTGGTCGATGTGATTGACCGCACTCGCAACGATCCGCACACGAATCTCTCCGGGTCCGGGTTGTGGGGTGGGCACGTCTCCCCAGCGGTATTCCCCTGGCGACTCCGATAAGAACCAAGCCTTCATCAGGTGGACTGTACCGGTCCCGCGCTGGAACCGGCGCGCACCGGCGGGGCCAACACGATCCGACCGGCATCGCCGCGAACCGCGATCACGAGATGGCTCACACGGCCGACCTTCACGCCGTCGATGAACAGCGGGGTTGCGGTCGCAAGATGCAACTCCAGGCTGCGGCGCCGACTGGTCGTGAGGTCGGGATGCGGCAGGTGTGCACCGGCGGGCGCTCGGCGCCGTGCTTTGAGGCGGTCGCCGAGGCCGAGTGACCCGCTGGTCAGATCGACGATGCCGTCATTGGGGTGCGCCTTCGGACCCAGGTTCCAGCCGCCGAGGTGGGTGCCGTTCATGGCGACCACGAAGTGCCCGCGCCATCCTCGCCGTCTGGCCACGACATGGGCGGCGGCGAGATGTTGGCGCCCGTCTGCGGTCACCTCCAACAGGTCGATCGGCATCTCGAAGGGCTCGGCGGGCGCCTGGCCGCCGAGGGAGGTGAACAGGTCTCCGCCGTCGAGCAGCACGCGGGCGCCGGGGTGTCGGGCGAGGAGCTCGGCCAACCCGCGGTCGTCGTGGGCCCGCGGTTCGTCTCCGTCCAGTTCGACGTGTCGGCCCCACGGCTGCCCCGGGCTGATCACGTCGCTTCGGTTGGCACCGCACCAGCATCGGCGACAACCCCCCGCTTGATGGCCTTAATCGCGTCGCCGGCGCAGCGGCGCGTCCCGAGATCGGGTGCGACCTCGGCGAGCTGGCCCATCACGTCGATCAGCATCTTGGTGGTGCGCACGAAATCGCCGCCCGACATGTCGTCGTCGTCGATCAGGGTGCCGAGGTCGCGGCCCGAGGCCCAACCGTGGGCCTTGATCATGAACCCGGGGTCGGGTCGCCGAGACAGCGGTAGCCCACGGGAGCGTTCGGCTTTTTCGATGACGTTCGCCAAGCGCTCGAAGCGGTTGAACCGGCGTCGGGTCGTGTTGTTCGGAAAGGCGGCGACCCCACGGCGTTCCGGGCGGCGTTCCTCATACACGATCGCCGAAACTATGGCGGTGAGCTCGGGCACGGTGAGTCCGTCAAATGCCCCGTCGTCGAGGGCGAGGGTCACCAGCAGATCGCACTCGTGGTAGATCTGGGCCAGCCGTTCGCCGCGTTCGGTCAGGGCCCAGCCGTCGAGGCAATCGAGCCCTGCCAGAAGGTCACAGATGGCGTCGAAACGACGTGCGACGGTGTTGGATCGCCGGTCGAGTTGAGTCGAGAGCTGTTCGATCGTCGCGTCGAGCGACGCCGCCTCGCCCCACGCTTCGAGGTGTTCGTCTCGGCGACGGCACCGGTGCACCGGATGGGTTTCCATGCGGGCCTTGAGCCGGTGCCACCGCGAGGGCCCGGCGGGGGCCGTCGTGGTGGCGGTCGACCTCGCGTCGACGAGTGCCGCCGCAACCGCGTCGAGGAAATCGGGATCGCGCGGTGCGTAGGGCTGTGGGAACTCGATCGTGTCGATGGCCCGGACCGGCTCGGCGAGGTCGTCGGGTGACAGCGTGACCGGACGGCCCTGTTCGTCGATGGTGCGCACCCGCAGTCGGCCCTTTCCGCGTGCGGCGACCGACACCACGGCGAGGCGAAGGCCGGCCCCGGGCGACAATTCGAGTCGCTGCGCCGCTTCGTCGCCGAAACTCGCAACGATGACGTCTCCTGGCCGGAGGAGTTCGGCGGATCGCGCGATCGCCGCGCTGCCGTCGGGGCGGTGTCGGCGTTGCGAGGTCACCCGTTGCACCAGGTCGGCGTACTCGCCGATGTCTCCACAGGAGCACCGCAGCGCAGCGTCGAGAGCTGCCCGTGCCTCCTTGGAACGCGCCAGTCGCCGTTCGAATCCGACGATCGCACGGTCGGATTGGAACTGGGCGAAACTGCGCCCGAGCACCGACAGCGCCTCGGGTCGGCTCATACGCGCCACGAGGTTCGCCGACATGTTGTACGTGGCACGGAAGGCGCTGGTGAGCGGATACTCGCGGCTCGTCGCCAGGCCGGCGACCTGGCCGAAGCCGACGAACGGCGACCACAAGACCACCGAATACCCCTCGGTGTCGATCCCGCGGCGCCCGGCACGGCCCGTGAGCTGGGTGAATTGCGCGGGGGTCAGGAAATCGTGGCTCTCGCCGTTGTACTTGGTCAGCTTTTCGATGACGACGGTGCGCGCCGGCATGTTCACACCGAGCGCCAGGGTTTCGGTGGCGAACACCACCTTCACGAGCCCCTCGATGAAGCACCGCTCCACGGCCTCCTTGAAGGCGGGGATCATGCCGGCGTGATGGCTGGCGATGCCCTGTTGCAGCGCCTGGAGCCACAGGTCGTAACCCAAGACCTCGAGGTCGTGGTCTCCGAGGCCCTCGACGGCGGCCTCGACGATGGTGCGGATCCGAGCCGCCTCCGACGCGTCGGTGAAGCGCAGGCCGGCGTCGCGGCACCGGGCGAGCGCATCGTCGCAGGCGTTGCGGCTGAAGATGAAGTAGATCGCCGGAAGCAGGTCTTCGCTCGTGAGGCGTTCGATCACCTCGAGTCTCTGGGGTGGAAGGTAACGGCCTCCGCGCGCCCCGTAGGCGCCGCCACCGCGATGTCGCGCCGCGCGGCCGGGCCCAGCGGAGTCGAAGTCGTAACCCGCCGGGTTGGGTCGATCGTCGACCAGGACGGGAATCAGGTGGGCGTGCGGTGCCCGCTTGTCGGCCACCATGTAGAGGTTCTCGAGTTCGACCGGACGGTTGTGTTCGATCACGGTTGCCGTCGGCCCGCGAACGGCCTCGATCCAATCCCCCAATTCCTCGGAGTTCGACACGGTCGCCGACAGGCACACGAGGCGAACCCGTGGGGGTAGGCCGATGATGATCTCCTCCCACACCGGGCCCCGATAGGGGTCTTGGAGGTAGTGCACCTCGTCGAGCACGACGATGTGGAGATCGTCGAGGGTGCTCGAGTTGGCGTACATCATGTTGCGCAACACCTCGGTGGTCATCACCACCACCTCAGCCTCACCGTTGATCGAGGTGTCACCGGTCAACAACCCGACCCTGCCGGCTCCGAGTCGATCACAAAGATCCGCGTACTTCTGATTCGACAGCGCTTTGATCGGCGTGGTGTAGAAGGCCTTTCCGCCCGAGTGGATGGCCATGTCGACCGCGGCGTCGGCAACCACCGTCTTACCCGAGCCGGTGGGGGCGGCGACGAGTACGGACCGTCCGTCGTCGAGTGCAGCGATCGCCTCGAGCTGGAACGGGTCGAGGGTGAATCCGTGATCGGTCATCGTCAGTCCGCTTGCGGTTGCCGCGGTGTTTCGCGACGACGCAACACGATGCGTGAGATGAAGATGGACATCTCATAGAAGATGATCAACGGCACCGACAGGACCATCAGGCTGATCGGGTCGCCCCCGGGGGTGATGATGGCGACGACGGCCACGATCGCCACGATCGCGTGCCGACGGTATTGCGCCAGCGTCGCCGGTTGAACCACCCCGAGCAGCTGCAACACCACCAGCAGCAGCGGAAACTCGAACGCCACGCCGAAGGCCACGACCATGACGGTCAACAGGCTCAGATACTGAGCGACGACGGTTTGAATCTGCGCGCTACCGGCCTGTTGTGCCAACCAGGTGAAGATCGCCGGCATGGAATAGAAGGCCAGCGCGGCGCCGAGGAGGAACAACACGACCGAGCTGCCGACAAAGGCGGTGGCCCATCGCTTCTCCTTGCGGTACAACGCCGGCGCGATGAAGGCCCAGATTTGGTAGAACACCACCGGCGACGCCAACAGCAGACCCGAGTAGCCCGAAACGCGCAGCTTCGTGGCGAACGGTGAGGTCAGGTCGAGGAAGTAGAGCTGACAGGTGGTTTGTTCGGTGTTCTTGGCGGCCTTACAGAACGGCTCGGTCAAGAAGTTGTAGATCTGGTCGTAGAAGAAATAGGCCACGATGGCGCACACGGCGACGGCGAGCGCGCACCTCACGATCCGGGTCCGGAACTCCCGCAGGTGTTCCATCATCGTCATCGCCGATTGGTCGGCCACGTCGCTGGGCCGGGTTTCAGCGCTCATCGGTCGTCCTCGACGCCCTCGGGGGTCTCGGGGGTTTCACGGGGCGAGGAGTCCTCGGCCACGTCCGGCGTGGCGCCGGCATCGACCTCGGCCTCGGTTTCGTCGGCGTTCGCACGCGCGGCGCGAGCGGCGGCTTCAGCAGCCTCCGCCGCCTCGGCGGCCCGGTCGGCCAGGCGGCGGGCTTCGGCGGCTTCGTTTTCCGCCTCAGTCGCGTACTCCATGATCTTGCGACGCGGCGACGCGACGAATTCGCCCACCTCGCGAAGCGGAGCCATGTCTGGATCGTTCATCACCTCGCGCAACTCGCTGGTGATGCCCGAAGACGCCGAACGGAATTTGGCGATCCAACGGCCGATGTCACGTGCGGTTTGAGGTAGCCGTTCGGGGCCGAGCACGACCATCGCGAGAACGAGGATCATGAGGACCTCGCCGCTCTTGAGGCTGTCGAGGATGCCGAGTAGGCCTCCAGAGGTCATGGCCAGATGCTACAGGGCGTCGCTGCGGCGCAAATGCGCCCCACAGGGTCGCCGCACAAACGTCGCCGCACAAACGTCGGTGTCAGACCGACCTCAGCCCTGGAGCGACTCGAGTTCTGCGTACCAATGTTCGGAGTTCAACAATTCGTGGAAGTCCAAGACGTCGTCGTGGGTGATCGCCTCGCCCCCGGGGCGCTCAAGCAGTTCGGCGGGAAGCTGCCACTCGCTGCAGCGAACCCCAGCGGCGACCAGGATGTCGACGATCTGGTCGTCGGCGGACTTCACCTCGGTCATGCGACACACCGGGCAGCGGAACAGGTAACTCCCGTTGCCGTTGTCGCGACAGATCCGGACCTGGATGTCGCGGGAACGCAACTCCACGTCTCCACAATCGCTGCACGTTGCACGGATGAGTGCCATGGGAACTCCCTCGTTCACTGGGTGGCTTCCTCTGTTCTTCGGCACGCCAGGACATGGAGTTAACATTTCAGGCCGTGAAGTTCGGTCGGCCTACATGATTCCCAAGCAGCTACCGGTCGGCGAAACGGCCCTTTTGTTCGCCGATCGCGGCGCGAGCGCGCAGTTGGGCGAGAACACCATCGAAAGCTTTGCCGTAGCACGGCGTCTCGGAGCGACGGCGATCGAGTCGGATCTGCATTCCTCCGCTGATGGGTTCGCGGTGTTGCGCAGGTCGCCGCGAACCGCCGGCATGCGACGTCGTCGAGTGGCCGAGGTGTCGAGGTCGCAACTGGGCGACAGCGTGGTGACCCTTGAGGAGTTCTACGAACAGGTCGGCGACGATCTCGACATCTTGTTGCACGTGCACGATGCCGATGCGGTCGAGGCGGCGTTGCACAGCGCCACCCGGTTTCGGGCGCTCGATCGGCTGTGGCTCGCCAGCGCGGACCTCGAGGCGTTGGCGCAGTGGCGCGAACGCAGCGAGCTCGTTCGTCTCGTGCATGAGATCGGCCCCGAAACCTTCGCCGGCGGAGCCGAACGCCACGCCGCGGCGCTTCGATCGCAGCGGGTGGATGCCACGATGGCCGATCGCTCGTTGTGGAACGGAGGCCGCGTCGCGCTGTACCACCGGTTCACCCGCCGGTGTTTCGCTCAAAATGCCGTGCATGAACGCATGGCGGTGACGTTGTTTCACATCGGACTCGACGGCGTGTCGTCCGCGCACCCCGACCGTCTCGTCGACGCGCATCGTGAGGTCACCCGCCCCGACGCCCCACCGGTGCGCGAGGACTAGTGCCGGCACTAGTGCCGCTGCCGAGTGCCGCTGCCGAGGGCCGTGGCTACAGGCCGCCCAGTCGATTCGGCGGCCAGATCCGCAACACCGCACGCCCGACGATGAGTTCCTGCGAGATCGTGCCGAATCGACGGCCGTCGACCGACTGCAGACGATTGTCCCCCAACACCAGGTATTCATCGGACGGAACCGTGATCGGTGCGTCGATGATCGTCTGAGTGCCGTCGGGCAGGTACGACTCCTCAAGTCGGTTCCCGTCGATGTAGACCACCCCGTCGACCGCGGTGACGGTTTCGCCCGGGAGTCCGATGACGCGCTTGATCAAGACGTCGGGTTCGTCGGCACTCATCTTGGGGTTGAGCGGCGGCCGGTTGAACACGATGATGTCGCCGCGACTCGGGTGTTTGGATGCGTACCAGACCAGCACCCGATCGCCGACGTTGAGCGTGGGTACCATCGACGGCGAGGGAATCGAATACGCCTGGAAGAGCGTCATCCGCAACAGGATCGTCAACCCGACGGCCAAAGCGATGGTGATCGTCCAACTCTTCGCGGAGCTTGCCCGGCTCGGCTTTTCGTGCGGAGAGGACGAGCGTGAGCCGTCGAGGGTGGACTGTTCCGAGGTGGTCATGGGCTCCGCTCGGGTGAATGCGGGTGGGATCGGCATCCTACCGGTTCGTTCCGTGGCGGATGAATCGGGCCCAGGCGGCGATCGGCAGGGCACCGGTGAGTTCGATGCCCGGCCCTCGCAGCGGGTCAATCGCCGGGAAAGCCGCCCCACCGTCCGATCGGCCACACGATGACCACGGCACGCCCGATCACCGAAGACTCCGACACGGTGCCGAATTCTCGGCTGTCCATGCTGTGCTCTCGATTGTCACCCATCACGAAGATCTGTCCGGGGGCCACCGTCACCGGCTGAGCCAGGTTGTTGGTGATCACATCGGGCGACAGGTAGGCGCTCTCGTCGATCGGCTCGCCGTCGATATAGACGATTCCGCCTCTGGCCTCGACCACGTCACCGGGCAGGCCGATGACGCGCTTGATGAGCTGCGCTGGCTGAGACGCGTCGTTGTTCACGGCGGCTTTGGGACGCTGGAATACGACGAGTTGGCCGTGTTCGATCGAACCGAGCTTGAAAGCGGCCTTGTTCACCGCGACGCGATCGCCAACCTTGAGCGTCGGATACATCGACTCCGACGGGATTTCGAACATCTGAACCGCCCAGGTCTGTAGCGCGAGCGCGGCAGCGATGGCGCAACCGATGATGAGCACCCAGTCGCGGACCTGCTTCCACGTCGAGACGGTTGCCGGTGCCGGGGAGGCGTCGACCGCTTCCGGCAGGGTGGAAACGTCCAAGGTGCGAATATCGCCATCGTCGTCGACGTCGCGCTCGCGTCCGTCGCGCTCGTCGCTCCACGGCAGTTCGCTGTACGGGTGGGGCGCGGTGCCGGCGTCGATTCTGCTGCGAATCTGTCGTTCCACGTCGGGCTGCAAGGAGGCGAACGGGGCCTCGTCACCGCGTTCGCGTCGCAGCGCGATTCCAGCGAGCGGCAAACGCGGCTCCGCGGTCTCAGCGGCGGCCTCGGCGCTGAGCGCACGGGCGTCCTGGCGATCGACCGGATTGGGGCCGGTGTGTGCGACGTCGGCGGAATCGAGGTGGTCGGCGGCATCCGGCACGACATCTTGGGAGCCGGACGCGGCCGGTGCGGGCGTCGGTTCACGCACGGGTTCAAACGTGAGCCCCGGGGTTGGCACCGGAGGTCCGTCGACGTCGTCGGCGTCGCGCTTGGACCGGGTTTCGGAGATCTTGAAGCGCACGGCATCGACGAGTCCCTTGCTCCAACGGCCAGCCGCCGGTGCGGTGTCGGCGTCGGCCGGTTCTGGATGGTGCGGGGGCTCGCCGAGGTGGAGTGCCGCCACCTTCGTGGGGTCGATCTCGAAACGGGTGTCGGCATCGTCAGCGGTTGGTTCATCGACCGCGGGCGCGGCGACGACAGGTTCGGAAACGGTCGCCGGCTCCGGTCGAGCGGGCCGCTCCGGTCGAGCGGGCCGCTCCGGTCGAGCAGGCCGCTGAGGAGGTGTCGGCGGCCGAGTCGGCTCCGGCGGAGAGGATCGGTCGGTCTTGACGTCGGTGTCGTGCTGTTTCGCCGGGCGGTCGATCGTCGTCGTCGCTGCGGATGCTGGTCGTCCGAGCAGCGAGTTGGCGAGCGAGCGACCGAAGTCGACGTACTCGTATTCGGCATCATGAAGTTGGATGCGGGCCGGCACGATGATCAGGCTATCGGCGGTCTTTACAAACGCGGCCGCGCCGTTTGGACCATTTCACCGCGAGGACCGACTCCTCGGCGCCGGGCTAACGGTAGCGATCGAGAATTCTCGTGGCCGCTTCGCGTCGGATGGCGATCGCCTCGGTGGCCGGCACCCAATTGTCCCGGTCCTCGACATCATGGCCGGCGCCCGCACCAGCGGCGGTACCGGTGCCGGAGTCGGAGTCGGAATCCACGATCGTGGCGTCCGGACCGGCCTCGAGCAGTACCCGCTCCATCCAGGCCCGTCCACCGACCGCCAAGGTGACGCGGCGGCGACCGTCGTCGAATCGTTCGACGGCCTCGGCTCGGGCGGTCGTTCCCATCCAGTGCGCATCCGCAGCGAGATCCAACACCAGGCGCCGCTTCGCTTCGTCGGCCTCGAACACCGTGGGTTCAGGGACGTGGACCGGAACCTCGAAGTGGGCCGCGGACGCGACGGCGCTGCGGATCCGATCGACGCGAAACACGCGTTGGTCTGCGGCCCGGTGACAATACCCGGCCACATACCAGTGCCCCTCTGCGGAGTAGATCCGGTGGGGGTCGATCAGGCGTTGTGACAACGTGTCGGTACCGGCGGTGTAGTACTCGATCTCCACGCTGGTCGATTCCTGTTGACCGCTCCGCAACGTCGCCAACACCTCCGAATCGGCAGGTCCCAGCGCAACCTCGATGGCGCCGTCGGGCACGCCGAGGGCAACCCGCAGCTTTCCCATGGCGCGAGACAGCGGCCCATTTTCGGGCTCCGCGGCCGCGAGGCCCGCTCCGGCGATCAGCACGTTGAGCGCTTCGGTCGCCGTCAATCGGAGCGGCCGGCGGAAATGGTCGCCGAGCCGAACCGAAACGACGTCGGACTCATAGACGACATCGATGTAGTCGTCCGGGTAGTACGGCGGAACGCCCACCAGCAGCACCACGTCGAGGTCGGCCAGGACCTGATCCTGAGTGATCGAGAAGCGTTCGGCGATGTCGCCGATCGATGGGGCGCCCTGTTCGACGATCCAGGGAATCATCGCCAGGATTCGCCGATAGCGGTCTGCCGAAGTGATGCGCTGGCTCATCGGGCCAACCCCTCGAGATAGGTCACGAATTCGTCGCGCACGTCGGCCGGTTCGACGATGACGGCGTGGTCGAGCATCGACAGCACCAGGGTGCGAAAAGCGCGTCGCCCGCTGACCACGCATCGAACCTCGACGTCGCCGTCGGCGCGCTCGGTCCACTCGGCGTCGGGGCCGAAGCTGTCGCGCACCACGGGGGCGTGGTCGCGGTCGATCTGCAACGTGACCGCGGTCGGTGGGTCGTCGCCGAATCGCCACGGTTCGAGGCGCAGCGCACGGGTCGACGTCGGTGCTTCGAACGAACCCGGGGTGCCCGGGTCGACCGAGCCGTCGAAGCGGTCCACCCGAAAGCTCCGAATGGCCTCCTTGTCGAGGTCTCGGCCGGTGAGATACCACCGCCCGTTCTGGTAGTCGAGGCGGTGGGGTTCGACGGTGCGCATCGCCGAGCGGTAGGCGAACCGCACGACCTGCCCCGACGAGATCGCCTCTCGCAGGACCCCGACCTCGGCCGATACCGACACGTCGGCCATCGGAGCCATCGCCTCGCTCGGAGGCAACTCGAGTTTCAAACCGGCGTCGGAACGCTGCGAACCCTCAAGCCCGCGAAGCGAGATCGCGTCCATGGCGAACTGCAACGCGGCGCGCTCGTCCGGGTCGAGTTCGGGGTCGGGCAGGTAATAGAGCTCGGGAGGAATCCGGTAGCCGACCTCGCGTTCGTCCCATTCGGACAGCGTGACCAGCTCGAGCGGCACTCCGGCCTGGCGTAGTTCGTCCTTGTCGCGCTCGAACTGGCGGCGAAAGCTCATCGGCTCCGCCGGATATCCGGCGATCTGCTCGCCGATCTGTTCGACGGTGAGCGGCCGCCGAGTCGCCAACAACAGCGCCGTGAGGTTGAGGAGCCGCTCGAGTTTAGAGATGCCGCTGGAGGTGGAGTCGGTCGCTGCCATATCGGGGGCCGAGTTTAGAGACGCTTGACCGCGGTGCCGGGCGCGAACTTTGTGCAGAACACGACACCTGGTGTCGCATTCTGCACAAACTCTGCCGACGTGTCGCCCGACGTGTCGCCCTCAGGCGCCATCGAGTTCACGGACGGCGAGTGCTCCGGCCGCCGCAGCGGCGTCGAAGAACAAACGGTCGCGGGTCACGTCGCGGCCCATCGTGGTGATCCTCAACCCTGCCGCGTCGAGGATGGCCTCGATGTCGGGCGGCTCGACGTGCACCGCCGCGCCATGAGCGGGGTCGATGTCGCCCGCACCCTCGACGACCGCCACGCGCGGACGGCTGCGCGCCAGACGCAGCGCGGTCTGGGTGTGGTGGCTGACCCCCTGATGCCGCGAGCGCTCGTCCCCCGACGATGCCCGCAGGCACATGACCGCTCGGCCACCGAGGGCATCCACCGTGTCGACGATGTGCGCGGCCTCGATGGCGGTGGAGCCGAGTTCGGTGCCCGTGCCCACCACCCCCGGACCCATGCCGGCGATGACCACCTCCGCGCCGGCGACGTGAACCGCAAGGCTCAGAGCGGAAGCCACCGTCACCGCTTCGAGGTCGCCGCCGAACGCGTGGCCGGCGCTCACCGTGGCGTCGATCGCGCCGAGATCGCGCAGCGACACGACGAGGTCGCTCAAGGCCATCGGCAACGCGGCGCCATCGGTCATCACGTAGACGACGCGGGTTCCGGGCCGTATCGCAGCGATGGTCGCCGCCACCACCCCGACCTGGCTGTGGACCTGGGTCGCCACGACGACCGCCCCGCCCAGGGAGGCCGGCAGATCCGGGTGCAACAGCTCCGAGGTGCCCACATCGCTCTGCAGCGAGGTGTACCGCAGTTTCATGACGTGGTCGGGTCCGGGCAGGTGCAGTTCGCGTCGCGACAGGTTCCAGTGCACGACATGGGAGCCCCCGGTTCCGAGGCCGAGATCGACCGCGGTGGTGTTGCACACGACCTCGTCGCCGACCGCAACCGTTCCGAGGAGGTCGCTCAGCACATAGGCCCGCGCCGTGGCCCCGTCGGGCATCAGCACCTCGACGCGTTGCAACCCGGCGCGTTCTGATACCACCGAGGTGACGGTTCCGGTTCGAAAGTGAGGCACGACCCTCCTGTGGTTCGTTCTCAGGCGTCGACGATCACAACGACGCGATCAAATGATCCACCCGTTCGTCGTGCGATTTGAACGGGTCCTTGCACAACACGGTGCGCTGTGCGTCATCGTTGAGTTTCAGGTGAACCCAGTCGACGGTGTAGTCGCGGCGGCGTTCCTTGGCGCGTTTGATGAACTCGCCCCGCAGTCGGGCACGGGTGGTCTGGGGTGCGGTGTCGACGGCATCGGCGATGTCCTGGTCGGTCACGATCCGTTCGACCAGGTCGCGCCGCTGCAGCTTGTAGAACACCGAACGGTGCCGGCTGATGTCGTGGTACTGAAGATCGATCAGCGCCACTTCGGGTGCCCCCATCGCGAGTTGATGGCGCTGCCGGTAGGCGTCGATCAGGTTGAACTTGGTGACCCAGTCGAGTTCGCGTTCGAGGCTGAGCGGATCGCGTTCGATGCCGGCCATCACGTGTTCCCACATGGCGAGTGACTGCTTTTCCTGCGGGGTCATGTCGTGTGATTGTGCGTAGCGCTGCGCCCTCGATAAGAACTCGCTCTGCAGTTCGAACGCGCTTGCTTCGCGGCCATTTGCGAGTCGGACCCGAACCGAACAGGTCATGTCGTGGCTGATCTCGCGGATGGCGCGAATCGGGTTGTCGAGGGTGAGGTCGCGCAACACGACGTTGCGGTCCTCGAGCATGCGCAGGATCAACGAGGTCGTGCCCACCTTGAGAAACGTCGGGTACTCCCCCATGTTCGTGTCACCGACGATGACGTGGAGGCGACGGTACTTGTCGACATCGGCGTGGGGTTCGTCGCGGGTGTTGATGATCGGCCGGCTGCGGGTCGTGGCCGAACTCACGCCCTCCCAGATGTGTTCGCCGCGTTGGCTCAGGCAATACAGCGGTCCCCGGGCGGTGTTGAGCACCTTTCCGGCGCCGCTGTAGATCTGACGGCTGATCAGGAATGGGATCAACACCTCGTCGTAACGGTTGACGGTGTCGTCGCGGGTCGTGAGGTAGTTCTCATGGCACCCGTAGGAGTTGCCGGCCGAGTCGGTGTTGTTGCGAAACAGGTAGATCTCGGCGTCGGTGCCTTCTTGGCGAAGGCGTTCCTCTGCCGACGTGACGAGGCCCTCCAGAATGCGTTCGCCCGCCTTGTCGTGAGCGACGAGGTCGTGCAGCGAATCGCATTCGGGGGTGGCGTATTCAGGATGGGAGCCGACGTCGAGGTACAGGCGTGCCCCGTTGCCGAGGAACACGTTGGACGAACGGCCCCACGACACCACCTTACGAAACAGGTAGCGGGCCACCTCATCTGGGGAAAGACGGCGCTGGCCGGGCAGCGTGCACGTGACGCCGTACTCGCTTTCCAACCCGACGATGCGCCGTTGCACCGTCCTACTCCTCGGGGGGCAGCAGCGCCGCCAACTCGTCGCCGGTGATACGTCGGAAACTGCGGCGGGGCGCCTGGCGTTCGAGCACCGCGACCTCGAGTTCGGGCTCGGGGAGACGCCGGTCCGGGCCTTCGAGCGCGCCGACCGCCCCGGCCAACGCGTCGGCGAGCGGTGCCCCTGCGACGAACGCGTCGGCGAGACGTTCGCGAATGGCCTCGGCATCGCCTCCGAGCACGGTGAAATTCGCTTCGTCGACGAGCGTCCCGTCGTAGTGGATGTGAAACAACTGGTCGTGTTCCGCGCTGGAGCCGACCTCGGCGACGAGGATCTCGACCTCGAGGGGCTTCATCTCGTGGGTGAACACCTGTCCGAGCATCTGCGCGTACTGATTCGCCAGGCTTCGAGCATCGACGTCTTCACGGCTGAAGGCGAACCCCTTCAGGTCCGCGTGGCGCACGCCGGCGATGCGGAGTTGATCGAATTCGTTGTACTTGCCGACCCCGGCGAACCCGATGCGGTCATAGATCTCGGAGATCTTGCGCAGCATGCGGCTCGGGTTCTCGGCACACAACAAGATGCCGTCGGCATAGGTGACGGCCACGAGTGAACGACCTCGGGCGATGCCCTTGCGCGCGTAGTCGGCGCGGTCCTTCATCATCTGTTCGGGAGCGACGTAGAACGGAGCGGTCATGACACACCTCCCCGGCGGGACTCGATGCGGCCGATGAGGTCGCGACTGCGGGTTTCGAGCTCCTCGTCGTCGAGGCGTTGATAGCCCTGCGCGGTCACCGTGGCGACGACCGGGAAAATCTTGCGGATCAGGTCGGGGCCGCCGGTGGCGGAATCCTCATCGGCGGCCTGCCACAGCGCCTCGATGACCAGATCGACGGCCTCCTCGCGGCTGAGCGCGGGGCGAAACCCGAGCTTGGCCACGGTCGAGGCGTGCATCGAACCGGATCCGGTCGCTGCGTAGTCGTGTTCCTCGTAGCGTCCGCCGGTGATGTCGTATTGGAACAACCGGCCGTTGCCGCGTTTGGTGTCGTAGCCCGCGAACAGTGGCACGACCGCCATCCCGCTCATCGCCGCCGGAAGGTGATTGCGGATCATCTGGCTCAGCTGGTTCGCCTTGCCCTCGAGGCTCAGGTGGTTGCCTTCGACCTTTTCGTAGTGTTCGAGCTGCAACTGGAACAACCGGACCATCTCGATCGCCGGCCCCGCGGCCCCGGCGATGGCCACCGCCGAATAGCGATCGGCGGGGAAGACCTTTTCGATCGTGCGGTGGCTGATCCAGTTGCCCGAGGTCGCACGTCGATCGCCGGCGATGACGACCCCATCGGCATAGCGGATGGCGAGGCAGGTGGTGCCATGGGTGATCGCCGCGGCATCGCTCGGGCCAACGGTGATCGGCTCGGAGCGAAGCCCGACCCGTTTCATCAGCTCACCGAAATCTGGGCCGGGGTCTTCACCCGGTGTGAAACTCGGCAGCATTTCGGTTACTCGCCGCCCTTTTGGATGTAGGACTTCACAAAATCCTCCGCGTTGGTTTCGAGGACGTCGTCGATCTCGTCGAGCAGGTCATCGAGTTCGGCTTTGATGCGCGACCCGGCCTCGCTGGGAGCGAGATCGTCGACATCGGTGTCGTCGGTGCGAGTGGGAGCGTTCTTTCGGATCTGTTCGCGTTCGGCCACAGTCGTTACCTCCAGAACCTTCAACGTAGCGTGATACGCCCCGGGTTCCGACGCATGGTCGTCGGCCCCGACCGCTCGCCGGTCGCCCACCGACTGCTCGCCGGTGGTTCGCCGGTCGTTCAGGCGCCGAGGCGACGGACCAACTCGGCGGCATCCTCACAGCCGTCGAAGAGCGCCTCGACATGGGCCCGGGTGCCTTTGACGGGGTCCATCATCGGGACCCGCCGCAGCGCCGACTCGCCGACATCGAACACCAGCGAATCCCAGTTGGCGCTGACCACCGCATCTCCGAATTGGGCGAGACTACGGCCGCGGAACCAGGCGCGGGTCGACTCCGGCGGCTCGATGACGGCCCGGGCGACCTCGTCGTCGCTGCAGATGCGTTGCAGCCCGAGACGGGCGGCCAGCGAACGTTCGGGGCGCAGGTCGTGGTACTGCAGGTCCATCGCTGCGAGGCGGGGGTTCGACCAGGCGAGACCGTGTCGCTGCCGATAGGCGTCGAGGAGGCGGTATTTCGCGACCCAATCGACCGTGTCGGCGAGTTCCATCGGGTCGCGTTCGAGGGTGGCCAACACGTCGTGCCATCGCTGTAGCACCTCATTGCCGGCCTCAGCCCCGATCGACTCGAGGATGCCGTGGCTGGCGGCGGCGTCGACCTGGCGAAAAATTTCCCATTGGATGTCCAACGCCGTCATGGTCGACCCGTTGGCAAGTTCGAGCGGTTCACGCAGGGTGAGGTCCCGGGACACGGTTCTGACAGCGGACACCGGAGCGGCGAGGCGGATCGGATCGGTGACCAGTCCGGCGTCGATCGTCGCCAACCACAGCGCGGTGGTGCCGACCTTCAAGAGCGTCGCGACCTCGCTGATATTGGCGTCTCCGATGATGACGTGAAAGCGGCGATATCGCGACGCGTCGGCGTGGGGCTCGTCGCGGGTGTTGACGACGGGGCGCTTTAGCGTCGTTTCGAGCCCGATTGCCTCCTCGAAAAAATCCGCTCGTTGTGAGATCTGAAACACGTCTCCGCTCGCCGGCACGCCATCGGCCTCGCGTCCGACCTTGCCGGCACCGCAGAAGATCTGGCGGGTGACCAGGTGTGGGGTGGCGCCGGCGGCCAGGTGGGCGAACGGGGTGGAGCGCGCCAGCAGGTAGTTCTCGTGGCACCCGTAGCTCTGCCCCTTGCCGTCGGAGTTGTTCTTGTAGATGACTACCTCGCGACGGCCGGGAAGTTGACTGTTTGCCGCGGTCATCGCCCGGCGAAGTATTTCGTCACCTGCTGCGTCGTAGCGCACGACTTCGCGCGGGGTGCGGCACTCGGGAGTCGACAGTTCCGGGTGAGCGTGGTCGACGTAGAAACGGCTTCCGTTCGACAGCACCGTGTTGACCAGATGCGCCTCCACCTCCGGGGCGAAGGTGGACACGCTGATGTCGCCGGCGCCTCCCGGGCGCGCACCACTCGGAGTCGTCCCCGGGTGCTCGGCGTCTCCGACCCGTGCGTCGTTGCTCGGCGTCTCGTCGTGGAAATCCCACGAGGTGCCGCTGGCGGTCGACGCCCCACGCTGTCGAAGACCGGTGTCGACGTAGGCCGAGACCAGGATCGACGACGCCGTCATCGGGCTCATCGAGGTCGGCTCGGCTCCGTCAGGTGATCGCACGATGATGCCGTACTCGGTTTCGATTCCGCACACGATCGGCAACACCACGGGTTCGACCCTACCCGCTTCGTCGCGAAACCGAGACCGCCGCGCTCGTCACGAAGTACTGTCCGCGACCGAAACTCAGCGCGGTCGCCTGGTCATAGAACCCGAGCCCGAGACGCCCCTCGGCGCCGTGGTCGAGTTTCGGTGTCGCCGCGTAACACGACCGGCGCTGACCACCGACGGTGTTTTCGCAGTCGGGCAGCGCAACCGAAACCGGGGCGCTCCACGGCCCGATCGGCGACTCGGCGAAACGGATGGTCGCCTGTCCGATGAATCCCGGCCACGGCGAGTACACCATCACGTAGAGCCCGCGCGAATCGTCCCGAGACACGTTGAACGAGGAGGCCGGAGCGTTGTAGCCCACAAAGGCGCCGGCGTCCATCGGCAGGTGGCCGGCCGGGGCCGAGAGGTCCGTCGCCGTCCACCCAGCGCCGTCCCAGTAGGTGTAGTCGGCCCGGACATGCGCGCGGTGGGGCGCAACTCGGGCGACGCGGCACGGGCCGTAACCCGCGTAGTCGGCAGGGTTCGACGGGTGATCGCACTGGTACGCATACAGGTACCCGTCGGGGGCCAACACCGAAGCGGTCCCATAGGCACGCCGCCCGAAGAGGTTCTGTTCGAGGATCCGTAGTTGCACGGGCAGATGTTGCGGCGGCGATGCCGGGTTGTACTGGTACTCGCCGATCGAAACGCCCTTGTACTCAAAATCCTCAGCGCTGCCGAGACACATGTTCGCCAGGTACACCAGCACTCGATCGGTTCCGTCACCGTTCGGCACCGTGACCGCGGAGATGGGCCACATCGCCTTGTGTGCCCGGGAGGTGGGGCATGCACCGAACGATTCGGTCGGACGAGCGAGCAGGTACGGGACCCGCTGGGCATCCGACGCGTCCGCCGGAGAGGTCGACGCCGTGGCGGGCGCCCACGCTGCGGTTCCGCTCACGAAATACCGCATGGAACCGTCGGGGTTCGGGGCCGTGGAATCGCCGAAAAGCCAAAGGGTCGAGCCGTCGGACAGACGGGTGGAAACCCCGGCGTCGCGATCGATATCCGCGAGCGAACTCGACGATGAGCGCACGGCGTGGGTGGCGCCGACGACCCCGGTCGTGGCGACGTTGAGCGCGCCGATCACCGCGGTGGCACAGGGCAGGGTCCGGTCGCGTTGGATTCCCGAACCGGTGCCGACGTTGCGCAGCGTCGCGCAGAACTGATGTGCGCCATCGGCAAGTCCATTCACGGTCACCTGCCAGCGGCCGTCCGTCGCGACGACCGCGGGCCGACCCGCCACCTCCACCCGGACCGGCGCTCCGTCGGGATCGGTCGCCGTTCCCGCAACCGTCACCTCCGATCCGACAATGCGCACCGAGGAGACGAACCCGATCGGCCGCCGGTCGGCCACGACGTGACGGCGACACCCCAACTCACGGTTGGCGCCGAGGGCCCGGTTGATCGCCACCACACAGGTCGTGTGGGTGCCCGGTTCAGCGAACGACATCGTCAGGTCGTAGCCGGAGTTGATCGGACCGCGGGTCGCGGCGGCGACATCGGGCCGTGCATGCGCCGCCGGGGCCGCGGCGACTTGTGGATCGTCGATGGTGCCGTCCACCTTCGAGGTCACCATGACGTCGATGGGGCCTCCGGCATCGGGATCGACCGCCCATCCCGCAACCCGCACCGAGGTCGGCGTGATGTCGAAGGCGTCGACCGATCCGAACGGGTCGATCGACGGCACCGTGATCGTGCGACATCCCAGCATCACGTCGGCGCCGTTGCCCACGTTGTGGACGCCAACGCAGGCGGTGTGGCGGCCGGGCGGCGCGGCGATGGCGACGTCGAAGCCGTGGGTCGCTCCGGCCGCAGGGTAGGCCGCACCGACATCGGGCCGGTGCGTGCTGGCCGCGGCCGAGACCCGATTTCCGTTTGCCACCGCGGCGGTGATCAGGATCGGCGAGGCGGTGTCGCGGTCGATCGCCCAACCGGTGAGCCGGATCGCACGACCGTCTGTGCTCAACCCCACCGAATCCAACGATCCGATGGGGATGCTCGGGTGATCACACGCGCTCAACGCCGTCGTGACCACCATGAACGCGGCGATCGTGGCCGCCCAGCGCCTCGTGTTCATCCTCGCCTCCGCCGCCGTCGTGTCAGGGGGTTGGCCGGGTCACAGGTACTGACCCGTCACGACCGCTTCGATCGCCCGGCCACCTTCGAAGTGATCCTCTTGTTGGATCAGCGTGCGAATGTAGACGATCCGTTCGCCCTTTTTGCCGGAGATCTTCGCCCAGTCGTCGGGGTTGGTGGTGTTGGGCAGGTCTTCGTGTTCCTTGAATTCCTGGTGCGTCGCGGTCACCAGGTCGCTGAGGCGAACCCCTCGAGTTCCGGACACGAGCTCGCGTTTGATCGCCAACTTCTTCGCCCGGCGCACGATGTTTTCGATCATCGCCCCGGACGCGAAGTCCTTGAAGTACATGATCTCTTTGTCACCGTTCTGGTAGGTCACCTCGAGGAACTGGCTGGATTCGTCCTCCCGGTACATCTCCTCGACCGTTCCTTCGATCATCGCCAGGAGTGCCTTGTGGCGGTCTCCTCCACCGAGCGAATCGATCTCCACGCCGTCGACGGGGGTGTCGTCGGTCAGGTAACGGCCGAACACCGCAGCGGCCGCGGCGCGGTCGGGCCGACCGATTTTGATTTTCACATCGAGGCGTCCCGGCCGCAGGATCGCGGGGTCGATGAGATCCTCCCGGTTGGATGCGCCGATGACGATCACGTTCTTGAGCGTCTCGACCCCATCGATCTCAGCGAGGAGCTGCGGCACGATCGTCGATTCCATATCGCTGGAGATGCCGGTGCCCCGCGTGCGAAACAGCGACTCCATCTCATCGAAAAAGATGATGACGGGGGTCCCGTCCGCCGCCTTCTCGCGGGCGCGGGTGAACACGTCGCGGATGTGACGTTCGGTCTCGCCGACGTACTTGTTCAACAGCTCCGGGCCCTTGACGCTGATGAAGTAACTCGCAGACTCCCGACCCGTGGCCGCGGCGACCTTCTTGGACAGCGAGTTGGCCACGGCCTTGGCGATGAGTGTCTTGCCGCAACCGGGCGGGCCGTACAGCAAAATGCCCTTCGGCGCCGGCAAGGCGTACACGTTGAACAGATCCTGGTGGAGAAACGGCAGTTCGACCGCGTCGGTGATCTGTTCGATCTGGTCGTCGAGGCCGCCGATATCGCTGTAGGAGATATCGGGCACCTCCTCGAGCAACAGGTCGTCGACCTCGCCGCGTGGAAGCTTTTCGAGCAGCACCATCGAGCGGGTGTCCATGAGGAGCGAGTCGCCGCTGCGTATCGGCACGCCGACGAGCGATTCACCGATGGTCGCCACGCGTTCCTCATCGGCACGGCCCAACACGATCGCCCGGGTTCCATCCTCGAGCACCTCGCGCAGATTGACGATCTCGCCGACGGTGTCGGGTCGACGAACCATCACCACCGCGTAGCTCTCGTTGAGCACGACCTCGGCCCCGGCGATGAGCGTGGCGGGATCGACCGACGGGCTCACCTCGACGCGCATCTTGCGGCCCGAGCTCATCACGTCGGCGGTGTCATCGTCGTTCATTTCGAGCAGCGTGGCGTACGCCGATGGCGGCTGGGTCAACTTGTCGACCTCGTCGCGCAGCGCGGCGATGTGGTCGCGCGCCTCACGCAAGGTGAAGGTGAGCTTCTCGTTCTGGGCGACGGCCTGGGCGAGCTGTCCCTTGGTCTCCAGCAACCGTTCTTCGAGGGTCCGCACGCGCTTCGGTGCGTCCTGGATCCGCCGTTGCAGCAGCGTGATCTCGTCGTGAAGCTCCGCAACCTCGTTGCGCAGGGTTTCCACCTCGGGGCTGTCGTTCGGTTCGGTCACCGTCCACCTCCCTGGAGCTCGTGGTCGTCGGCGTTGGCGGTTGCGACTCGCTGAGGCCTCGCCGTGACGAGAACCGTCCCTCGGCAAGCTAACACCGTGCCGGCGGAATCCAACTCACCCCGTCGAACATGTCGATTGTCACCTCGGCGGAGTTGCCCGAAACCGTCTTGCTTGTGGTTAGAATCGATCGCAGGCGTCGGGACCGAACACCCGCACCGAACAATCCGAGGAGCATGGAACTATGGGTATGAAGGTCTGGATCGATCAGGATCTGTGCACCGGCGATGGCCTTTGTGAGGAAATCGCCCCGAAGGTGTTCAAACT